>PWKH01000171.1 GCA_003559765.1 Spirochaetaceae bacterium
AGGACTACCTGAAAGCGACCAACCACATGATCGAAGAGGAGAAGATGGCGGTGGTCATCCAGCGGGTCACCGGAAGCATCTACGGCGAGCGCTGCTACCCGAACTTTTCGGGAGTCGCCCGCTCCCTGAACTATTATCCGGTGGAAAATGAGCGGCCGGAGGACGGAATCGCCTATATGGCCTTCGGATTCGGCAAAACCGTGGTGGACGACCTGGGCACCTCCCTGCGCTTTTCTCCGAAGTATCCGAAAAAGATCATGCAGCTTTCTGAAATGCGCTCCACATTGAAGAACACCCAGCAGCATTTCTACGCCCTGGACATGACCAGGCCCTTTGATCCGATCAGCGAAAATACCGACAACCTGCTGCAGACCCCCGTACAGGACGCTGTATCCGACGGGTCCATGAAGCTGATCGCCTCGACCTATGACGAGGAGAACTTCGTGGTCCGGGACACCGCGGCCGGGAAGGGGAGAAAAATCATCACCTTCGCCGGGCTGCTGAAGTACAACCTGCTTCCCGTCGCCTCGGTCATCAATGACCTGCTGAAACTCGGGGAGAACATCCTCAATGTGCCTATAGAGATTGAATTTGCCGGCAACCTTGACAAAGGCCCGAAACCGCCGGAGTTCAGCGTCCTTCAGATCCGCCCGATCGTCGCCGGGTTTGAAGCCGGAGATGTGAGCATCGACGACGAAATGGTGTCCCGGGCGCTGATCTATTCCCCCCATGCCATGGGCAACGGAAAGTTCGATGACCTCAGGGATGCCGTTTATGTGAAACCTGAATCCTTTGACCCGTCCAAAACCCAGGAAATGGCCTCGGTCATCGGGGAGATCAACGAGCATTTCGCAGAAACCAAGGAAGGGTATATCCTGATCGTTCCCGGCAGGCTCGGCTCCACCGATCCGTGGCTGGGAATTCCCACCACCTGGACCCAGATATCCCATGCCAGAGTAGTCGTGGAAATGGGACTGGAGCATTTCCAGGTGGAACCGAGCCAGGGCACCCATTTCTTTCAGAATCTCACCTCCCTGAGAAATGCATATATGACCATCAATCCCTTCAGGAGGCAGGGAAGCTTTCATCAGCAGAGCCTGGATGCGCTGCCGGCGGTGTTTGAAAACGACTATATCAGGCATGTGAGGCTTGATTCACCCCTTGATGTGCGCATCGACGGCAAATCCGGACGAGGGGTCATGCGCCTGCCCGGCTCTCAATCGTAGCCGGCGCGCTCAGCCGGATATCAGGTCATGGTCGACACGAAGGGAAGACGGATCACAAAACGCCAGATCACCCGCTCCATGCAGTTAAGCCTTGTCGGAGGCGGCTTCGGTGCAGTCTGGTTCCTGCTGGTCTCCCCCCAGCAGATACTGACGGTATTTGTTAAAAATTATCTCGGTGCCAGCGCTTCCCAGCTGGGACTGTTTATTGCCGCCTTCAATATCGTCAGCGTCTCCCATATCGCGTCAATCCTGTTCTACAACCGGCGCACCTCCATCAAACCCTTCTGGCTGGTGATCGGACTGATCCATCGGTCACTGGCTTTTGTAATCGCCTTCAGCGCCTGGTATGTCGCTGCAGGGGGAGACCGCTTCACGGCTTTGTCGGTGGTCATGGGCGCCACGTTAGCCACCTTCTTCATCGGCAGCATCGCCAGTTCCGGATGGTGGACCTGGATCCACGAGCTGGTTCCCTCCCAGTCGGCGGGCACCTATTTCGGCAGGCGCAGCGCCGCAGCCCAGCTGATGAATATTGTCTGCTTCTTCATAGCCGCCGCAGCGCTTGACGTGTTCTCCAGCCGGATATTCATCGTATACGGCGTCATCTATTTCTGCGCCGGGATCATCGGCCTGATGGAGCACATCCTGCATCTGCCGATCCCCGAACCGGAGACCGCCCTGCGGAAGGCCGAGCGGAGCAAACTGGATGCAGCGACCTTCTTCTCTCCTCTCAGATCCAGGACCTACCGGTCCTTCTGTCTGATCGCCTCGGTATCAATTCTGGCAATCAACGTGGCAAATCCCTTCTTTCCGGCATACATTACCGACCCCCAGCGCATCGGCGTTCCGAACATCTGGCTGGGCATCATGTACGGCATCTCCCAGCTGATCTGGGTGGTGCTGGTGCCGTTCTGGGGAACATTGATGGACCGTTTCGGCAGAAAGTCAATTACCCTGGTGGGGATGCTCTGCTCCCTGAGCTTTCTCGCATATATCTTCATCACCCCGGAAAACTATCCGGTGATGCTCATCATCGCCGCCGTATCCTGGGGATTTTTCGCCCCTGCCCTCTATGAGGGAATCGGTCAGATCATGTTCGTCCTGCTTCCCCGGAAGAACCGGACCATCTTCATCGCCTGGTTCTGGGGGCTGCTCGGCCTGATCTCCTCTGTCGGTCCGGTGCTGGGGGGCTATCTCCTTGATATAACCGGCGACATCCGGTTTGTAGTGCTCACCAGTCTGGCATTGGTGGGGGTTTCATTCCTGCTGATGGACAATCTGAATATTAAAAGCGAGCGCCGCTTCTCCCAGGTATTCCCGGCGATCACCACCCCGACCATAGTGAAGGCCTACTACAACATGCCCTATATTGCCCGCCCGACTTCACCGAAACGGGTGGAACGGGCCCTCCGCCGCATGAGCGGCCCCTCCAGCAGCCTGGCGATTGAAGAGATCGCCCTGCGGCTGGAGGACCCCGACTCGGAAATCCGGGAAGAATCGGTCAAGGCCCTCGGACGCATGGGCGGTGCTGCTGCGGAGGATCGTCTCATAGAACAGCTTTCAGATCCCGAATCTACCGTACGCACCGCCGCAGCGGCGGCCCTGGGGCGCATTGCCTCCGCCCGGGCGGTCCCGTTCCTGATCGACGGAC
>PWKH01000020.1 GCA_003559765.1 Spirochaetaceae bacterium
AAGAAACACATGCTCCCAGATATCCCAGATGTGCGCTGCCTGTGCTTCGAGACCGAATTCCTGGAGAAAGGCGAAAAGAAAGCAGTCCCGATGCTTCTTCTCCATGGTGGGAAAGACGCATCCGTCTGAGTCTATGCCGATGAAATACCCATGCCGCGACGTGCATGGGGTACTTGATTTCACATTTTCTGAGCTCCTTCCGGTTCAGCTGAAGGCATCATATCGGCGGAAGCCGGGGTTGTCCAGAAGCGGTTTTGCGTTTGCGAAACAGATACGGCAGCAAGCGCCTGCCGCTTCACTCGGCAGGCGTTCTGCAACATGGGGTGTTATGACAGCAGCAGTTCGTCATCGTCAATTTCCTGATGACGGATCTTTTTGAACCGGTTGACCAGTTTGTTAACCGTAAGCTGCTGTTTTTCCTTCCCGTCGACATTGAGAATGATTTCCCCGGCATCAAGCATGATCAGGCGGTTGCCGTATTTCAGTGCCTGGTGCATGTTGTGGGTGATCATCACCGTAGTCAGTTTGTATTCCTCCACAAATTTTGTGGTAAGATGAAGCACCTTGTCCGCATTCTGCGGATCCAGGGCGGCGGTATGCTCATCCAGAAGGATCAGCTCCGGTCTGGACAGGACCATCATCAGAAGCGTCAGCGCCTGGCGCTGGCCGCCGGAGAGCAGTCCGACATTGTCCTTGAGCCGGTCCTCAAGCCCCATTTCCAGCTCCGAAAGCCGCTCGCGGAAGTAGCTGCGGCGTTTTGCGTTCAGATTCTTTTTCAGACTCTTCATACCCTTGTAGGCGCTGAGCATCATATTGTGCTCCAGAGACATAGTCCCCGCTGTGCCGAGAAGGGGATCCTGAAAAATCCTCCCGATATATCTGGAACGTTTATATTCCGGCTCTCTGGTGACGTTCTCCCCATGGGCGAAAACCTGCCCCATAGTGGGCATAAAGGTCCCTCCAATCAGGTTGAACAGCGTGGTTTTCCCCGATCCGTTGCTTCCGATGACGGTGACGAAGTCACCTTCATTCACCTGAAGATTCATATGCCGAAGCGCCACATTCTCATTCGGAGTTCCGGGGTTGAACACTTTTGTCACATTTCGAAGTTCTATCATACATCCCCCCGTTCGCGCACCTTGGCATCCCGCTCATAGAAGCTCTTTTCCCGGCGCATCTGGGTGACTATCAGCGAGCCGATAATCAGCAGACCGGTGATCAGCTGAAGATCACTCGGCGTCAGGTTGATGTAGTACCCGTAGTAGCGCCCGAGGTACATCAGTCCCCGGTAGAGAATCGAGCCGAGGAGCACCCGGGTGGTGAGTATCCAGATCCGGTTTGAGCGCAGCAGAAATTCACCGATCATGACCGATGCAAGTCCGGCAATGATGATCCCCTGGCCGAGATTGACGTCAGCAAATCCCTGGAACTGAGCCATCATCCCGCCGGAGACGGCTACCAGTCCGTTGGAAAGACTGACCCCGATAATCTTCAGGGTCTCAACGTTGACGCCCTGGTTGATCACCATCTGTTCATTGTTTCCCATAGCTCCCAGGGCAATACCGAGGTCGCAGGAGAAGAACAGATCAAGCAGCAGTTTAATGACCACCACCACGATGATGAAGAACACCAGCACCGCCGCAGAGGGAGTCAGAATCCCTTCGGTAACTCCCCGGACCCAGGTCAGCATGGTCTCCTGCCGGAGCAGCGGCAGGTTTGCCCGGTTTCCCAGTACCCTGATGTTGACCGACCACAGCATAGTCATAGTAAGGATGCCCGCCAGAAGGTTCGGCACCTTGAGCTTGTTGTGGATCAGGGCGGTGACCGTGCCGGCAAGCCATCCTGTGAGAAATACCAGGATAACCGTGAAGATGATGTTCCATCCCATGGTGATGCCCGTCGCCATGACTGCCGCTCCCAGGGGAAACGAGCCGTCAACCGTAAGATCTGGAAAATTGAGGATCCTGAAGGTGATGAACACCCCCAGGACCATAATTCCGTACACGAGACCTTCAATGAAAATTCCTTCAATCATATACGGCTACTGCACCTGCTGTCCGTCCTGGACGACAATGGTTGCCTGCTCCAGAATATGAGCCGGAATTTCAATACCCAGGGCATCAGCAACATCAAGATTGATCAGCAGATCCAAGTCAGCGGGATCAGTCATATACTGGACCGGAATACTGCCGATGTCCCGGCCTTCCTCAATTTCTGCAATCAGCCGTCCGGTGAACCGGCCCATATTGTAGTAGCTGAACCCTTGTGCTGCCAGCACGTCAATGCCTTCGGCGGAACTCGGGTCTGCGGACATCACCGGCACCCCGGCGTTATTCGCCACTTCAACCAGGGCGGAAAGCGCAGATACTACCGTATTGTCGGTACTGACATAGAACGCATCCACCCGGCCGGCAATTGCCTGAGCTGCGGAACGTACTTCCTCTGAACTGGTGACGGTTGCTTCCACGAATTCGATTCCATTCGCCTGTGCAAACTCCTTGGCAACTTCAGCCAGCACCACTGCATTGGCTTCTCCGCTTGCATAGACATGGCCGAGGCTGCTGATGTCAGTAAGTTCCATCAGGAGTCTCAGCTGCTCCTCCACCGGGGTCATATCTGAATAGCCGGTGACGTTGCCTCCGGGGGCATCATAGGTCTCCACCAGACCTGCTCCGACGGGATCGGTAATGGCGGAATAGATGACCGGAATATCGGTGATTTCATTCACCAGCGCCTGGGCTGTGGGGGTGGCAATACCTACCGCATAGGCGACCCGGTCGGTCCTGAACTTGGTTGCAATCTGGGTTGCCGCAGTGAAGTCTCCGTTGGCGTTCTGCAGATCAAACTGAAATGCATATCCTAGGTCTGCCAGTTCATCCTGAATCCCCTGCTCTACGGCATCCAGCGCCGGGTGGGATACAATCTTGGAAATCCCGATGGTCGGTTCCCGCTCTTCCTGAATTCCAGCCGCAGCGATTCCTGCCGCCCCGGCAACGGAAAGCACCACCGCCAGAATCAGCATTTTTTTTCCTGTATTCATACCTCTTTCCCTCCTTAAAGGTTTTTTTCGTGGTTCCTGCAGCACAGTTCTCGGATGCACAGACAGCATCCTCGGGGAGCCTGTCCGCCGCGTTTCCGGAGAAACGAGCATGCATCATGCAGTCGGTAAATCGAAAAGGAAAAACCGTGATTTTGCATATCTTCGCAGCCGGAAGTCCCGAAAATCTCTGCAGAAAACTATTTCACAGATTGTAGGTATACCGGAGCAGGACGTCAAGTAAAAATCCGGGAAAAAGATAAAATATTTCAATATAAAGCTTGGAATTAGCTGATTCAGATTGATACTGAGCCCATGCTCTGCCGCACCATGTAACTGAGGGTATCTATTTCTATTAATTAGTATACTTAATTAACCGCAACCGTCCTCATGGCTGCCACTCCTGGCACAGCCTTAATACTGCTCCTGCCGGAACGGCCGGGAGCAGCTGAGAAAAAAATATTCCTGCCCCGCTTCATCTATACTGTTGAGCTGATCTGCTTCACCCAGGCAAGGACATTCCTGCGGTCTGCATCATTGGGATGGCAGAGCCGAAAGAAGAGAAAATTTTTCCCGAAGCAGTTCATATGATCCTCCTCAAGCTTCAGCCCCCGCTGCTCCAGCAGCTGCTGCACCTGCCTGCGGGCATGCTGGTAATCTCCGGGGCTGAGGGATGTGGTAAACAAATAGAACCGGTTTTTCAGATCCCCGGGCAGCTCAGTTATCCAGTGCGCCAGGGATTCATGGATCTTTTTCCCGTAAATACCTGAAGCAAGCAGTACCGTCTCATATTCCTTCAGGTCCAGCGCATCACCGCGGGCGATGATCCCCAGACTGCAGCCGAGCTGCTCAGCCGCATACCGGCACACCTGATAGGTGTTTCCCCGGTCCTTGGGGCAGACAATCAGCATTTCCATAGCCACCTCCATACACTCCGCTCAAGCGGCGAAGCGTGAACTCTATGCTTCAAGCTGCCAGTCCCTCGGTCCGAGCACCTGGACCGACTGGGCTGCAGCCGATGCGGCAAATGAGAGAACAGCCTCCAGATCCCTGGTCTTAGCCGCCAGGGCATAGCAGCATGCACCGTGGAAAATGTCCCCGGCAGCAAGGGTGTCCTGAACCCGGGATACCTGGGGCACCGGAAATTCCTGAATCCCGCCGTCCTGGTGACAGCAGATCAGCGGTTGTGCACCCCGGGTGAAGCAGACTTGCCCGGCTCCAGCTTCATAGAGAAATGCCGCTGTCTCCTCCATGGAACTGGCCCCGGGAGCGCGGAACTGCTCGGAGCAGAGGGCATAGTCGACAAATGGAAGGATTCCCTCAAGGGAGGGCTTCCAGCTGCCCCCGTCAAGGACCACCGGGATGTTCTGCTGCGCCGCAAGCTCAAAAAAGGGCCGGGCAGTCTCCAGGTAGTAGGTGTCCGTCAGGATGACATCGGGCAGATCCTCCCCCGCGCCCGGCTGCAGCGGGGTATTCCGGGAAGCAGGCTTCACTCCGATCACCGATCGGTTTCCGGTACGGGTATTGACCACCACCGAGGCAGTCACCGGAGGCAGGTCCGATTCCGGATCAGTATCCTCCAGATCGACCTGGTAGGAGGACAATTCCCGGCGGATTATTTCGGCTGCAGGATGCCTTCCCACCGGAGCAATCAGCCGGGCGCTGCCGCCGAGCTTAGCGAAGGTGACTGCGGCATTCGCCGCAGGCCCTCCGGTATAGATTCTCGTCTCATCTGCTGCGGTCTTTTCATTTTCCCCGGGCGGCGTCCCGGTATAGTGGATTACGTCAATCGTGGCTAGTCCCAGAAACAGTCCCTTCATAGTGCTGCCCCCTCAATCAGATAATCTGGAGCATCCTATCACAAATAGCGGACATATGCAGCTACTGAACAAAGCGAATTCCCTCGTCCCTGCACAGCCGCATGACCGTCTGTTTCCCCGTTACTGCCGCTACCGGCAGTCCTCCAGGAGGCTGGAGCCACTGTCCGGTAAGCCGGAGATTTCTTATTCCCTTGATCTTCCCGCTGTGCTCCATCGATTTGGCCCCTACTGTCGGAATAAAAGCCATAAAGCCTCCCCGATAGGCATTGCACCAGCGTTCATAGGTTTTCGGCGTCACCACATCCAGCACCTGCAGCTTCCCCTGCATCTCAGGAAACCGGGTTTCCATGGCTTTGCGTACGGCTTCACCGATTCGCTGTTTTTCCTGCCGGTATGACTGGAGGTCCCGGCTCAAGGCATCCCATACCTCATAGTCTTCAGGAAACTGGTTGATGTCGCAGGTGTAGACAGAGCAGCCCTGCGGTGCAAAGTCCGGTTCATGGTTGTAGTGCTTGACGGTGATGCGGTCGACCTGCCTTGATCCGGTCTGAAAGGGTTCAGTCGGAAATGAGAGAGCCCTCGGAACATCATTGACTACACCTTCAAAGCCGAGGGCGACCATCACCTCCGAAGCCACGGGGTATCGTTCTCTATCGGCAAACCGCTTTCGGTAAGCAGCCGGGGTGTATTTCCCGCCGAGGAGCGTGTCGAAGAGAAACGCCGCATCGCAGGCGGCAATCACATAATCTCCGTCGAAGCTCCTGCCTCTGCTGCAGGATACCCCCTTCACCAGGGATCCTTCGATATCGAGGCCGGTAACTTCGCAGGAGGTCTCAAGCCTCCCGCCGAGCTGCAGATACCGCTGAGCCATCCGTAGGGCAAACTGCTTTGACCCTCCCATAGGAATTGATGCCGATCCCTTGGTGAAGGTCGCCAGGGCGAAGAAGAAGAAGGCCGCTGCATAGCCCTCCGGCACAAAGGAGCCGACAGCTTCCCGGAGCGCCGGGTGCTTGAAGGTCTTCGCATAATCAGTCAAGGGAACCTTGCCGTACTTCTGCAGCACCATGCCGGCGTCCTTCATGGAGTGCATAAGCTTCAGTTTTTCCCACAGACCCATCATGTCCGCAGGTTTGCCGTCGGGCATCTCGAAGGTCTGCAGCTTCTTCAGGATGCTGCAGAAATCATCAATCCGGCTGCTGTCCTCCGGAGACAGGGCCTTCCAGCTTTCCCGCAGCCGCTCGAGATCCCGGTAGAAGTGAACCGTATCATCCCCGCACTCAATGCTCATAAACGTTTCGGGATGGTAGATATCGACACCGTCAAGGGCCCCGACGGAGCGCCACAGCTCGTACAGGGGCGTTCCTTCCTTGGTGCTTACCAGCCAGTGAATGCATCCGTCAATATGATATCCCCTGCGGTCCCATCCGGCGCACTCTCCGCCCGGCTGGGTGTTTTTTTCCAGAATGGTTGTTTGAAATCCCTGTTTCTGTGCAAAGATCCCGGCACTGAGCCCTGCTATCCCGCCTCCGATAATCACTACTTCCTTCATCTATGATTCCTCCGTATGGATGTGTTTCTGCGCATACAGCAGTTCCTCTCCCGCTTCCATCAGCAGCTGTTCTGTCTCCTCCGGGGTGATTCCCTCCGGCAGATGGCCGTTTGCCACCATGGCCGACAGTCCGGTCTGAAAGATCTGCATCTTCAGCAGCAGCCTCCGGCGCTGATGAGCCGACAGGCTGCTCATTTCCGGCTGCTCCCCGAGAGCTTCCACCATCTCTTCGGTGATCACCCTCCGGGAGGTCAGATAGGGATTGGGTGTCAGCACCAGTTCCCGGAACAGCACGGGATACTCCCGGGCGAAGGCAAGGCTGGCTCTGCCGATGTTTTCAAAATAATCTTCCCCGGTCTGCTGCTCCAGCAGTTCCCGGGAAAGGGTAAACACCCGCTGGACCGCTGCCTGAACCAGTTCCTCTATGGTCTGAAAATTGACGTATATCGGCGCAACTGAGCATTTCAGGCGCCCGGCGACACTTCGTGCGGTGATTCCGGAGAATCCCTCATCCTTGGCTATCTCAAAAGCCGCTTCAATGATCTCTTCCCTGCTGAACTGAACCTTCGGGGGCATACGCACCTCTTTATATAACGTTATTTATATATCTTATGATATATAACATGTATTAGACAATATCGTGAAATATTCCTTTTGTCAACTGAGATCTTCTTTACTTTTTTAAAAATTGTCATACCTCAGGGAGAATCTGGATCGCCGACGACGAGGCTGCCGATCCGAAGACCGACATCAGAAAAATCCGGGAAGAGGCGGGCATGATGTTCCAGAGCTTCAACCGCTTTCCCCACCTGCAGGTCATCGAAACCATTTCGATATCATCGCGGCTTGTGCGGAAGCTCTTGAAGAAAGTCGGACTGGCGGAGAAGGAGCGATCCTACCCCGCTCAGCTCTCCGCCGGGCAGCCGCCGATCGGGTGGTGTTCATGGATGAGGGTGAGATTATTGAAACCGGTCCTCCGTCGGTGCTGTTTTCCAGTCCGACCCAGGAGCGGACCAAAGGGTTTCTCCATCATATCCTCTGACTCTACCCCTTCCTGAGAGACCGCACCGGATCTTTTCCTGGTGCAGTTTTTTATACCGCAAGCCAGAACGTAATCGGAATGGTAATGACGGCAAGCACAGTTGTTGCCACCACCACGGTCCCGGCAAATTCGGCTTTCACCCCGTATCGATGCGGGAGCACGGAGGTGAACACTGCAGAAGGCAGTGCAGCGGCAACTATCACCACCGTCCTGCTCATGCCGGTGAGACCGAAGACCTGTGCAGCCACCCATCCGAAGAAAAACCCGCCGACAAACCGCAGCAGCAGTGCGGCGGCCACATGCCGGTCCAGATGAAATTTGGCACCCCGAAGGGAGACCCCCAGGGCAACGGCAGCCAAGGGCGGTGCGGCGCTTCCCCCGAATTCCATGGCGGCAAGGATCGGTTCGGCCACGGGGATACCGAAGAACCGGAAGCCGAAGCCTGCAAATACGGCCCATAGAATAGGAGATTTTACCACGGCGGAGAGGGATTTCGTACTGAACCCTCCGGTGATAATCAGAATGCCCAGGGTAAATAAGAAGACCGTCTGGATCTGGTCATAGATCACGATGAGGTTCATTGGTTCAAGCCCACCCCACAGCTGCATCAGAGGAATTCCCAGGAAACCTGAATTCATGAACAGGATCGGCGGCATGAAGGACCGGGCATCAACTCCCGACAGTTTTACATAGAGATATGAAGCACCAGTCAGCAGGATTACAATCAGGGTGGTTGCCCCGGCGATATCGGCAACCAGCCTCCCGGAGATATTACTGGTGTACAGGGCATAGAATATCAGCAGGGGCATGAGAAAATCGGTGATCACGACTACCAGCGTGCTGAAATTGAGTACAAATATCCGGCTCAAAACAAAGCCGCCGACGGTTAAAAACAGAATCGGCAGCAGCTGCAGAAAGGTGTAAAGAATCATGAGGCTACTATATGCCGGAAGCGCGGCTGGAGGCAAGACGTCAGCAGGATTTGCTGTCTTTGTTCAGGAAAAAGCAGAGCAGTGAATTCATATTATTCAAAATGAGCATATCATGAATATGTTTTAATATATTTTAGTTATTCAGTAAATTATTTTATATTTCTGCTGTAAACCTCTTGATCTTAATCGATAAAAATAGTATTTATTATATATAACTTCAACAGGAGAGTGACTTATGAATAAACTAACATGGTTCGTTACCTATTTTGGTGCGGTTGCTGTCGGCGTCAGCCTCGCCTTCGTGCTCGCACAGCATGTATAATCCTCCTCAGCGCAAAACAGAGAAACACACGCAGATGAAGAATCTGCCGAGCAGGGCCTGTACCGAAGCGTACAGGCCGATTCTATTCCCCTCATTTCAGATTCTCCAGGATCTCATTATACCGCTGTGAGGCAAGTTCACTGACCTCGCCCCTCCGGCAGAAGGAGAGCCCGGCAAGACGACGGTTCGGCAGTTCAACTACTACCTTTCCGCCCGCCAGCTTTCCCTGCAGCACCTTCAGGGCTTCCAGAAATCTTCTGTCGCTCTTTGCGATGTCATAAAACGAGAGCACATAGACATAGGAAAAGAGGTTGTAGCTGTCCAGAGGAAAGGAGATCTTCATGAATCTGGTGCCGATGCCGTAATGGCACGGCCCCAGGGGTGTTCTGATATCCCAGTGGCTGAGGAGGAATTCCGCCGCCCGGTCGAGCCGCTCGTCGCTGCTGCACAGCGGAGTATGCCGGAAGGCAGCCGCAGCCGTCAAGGTCGGCCAGGGATTGGAGTACTCCGTCTCAGGGCCCCTTCCGTAGGGAAATTTTCTGCAGCGCCAGCCCCCGTCATGATGCTGTATGTCCAGCAGGTGCCGGAGGGTCTGCTCAACCCGCTGATCCTGAGCATATCCGAGTTCGCAGAGCACCCGGACTGCTGCGGCAGTCTGGCAGGGATAGATTGCTCCCTTCGGAGCAAGCCTGAACCGCCCGTCCTCCCTCCAGGCAGAAAAGATCAGCTCAACTGCCCCCCGGAGCACCGGATGGGAGAAATCCGCCCCCAGCTCGCTGAGCATAAGCACGCAGCCGAGGGTGCTGCAGGGATTTCCAACCGACAGCCGTCCGTCGGCACTGGCCCAGCAATCCCCTCCGTTATCATACCGTTTTGCCAGTATGAACTCGATATCTTCCTGGTACCGGGTATCCTGCACCGCAGTTTCTCTCCTTTGTCTTCCTCCAATAATACCCCCCTTTTCAGGTCCGTACAATTCATAACGCAGCATTTCAGGGACCCGGGCAAACGGAATTTTTCAGGAAAACCGCACTTCTGTCATCTTTTCACTGGATCATTCCCTCCGGTCAAGCTACACTGAACCCATACTGCATCAGTCAGGGGGAAACAGGATGAAATACCTCAGTTTTGCCGCAGGGATAATTCTGCTGGCAGCAGCACTTCCGGTGCACCCGCAGAACGGGTTCACACCGTTCTTTGAAACCGAGCAGGGCACCATTGCTGTGCTGCATCACGTGTATCAGAACATTGAAACCAAGGATGACGAGGTACCCTTCGACTTCCGGAACCAGGGGGGACAGGACAATCTCTATCCCTTCCGCCGGTATGCCGTCGGAGCCGACATTGCCGGAGGCCACCGCATCTGGTTCACCTATCAGCCCCTTGAGCTGGTGACAAATGTGACCTTCCGGGAAGCTGTTACCGTCGGAAAGGAGGAGGATACTGAAAACGATGAACTGGAGTTCGATGACGGGACTCCCATGAAGCTCACCTACAGTTTTCCCTTCTACCGATTCACCTATACCTATGATCTGCTCGGAAGATATGACCATGCAGTGCTCGGTCTCGGGATGGTGCTGCAGATCCGGAATGCCTCGGTCAGATTTGAAGCGCTCGACGACTCAGGGCTCTATGTTTCCCAGAACGTTGGGCTGGTGCCTGCCCTGGCAGTTTACAGCAGGTATCAGTTTGACAACGGCCTGGAGCTCAGCGCCGATATTGCCGGATCAAAAATCGATTCCGCCTACTTCAACGGAGCCTCATTTGATTTTTCCGGGTCAATTCTTGATGCATCCCTGCGGGCCGGCTATTTGGTTGATGAGCACTTCAGGCTCTTCGGCACCCTGCGGTTTTTCGGCGGCACCGCGGAGGGCACCAGTGATCCGGAAGATTCCTGGTCGGTGAGCTCCTACAACTACACAAAAAACAATATCGCCACGCTGACCGCATCGGTGGGAGCCTCCTGGACAAAATAAGAGACGCGATCAGTCAAAAAGCTGCATGACGCCGGATTACTGATAATCCTGAAGCGTCTGCAGCCTGCTGCACGCACTCGCATCGCGGGGCATAAAAGATTCTGTGCCCACCCCTGATGAATCTGCTTTTCTTTTCAGTTCCGGCCGTATCCTGAAAATCAACAACAGTTCTGCTGATTTTACAAGAAAATCAGCAGCATACCATGGCTAATGGATAGTACAAAACATCTGTCTCATCTTTCCGCTGCTTGAAGACCTTCCTCAGCGGGGTGAGAAGTAGCATGATAGGAGAAATTTGTGCGAAGACGTACAAGATTCTTTTTTTTACCGTACTCCAACGTAAGAGAATCCAGCAGTCCCAAGTATTTCTGATCCCTCTGCCTCTCATCAGTATACTGACTGCATAAATATTCATGTAGATGAATATATCTGTTGTATTAAAGCAATGCAGCTTTCATATTCATAATCATGAATATTATATTGCCAACATGAGTTTTTTATGATAACTTTCATGTATATGAATATTGAGGTGTGATATGATGTATGCTGCTGAATCAGCTTCCGATATTGGTA
>PWKH01000099.1 GCA_003559765.1 Spirochaetaceae bacterium
ACCGGAAGGTTTATACTGTAATCGATATTCCGTGTGATATTCTTGTAGAGAATGAGAGTACCTTCCGAGATCGAAGCGTGCTGCCGACTATAGAGCGTGTGATTGCTCGGGAAGGGAAAATCCTCTATGCAGCTTAAAGAACTGGTTCTTGAATGGCTGCAGAAAGCCAGGCAGGATTTAGATTCCGCAAAATTTTTGTCGGACATGAAGCCCCTGCCAAAAGGTATCATTGGGTTTCATTGTCAGCAGGCAGTCGAAAAATGCCTGAAAGCTTTTCTCGTTCTCCATGATATCGAGCCTCCGCGCTCACATGACTTGCTGTACTTAAAAACAAAATGTCGGTCTATGGAAGGACTACCTGAGGTTGATGACTCCATTCTTAGCAGGTTAAATCCCTATGCAGTTGAGCATCGGTATCCTGGTGAAATTACGGTAAATGAAAGTGATGTTCTTAGTGATCTTGCAATGACAATACCTCTTGTAGAGAAATTGATGGCACATATTATTGATTTGCTGGAAGAAACTTGATCAGATTACAACCATCTAAAAGAAGGGTTATTTATCTCCAGCCTTTTTCAGGGTCCCTCGAATCGAGCTTTCCGGGCTTATCACTGAAGAATGGTGCCGTAAATTCCTGCAAGTGTTTTATGACATCGGGGAACCGTAGATCAGAATGTTAGTTTCTCAATTTGGTTACAAAAGCTCTCCATATAAGGGGTTATAATTTGATGGACTCTACATATATCAGAATATTTTAGCAGCTCATCAACAGTGGACCGTTTATTCAGCAGAGCATCTTTGAGTGCTTCAATGGCGACATCTGTTCCCAGTTTATTTCGGTACTTAAATAACGATTTCCCAATTTCCAACACTATATACCCCTAAGAAGGGTTCTTTGTGGGGCGTCCACGCTTCCGTTTAGGGGCAGAGGCGTCAACGGTCTTTTTCGGTCTGCCGCGTTTCCGCCTAGGAGGATCCTCCGGTTTTGGAATCAAACCGAGCCTTTCCAGCATCTTCTCTGTAGCTTTCGTCGTACGTACAAACTCCCACTCTCCGTTTCCAAGAGTGTCGACTTTCTTGGCAGAGGAGAGTTTACTCATGATGTCTTTGTAAGTCATCTCAGAGAAGAGTTCCGTCTCTTCGAATTTTCTGATGATCCGGGAGGTCATCACAGATGAGATGAAATTCACAAACTCACTTCCATACACAGAATAATCTGAATGGACTCGGGTATCGTCAAAGTCGGTAACGTTCTTGTAGTAACGAAAACATTCCTCTATAAGCCATCTTTCATCGTACATCCTGTAGATGACACCAGGATCCGTATCCACATCAGATTCGAAGACGATGGTACCAAAACGTTCATCATGCTTGTTCAGATGCTGGGCATCAAAGGGCTTTCCCTTATGATGCTTGAAGTAATCAGCCTCCTCTTTGGCTGCACGCTTACGGTCATAAAACGCATACAGATAACCATCTTCAAGTTTCTCTTTCTTAAACAGAATGTCTCTATTCCTGTCATCGAGCATCCCGGTGAAGGAGTACATATCATGAGCAGCAATACGTTTGTCACTTCGTTTGATCGGATTCAACCAATGAAGATCAGGGGAAGAATCGAAGGCCTCCTGAGCTGCTTGCTTCGGGAATCCCTTGTCTGCCATGATGATACCTCGGGTCACTCCGTTTTCACTCAAAAACCGCTGGTAACTGACACTGTCAAGTACATTGCCGGCAAACACCTTCGCACATACAGGCTCTCTGCGATCGATATCGTAAGCAAACACAACGGTAATGTCCATGGTTCCTTTGACACGTGCTTTCCTGGAGTAATGAGACAGAGAGTTCACGCTGCTGGTGTCTTCTTTCAGTGTGCCGTCTATAGCAATGTGGTCTCCTGCACTAAGGGAATTGACCCGGTTTCTCATGAAGGAAACAATCAGGGAATAGGATTTTCCCAGATTCTGAAGAAACGATGATACCGTATTGCGGCTCAGGGGAAGAGCAGGAAACAGGGTACTCACCCAACTCGTCTCATAGTAATGATCAAGTCTTGAACAGGGGACTCCGGGGTAGCATACTCTCAACAGAGCAATTCCATAAATCTTCAAAGCATCAGCAGCTGAATACACTGCATGAAGTTCATCAAGAAGTGACCGAGATACGGAATCAATGAGAACAACATCAGCATAATCTTTTAGTTCCGTCTTCCTCTGGGCGACCGGATCGCTGATAGGGACAAAGGCTCCTTCGATGATATGACCGACGGTGTACCCGTTGATCGGGATATTGCTTCCACCCACCCGTTTACAGCCGACACGCTGCACTACCGCATACTTGAGCGGACCGTTTCCCCGTTTGACTACGATAGTATTTTTCGGTCTCGCTACGTTTCTGATCTCTTCAGGAATTGCCATGGTATAATCCGTCCTTATATAGTGTTTATAATACATTAATAAGGACTATATTGCAACATGAAGACGATGCAAAACAGCGAAAAACACACACACATCCAACCCCTTAGAATGACCGGATGTTACGTGAACTGAGACAATAATCTGAGTTGAATGGCAAAGGAAGACCTGCAATCACAAAATTTGAAGCTGTTCAGCTGGTTTGTATAGTGTCGAAAGATGGGGAATCGTTATATAATTGATTATGTTCAGAACAATTTTGATTTTTTTTGTAGCAATCTCTTTGTCTCCTCTTCTTTCAGCACATACTGGAAGTTCTACACACAGCGCCTCTTTATTAATCTCTGTAGATATACCTGCTTTTAATGATATTTAT
>PWKH01000147.1 GCA_003559765.1 Spirochaetaceae bacterium
AAGCCCTCGACTATCAAGAATAGAAAGAAAAAGGCCCTCGAGCGGAAACAGATGAAAAAACTTCGGAAAGTAAAGGCAATGAAAAGCTACTAATCTTTCCGCCTGATAAAAAAGCTGCCGGCATCATGCGGCAGTTTTTTTTGTCAATACCGCAAATATTTAAAGAATAATTGCTTTTTCCAGCAATACTGCCGATAGTAAATTGACATGACGAATACTAGTGCGCTAGTATAATCTAGGTATCAGCAGGGGCTCCCGAAATTCACGTGGTTGAGTCGGCGGATACCTGTGACGACTGCTGAATCCGGCCGGACCATGCACACTGCAACAGCCTGATGGTGTACGCTTACTGATATAAACCTGCAGGAGCAGCGGCGGACGGACTGCACCGCCGTTCCCGGCCGGAGAGGAGGAAACTTACATGAACCGCAAACTGAATTTCAACGCCGGACCTGCAGCGCTTCCCTCGGAGGTGCTTCAGGAACTCAGCGAACAGATGGTCTCCTATCAGGGAGAGGGGATCTCCATGATCGAAAACAGCCATCGGGGCAAATCCTTTGATGTGCTTTATCATGAGACGCTGGATCTCTTCCGGGAAGTGCTGAACATCCCTGAAGGCTACTCGCTGTTCTTTCTCGGCGGCGGAGCAACGCTGCAGTTCGGCATGGTGCCGATGAATTTTCTTCCCCCTGAGGGGCATGCAGACTATCTGCGCACCGGCGCATGGTCGGACAAGGCGGTTGAGGATGCCGAGAAGATCGGATCGGTGAAGCTGACCTTTGACGGGAAACCTGAGAGATATACCACCATGCCTGAGGCGGATCAGGTGACAGCGAGCCGGGGAGCTTCCTACGTTTATCTCTGCTCGAATGAGACCATCGAGGGTGTGCGCTGGGTCAGCTGGCCCGATACGGGATCAGTTCCGCTGATCGCCGATATGTCCAGCGATATTCTCAGCAGACCCCTGCCGATAGACCGCTTCTCCATGATTTTTGCGGGAACCCAGAAGAATCTGGGACCGGCCGGAGCGACGCTGATCATTATTTCAGATGAGCTGGCGGCACAGTCGAACAAGGACCTGCCTGCATACCTGAACTACCAGGTCCACAGCACAAAGGACGGGCTGCTGAACACCCCGTCGGTGTTTACCATCTGGGCAACTAAGCTGGTGCTCCAGTGGGTGAAGCGGCACGGCGGCGCTGAAGGCATGGAGAAACGGGCCGAAAAGAAATCGGCGATGATCTACGACGCCGTAGATGAAAGCGGAGGATTCTACCGCTGTCCCGCACAGGCGGAGTACCGCTCAACCATGAATGTCGTATTCCGGCTTCCCGATGAACAGCTGGAAAAACAGTTTGTCGCCGAGGCGCAGCAGCGTGACATGGTCGGTCTCAAAGGCCACAGAAGTGTAGGCGGCTGCCGTGCGTCCATCTACAATGCTGTGCCCGAAGAGGCAGTTGGGTCCCTTGCCGCATTCATGAAGGAGTTTGCCCGGAATCACGGCTAAGGGCGAAAACACTATGAAATTAGATGAGATGAATATTGCGATCATCAAGCACCTCCGGGACGGACGCAAGCCCTACAGCTCCATTGCTGATGAACTGAATGTCACCGAGAATACCGTCCGGTCCCGGGTGAATAAGCTGATGGAGGAAGGGGTGCTTGAGATCACCGGCCTGGTGGATTCCGAGGAAGTGCCGGGACTTCAGGTCTGCTTGATGGGCATCAAACTGAAGTCGATGGACCTGGGGAAGAAGGCCCGGGAAATCTCCCGGCTTCGGGGGGTGGTTTCGGTGAGCGTTGTTACCGGCCGATACGACCTGATCGCCCAGGTGCTGCTGAACGATGCGCAGGATTATGCCCTGATCGACTTTTTCACCAAGGAGCTGGTGAAAATTTCCGAAATTCTCAACGTGGAGACCTTTGTGGTCTATCAGGCGTATAATCAGCGCGTTCCCTATATTCTCTAATCGAATCATGCTATCTTGGGAGTATTATGAGTAATAAACGAACACCGCTCTATCCAGTGTATGAAGCGTACCCGGGAGTGAAAATCGCCGATTTTCACGGCTGGGACCTGCCGATACAGTTTGCCGACGGTATTATCGCCGAGCATCAGGCGGTCAGAACTGCCGCCGGACTGTTTGACGTGTCCCATATGGGAGAGTTCCTCATCCAGGGAGCCCAGGCGGAAAGCTTCATCGACCAGCTGGTCACCAACAATATTGTGTCCATGAAACCCGGAACGGTCCGCTACACCCTGATGTGCTATCCCGACGGCGGGGTTGTGGATGATCTGATTGTCTACCGGATTTCAGAAATTCAGTTTCTCCTGGTAGTGAATGCAGGAAACCGGAAAAAGGACTTCACCTGGATTACCCGGGAGAACCCCCTGGCGCAGGGAGAGACACCGCTGCCGGAGATACGGGATCAGTCGGACCAGTGGGCGCTGCTGGCCCTTCAGGGACCTCAGGCCCAGGAAATGCTGACCCAGCTGGTTCCGGAAGCTGCTGACATTTCCTTTTTTCAGTTCCGGGACGATCTGGCTTACGGGGATGCGCCCCTGCTGATTTCCCGGACCGGATATACCGGCGAGGACGGGTTTGAACTGTATATGAACAGCGAGGACGCCCCGGAACTCTGGAGTCGGCTCATCAGTCTGGGGGTGATGCCCTGCGGACTCGGCGCCCGGGATACTCTGCGGCTGGAGGCGAAGCTTCCCCTCTACGGGCATGAACTCAGTGACTCCGTCACTCCCCTGGAGGCGAACCTCGCAGTATTTGCTGATCTTGAGAAGCCCTATTTTGTCGGGAAGGAGGCGCTTGTCCATCAGAAGGAGACCGGCATACCTAGAAGTCTCCGGGGACTTGAAATGATTGATTCCGGGGTTCCCAGGGAGGGGTATGAAGTATATCATCAGGGGGCATGCATCGGGCATATCACCAGCGGAACCAAATCTCCGACTCTGCAGAAGTTCATTGCCCTGGCGCTGATCGAGCGGGGCAGGGGACTGAAAATAGGTGATGAAATCGAGGTGCTCATCCGCAGCAAACGAAAGAAGGCACGTCTGGTGAAGACGCCTTTTTATAAGAAAACAGGAAGGAGTTAAACTATGTCAGAAATTAAAGATGATCTGCGTTATACGGAAAACCATGAATGGGTAGTATTGGAAGGAACAACAGCAAAGGTCGGCATTAGTGATTATGCCCAGGACTCGCTCGGAGAGATCGTCTATGTCGAGCTTCCTGAAGTTGATGATGAATTTGAACAGGGGGAGGAAGTGGCCAGCATCGAATCAGTGAAGGCCGCAGCTCCGATCTATGCCGCAATGAGCGGCAGGGTGAAGGAAGTCAATGAATCCCTTGAGGATTCTCCTGAAGCGGTGAACGAATCTCCTTATGGTGCATATATCTACGTAATGGAGGTCTCTGATCCCGATGAGTATGAGAAACTGATGGACAGCGACGCGTATGAAGCATTTCTGAAAGCAAACGAATAAGCACAGAAAACGAGGATAGTCCTATGGACCCGTATTATGCATATATCCCCCATACGGAAGAAGATGTCAAAAGCATGCTTCAGGCCGTCGGGGTCGATTCCGTGGAGGAGCTCTTCTCCGATATTCCGGAGTCGGTATTTCTCCGCAAGCCCCTGGACGTACCCGAAGGGGTCAGTGAACATGAAGCTGCTGAATTCATGAAGCGGCTTGCTGAAAAGAACATCCGCCGCACCTCCTTTCTGGGGTGCGGAATCTATGACCATATTGTGCCTGCTGCAGTGCAGCAGGTTGCATCAACCCCCGGATTCGTAACCGCCTACACGCCCTACCAGGCGGAGATGTCCCAGGGACTGCTCCAGGCAATTTTTGAGTTCCAGACGATGATCTGTCAGTTAACCGGCCTTGACGTATCAAATGCATCGCTGTATGACGGGCACACCGCTGCGGCGGAAGCTGCGGCAATTGCGCTGCAGGTGAGGCGGAAGGCTCACACCATCCTGGTTTCCGAAGGGGTTCACCCCTTTACCCGCAGCGTCCTTGCATCCTATTACCGGGACAGCGACATCACCATCCGCACCATACCGGTTGAAGGCGGAATCACCCGGATCCAGCGGCTCAGGGAACTGATTGACGAAGACACGGCCGCAGTGATCCTGCAGACTCCCAATCTCTTCGGCATCCTGGAGGATTTTACCGGTTTTGCCGAAGCAGTGCATGAGCACAAGGCGCTGTGCGTGATCAGTTCGAACCCCATGACCCTCGGGCTGTGCAGAAACCAGGGGAGCTGGGGCGCCGATATTGCCGTCGGTGACACCCAGCCCTTCGGACTTCCTGCAAGCTTCGGCGGTCCCACCGTAGGGTATATGGCCGCCTCTCAGAAGCTGCTGCGGAAGATGCCCGGCCGGATTGCCGGTGAGACGGTAGATGCTGAAGGGAAGCGAGCCTTTGTGCTTACGCTGCAGGCGCGGGAGCAGCATATCAAGCGGGAGCGGGCTACCTCCAACATCTGCTCGAACCAGGCTCTTGCCGCCATTATCTCCACGGCATATCTGGCAGTCACCGGTCCCGGCGGGCTGCAGGAAGCAGGAAGTCAGTGCGTAAGCAAGGCCCATTACCTCTATGACAAGCTCAAGGAGATCCCTGCAGTCAGACCCTTCAGCGATGCGCCCTTTTTCCATGAGTTCACCCTCGACATGGGGTCCGGCAGTCAGGCAAAGTCCTTTCTGCGGGAGATGAGCTCCCGGGGCATCTTCGCCGGGGTGCATCTGGGGGACCTGGATGCATCCTGTGAAGGGCTGGTGGCCGTCGCAGTGACGGAGAAACGGACCAGACAGCAGCTTGACGACTATGCAGCCCGTGCTCAGGAGGTGCTCTCATGAATCAGCTCATATTTGAAATCAGCAGATCGGGCCGAAAGGGCTACCGTTTTCCGAAGCAGGACGTTCCCCAGCGGGAAGCACAGCAGCTTTTCGGAGTTATCGCCGCGAAGCAGGCGCCGAATCTGCCTGAAACTGCAGAGGTGGATGTCATCCGTCATTTCGAAAACCTGGCTCGGGACAATTTTGCCGTAGACGCAGGATTCTATCCCCTGGGCTCATGCACCATGAAGTACAATCCCAAGGTGAATGAGCTTACCTCCCGGGAGGCGGGCTTTACCGAAGTCCATCCCCTGCAGCCCGAAGAAACTGCCCAGGGATCTCTGGAACTGATCCATACCCTCACGGGATACCTCAGCGAAATAACTGGGATGAGCTGGGGCACCATGCAGTCCATGGCGGGAGCCCACGGCGAATTCACCGGAATGAAACTCTTCCGGGCGTATTTTTCCGCCGCAGGTGAGCATCAGCGCACTCGGCTGATCGTACCTTCCTCCTCCCACGGGACCAACCCCGCCTCAGCGCATCTGTCGGGGTTCGAGGTGATCGAACTGCCTGCGGATGAGCGCGGACTGGTCTCCCCGGAGTCTCTCAAGCCCTATATGAATGATCAGCTGGCAGGCATCATGCTGACTAACCCGAACACCCTGGGGCTGTATGAAACCGACATCCTGGAGATATCTGAGATGGTCCATGAAGCAGGAGGACTGCTCTATTATGACGGAGCGAATCTCAACGCCGTCATGGGAAAATCCCGTCCCGGAGACATGGGCTTCGACGTGATCCATCTGAACCTGCATAAGACCTTCTCCACCCCCCACGGCGGCGGAGGCCCCGGTGCAGGACCGGTGCTGGTCAGCGATCGGCTGGTCCCGTTCCTTCCGGTCCCCGATGTGGTGAAGACCGACGGAGATTACCGATTTGACTGGGACCGTCCCCAGTCCATCGGCAAGATATCCGGATTCTACGGCAATTTCGGTGTGCTGGTGCGTGCGCTGACCTATATCCTGGTGATGGGAAAGGACGGACTGACCAGGGCTTCGGAAATGGCGGTGCTCAACGCAAACTACGTCATGGAGTCCCTTAAAGACTTGTATTATCTGCCCTATGATCAGGTGTGCAAGCATGAATTTGTCTTTTCAGCCGAAAAGATGAAGAAGGATACCGGAGTAAGCGCCCTTGATGTGGCGAAGGGACTCGTTGAGCGCAGCATCCATCCCCCCACGGTCTATTTCCCTCTGATCGTTCCTGAAGCGCTGATGATTGAACCGACTGAGACGGAGACTAAGGAGACCCTTGACCGGTTTATTGCGGTCATGACGGAGATCCACCGGCTGGCATATGAGGACGCCTCGCAGCTTACTGAAGCGCCCCGGGGCACCTCAGTGCGCAGGGTTGATGATGTCCGGGCCGCACGGCATCCGGTCGTGCGCTGGGAGGGCGCTGAATAACTGTTGTAGGAACGGTGAAAGATGTGTACAATAATGTTCTGAAAACGAGAGGAGGAGTATGTGGCGGATTTGAAGACAACCTACATGGGACTTGAGCTGAAAAACCCTCTGATTGCGGCGAGCTCGAGACTTACCGGAGATGCCGACGGGATAAAACTGTGTGAAGATGCAGGAGCCGGAGCAGCAGTCATGAAGTCGCTCTTCGAGGAGCAGATTGACTATGACTCCCGTTCCATGATGGAGCAGATGGAACTGTTCTCTCATACCGATGCCTTTGACTTCATCTCCCATTCGAGCAAGGACTATTATATTGACAGCTATCTTGAAGCGGTGGAGCAGGCGAAGCAGCAGGTCGATATCCCGGTGATTGCCAGCGTCAACTGCAGACATGACGGAACCTGGATCGACTATGCCCACCGTTTTGAAGCAGTCGGGGCTGACGCCCTTGAACTGAACATCTTTGTCGTTCCTGCGGATGTAATGAAGTCCGGAGCCGAAATTGAACAGATCTATCTGAATATTTTGAAAAAAGTACAGCAGCAGGTAAGTATTCCTATTGCACTGAAAATAGGCCCCCATTTCTCCGGGATGGCCAATTTCTTCTCCCGGCTTGATGAAGCGCAGGTTGATGCGCTGGTACTGTTCAACCGGTTCTACAAGACAGACATTGATGTCGAAAATCTGACTACAAAAGCGGCGGGTGTATTAAGCGTGCCGGAGGAGAGCTCTCTGCCGCTGCAGTGGATTGCTCTGATGTCAGACCGGCTGTCCTGTGACCTGAGCGCCACCACCGGGGTGCATGACGGAGACGCGGTAATTAAGCACCTGCTTGCCGGAGCGAAGAGCGTGCAGATCTGTTCAGCGGTGATGAAGCACGGGTATTCAGTCTTCCAGGAGATGACAACCCGGCTGGATCAATGGATGCAGGATAAAGGGTTTGATTCAGTGGAGTCCTTCAGAGGTCGTCTCAGCCGCGGTTCCTCCGAGTTTTCCGATATCTGGGAGCGTTCCCAATACATGAAAGCGATCAGCGGAATCAGCTGAAGAAAGGAAATGACATGAAAGACGACTATTCCGATATAGCACCCTACGGAGATGAAGAGATTCCACGGGTGCTGGAGCATATTCTCAGCAATAAGGGGTTTCTCAACGGGGTCGGGGAGATCATCTATCCGAAGATTCCCTATGTGCTGCTGAAGGTGAAGCGAAATTTTGTCAAACAGAAGATCGAGAAACTGGCACCGGAGATCAGGACAGTTGATGATTATCAGAGCAGGCTGCTTAACGGAGTGATTTTAAAGGCAGTGATCGAAAACACCGTCGATGAAATGACCAGCAGCGGGCTTGAGAACCTGGATCCCAACCGGGCGTATCTGTTCGTCAGCAATCACCGGGATATTGCCCTGGACCCGACCCTGATGAACTATGAGCTGGAGAAAAACAGATTTCCCTTCACCGAGATTACCTTCGGGGACAACCTGATGGTGAACAATGTCATGGGAGATATCATCCGGATGAACCGGGGGGTGGTGGTGAAGCGTTCATTGAGTCTCCGGGACCGCTTCATCGAGTCACAGCGGCTCTCAGCATACTTCTACAAGCGGATCCAGGAAGGCTGCTCCATGTGGGTAGCACAGAAAAGCGGACGGGCGAAGGACGGCATCGACCAGACCAATCCTGCAATCATCAAGATGCTCCACATGGCCCAGAAAGACCGGGGACTGACCTTCGAGCAGCTGCTGAACAACTGTCCCATCGTGCCGGTAGCCATTTCGTATCAGTACGATCCCTGCGATATCCGAAAAAGCCGTGAGCTGATGTACCTCAAGGCTAACGGTTTCTACAAAAAGAAGCAGCTTGAAGATCTCGTCAGCATTTTCCGGAGCGTCCGTCGGTTCAAGGGGAACATCCATTTCCATTTCGGCACCCCCGTTGAAGGCGGGTTCAGCGAAGCCAAGGATGTGGCCCAGGAAATTGACCGGCAGATTCATCTCAACTACCGTCTCTGGGATTCCAATTATATTTCCCATGACACCCTCTATGAAACGGAGACCTACAAGGATCAGTATACCGAGGGAAAAAAACTGAAGTTCCTGCTGCGCTACCGGGGACTGTCGCCGGATTTGAAGCAGTATGTGCTCAATTCCTATGCGAATCCGGTACTGATGCAGGAGAAGGCCAAGAAAATATCCTGAACAGACGGATGAAAAATCTGCTGCTTGCTGCTGCCTGCTTCTTCCTGCTGAGTTCCTGCCAGTCCGATCCGCCGGTGATAGACCAGGCAGCATGGTACATGGAATTCTCCTCGTTGCCGGGCAGTGAAGAGGAGTTTGTCTATCTTCATATCTCCGCAGATATTGATGAGCCCCAGGGGTTCGGTGATATCCTTGAGATCAGAGCGTCCGCTCCGAAATACATCTACTGGGACATTGATGTTTCCCAGGTAAACCGGCGGCAGGAGGGCAGGATGATCACTCTTGCCACCGGCCGGCTGGAGCCGCCCTCCCCGGAGGAGGGATTCCCTGCGGGAACCTACCGGCTGACGGTCACCGATATTCCCGGAAACAGTGATGTCAAGGAGCTCTTTGTCCCCCGCAGTTCCGGTGAACTGCAGAGCAGGCCCCGTCCCGATGCATCCCGGGTGCTGATGTATGACCGCCGGGGCATGCTGATCCAGTCGCATCCGCTGGACCAGCAGATTGAAGCGCTGATTGATCAGTTTGATCCTGAGTTTTATTTCCTTATTGCTGAGGATCCTGAGTATCCGGTGATATTTTCCCACGGGCCGGTGTACCCGTAACCGTTCGCCGAACATCTTCAAAGAGCTCCCTGCGGGTTATGATCCGCCAGACGGGACGTCCATGGGGACATCGGGGAACCGGCAGAGCAAAGGCCTGACGGACTAGCTGCTTCGCGGTAACCGGGTCCAGCACTTCCCCGTCCTTCACTGCTGCCTTGCAGGAGATCAGTGCAAACAGCTGCTTTTCGATCTCCTGAGGGTCCCCTGCAGATTCAGCAATCAGGGAGGCAATGTCATGCTCGATACCTCTGCATACCGACGGAAGGGCGGTAATCTCTCAGGTGGTATCCTGCTGGTGCTCAACCATAATCCCGATATCCCGGTAAAGATCCCCATGGGAGCTGAGAAACCGGTGGATTTCCTCCTCGACGGTCATACTCAGGGGAATGAGCAGCGGCTGGAGCGCCTCTGAGGACTTCAGCTGCTCATAGATGATCCGCTCATGGGCGGCATGCTGGTCTATCAGATAGAGGGAATCCTCCCGCTGGGCAAGCAGGAAGAGATTAAACACCTGGCCGAAATAGTAAAAATCATCCTGTTCTTCCCGGGGCTCAGCAGGCGGAGCCTCCTGCATGGTCTGCAGCGACTGATACCACTGCCGGGGGGGCGGGGTTCTCGGCCGGCTGCTCTGCCGCCGCAGTCCCGATTCCCGGGCAAAGAGTTCATTGGATTCCTGTGTGATCTCTGCCGGCCGTCCTTCCTGCTCCGGCGGAGCATTCAGCCAGTCCCGCAGCGTTGTGGTAATGTGGTGATGCACCTCCCGCTGGCCCCGGAGCCGCACTTCCTGTTTTGCCGGGTGGATATTGAAATCCACCGTATCAGCCGGAAGTTCCAGAAAGAGGAAGCAGTAGGGAAAGGCTCCTCCCGGAAGCACACCGCTGTAGGCATGGGTGACCGCCTGCACCAGGGAGTATTCACTGACCCGGCGCTTGTTTACGAACACCTGAATATAGGAGCGGTCGGTGCGGTAAAAAGCAGGTGAGGAGAGCACTGCATGAAACTGCACCGGTCCTGACTGGCAGGGGAGATCATAGATGAAAGACTCATTGAGAACCTGGGAATAAGCCTGGAGCACCCGCTGCTTGAGGGAACTCTTGGGAAGAAAGAGCTTCAGGTTTCCGTCGGCAAACAGCCTGAAGGAAATATTGGTAAAGGGAAGGGATTTATCAAGAAATACTTTGCGGCAGGAGGCACCTTCAGCTCGGGGGCTTTTCAGGAATTTTTTTCGTCCCGGGATCTCATGGAAGAGTCTTCTGACCTCGACGGTGCTTCCGTGGGAGCTTCCCCCGGGAGTAATCACCGGTTCTTCTCCGCTTTTCACTTTCAGAATATGGGATGAACCCTCCCGGGTACCCGAGGTAATGGTGAGATCGGCACAGGCGGCCATGCTGGAGAGTGCCTCTACCCGAAACCCAAGCGTCTCCAGCCGGTCGAGATCCTCCAGTGAGGTGATCTTGGATGTGGCATGGGATGCGCAGCACAGCGCAAGATCATCTCTCGTCATGCCGTAACCGTTGTCGATTACCCGGATGGAGTCAATCCCTCCGCTTTCGAGGTATACGTCAACCGAAGAGGCTCCGGAATCTACGGCATTGTCCATCAGCTCCCGCACCACCGAATGGGGCCGTTCTATCACCTCCCCGGCGGCTATCCGCTGGGCAACCAGCGGGGGCAGCAGAGAAACAGGTCTTCGCTCCATAGACAGCCCTATCTGGAAGCCAGCGGCACGGTCACATCAAATCCGGCCTTCGGTGCGTTCAGGCCGAATCCCCAGTAGGAGGCCCCCAGGGTGAAGGGACCGGCGTCCCAGCTGCCCCGGGCGAAGAGGTAGTCATTGTCAAAATCAAAGAGCTCGCTGGAGAAGACATCCCGGCGCTCATAGCCGAGGTGCGCGCTCCAGGGGCCGTCACTCAGGCCGACCGT
>PWKH01000042.1 GCA_003559765.1 Spirochaetaceae bacterium
CCTCCAGCCCGGTGTGCATTCCACACCCTCACGGCATCGGTTCCTGCTGAAGGATTCATCGAGACAGCCAGACGGTGGTATGCCGCAAAAGGACCGGATCATGCAACCTCGGGTCCGCTGTATATACGAAAAAGCGAAGCAGAGCAGCAGGCTGCTGCAGAATGACTACCATGGAGGGCGATATGAAGACAGATTGGGATATTATCATCATCGGAGGCGGTACCGCAGGTCTTTCCGCAGCTCAGTACGGAGCCAGAGCGAATCTCCGCACGCTGCTGATTGAAGAGATGGCTCCGGGAGGTCTGACTCTGATCATCAGCGATCTGGAAAACTATCCCGGCTTCCCTGAGCCCATCCAGGGCTTTGAACTGGCGCAGCGGTTTACCGAGCAGGCTGAAAAGTTCGGCGCCGAGATCATGAGCGCCACGGTCACCTCAATTGACAAGCAGAAAGATCATTTTACCGTTGAAGCCAGCGACAAAAAACTCACCGCATATACGGTGATTCTTGCGACCGGCGCCCAGCACCGGAAGCTGGAAATCCCCGGAGAAGAGGATTTCTCAGGCAAGGGAGTCTCATACTGCGCAACCTGTGACGGCCCGCTGTTCAAGAACAAGAAACTGCTGGTGGTCGGAGGCGGGGATGCCGCCTGTGACGAGGCGATGTTTCTGTCCAAAATAACAGATAAGGTCACCCTGGTGCACAGGCGTGACCGCTTCAGGGCCCAGCCTTCCCTGGCTCAGCGGGTACAGGCGAATAATCATATTGAAGTCCGGTTCAACCATGAAATCAAGGAGATCAAGGGAGATACCCAGGTCCGCTCTGCAGTGCTCTACAACAATCACGAAGACAGCACCTATGAAGAGGAGTTTGATGCGGTGTTCGTGTTCATCGGCTCAATTCCTCAGACTGCCCTGGTTCCCGATGCCGAAAAGGACGAAATCGGATATATCATCACAGACCAGTGCATGCGCACCTCTATCCCCGGACTCTATGCGGTGGGCGATGTGAGAAACACCCCGTTCCGCCAGATTGTCGTAGGGGCGGGAGACGGTGCGGTGGCCAGTCACTGCGCCGCCCAGTACATCGACGAACTGAAGGGGCAGTCCTACGATTAGCAGTGACCGGCATGGAACGGGGCGGCCTGCTTTTCCGCAGTTAGCCCCGTTATCCACTTGATTTTTGCTGTGGTACGTGGTTGAATTTACCTATGAAAATATTGATGGCATCCAGTGAAGCTGCACCGTTTGCAAAATCCGGCGGCCTTGCCGACGTGGTTCAGGCATTATCCCAGACCCTGGCTCAGCGGGGTCACGATGTACGGGTAATCCTCCCGCATTATCAGGACATGACGTTTCACACTCCCCGGTATTTCTCCGGCTCCTGCCGGGCTGACTGGGGCATCGGCGAGTACGCTGAGTTCAGCATTATCCAGGATACGTTAAAGGATGTCCCCTACTACTTCATCAGCCATCCCTATTTTACCCAGCGCGAGGGAATCTACGGAGCTACCTCCTTTGCCCCCTATACCGACAACAACCGCCGGTTCTCCCTCTACACCCATGCCGTCCCGGCGCTCTGCCGGCATCTCTCCTGGAAACCGGATATCATCCACTGCCATGACTGGACCGCCGGGCTGCTCCCGGTTCTGGCCCGGTACGCTTTTCCCGATAGTTCCACCGTAATGACGGTTCATAATCTTGCCTTCCAGGGAATATTTCCCCGGCTTGATCTGCACACCTTCGGGCTGGACCCGGAACTTCTGGAATATCCGCGGGAAGGCATCAATATGCTCCGCCTGGGACTCGAACATGCCGACTGGGTCACCACCGTCTCCCCCACCTATGCCGAGGAGGTAAAAACCCCGGAATACGGCTGTCAGCTCGACGATGTGCTGAGAAAACGGGGCAATCGGTTCACGGGAATCCTCAACGGCGTCGACTACACCGAGTGGGACCCTGGATCTGATCCCCTGATTCCTCAGCAGTATTCAGTTGACACCCTTGAGCGCAAGGCAGCAAGCAAGCAGGAGCTGCAGCGGCTTGCAGGCCTCGAGGATCAGCCCGAAGTTCCTCTGGTCTGCATGATCTCCCGGATCGCCGAGCAGAAGGGGTTTGTGGAGCTGCTGTCCAACGGCACCAGCGCCCTTGAGGAGATGCTCAGGCAGCTGCCGCTGCAGATATGCATCATCGGCACAGGAGATGCCCGGCTTGAAAGAGAGCTGCAGCATCTCGCAGAGAAATACCGCAATCTTTCGGTGATGATCACCTTCAGCAACAAGCTGGCCCATTTCGGAGAAGCCGGGGCGGACTTTTTTCTCATGCCCAGCCGCTACGAACCCTGCGGGCTCAACCAGATCTATTCACTGCGCTACGGGACCGTTCCCATCGTCCGCAGAACCGGAGGGCTGGCTGACACAGTCTCCGATGCTGACACAGATCCCCAGGGCACGGGGTTTGTCTTCGAGGAACTGACAGCGGAGCAGATATTCGAGACGACCGCCAGAGCAGCGGCCTGCTATCTGGACAGACAGGAGGAATATATACGCATACAGAAACGGGGCATGGTGCAGGATTTTTCATGGAATAACTCTGCACAGGAATATGAAGCAGTGTATAATCAAATCAGGAGGCAGACATGAATCGCAGCGTTCTCGCTATCGTACTGGGAGGCGGAAAGGGTACTCGGCTGTATCCCCTGACCATGGACCGGTCAAAACCGGCTGTCCCCTTCGGCGGAAAATACCGGCTTGTCGATATCCCGATTTCCAACTGCATCAACAGCAATATTCGTCAGATCTACATTCTCACTCAGTTCAATTCGGCATCACTCCATAATCATGTGGCCAACACCTATATATTCGACACCTTTTCTCAAGGGTTTGTAGAGGTGCTTGCCGCAGAACAGACCTATCAGCATGAGGAGTGGTATCAGGGAACCGCCGATGCGGTGCGGAAAAACTTCAAGCATTTTCATGACCAGAACCCTGATTACTACCTGATTCTTTCGGGGGATCAGCTTTACCGGATGGATTTCAACGAAATGCTGGAACTGCACATCGAAAGCAAAGCGGAGCTGACAATCGCCGCCAAGGCGGTCACCCGGGATGAAGCAGCGGGACTGGGAATCATGCAGGTGGACGATCACGCCTATGTGACCGACTTTACCGAAAAGCCTGCCCCGGAAGACGACATCAGCCACCTGAAGGTGCCCCGGCCGCTGCTGCGCGAACGGATCAATCCCGAAACCATCGGACGGAAGGAATATCTCGCCTCCATGGGAATCTATATCTTCAATGCCTCCGGCCTGGAGGAGGCCCTCTCCGGTGATGAAACCGATTTCGGCAAGGAAATCATCCCTCAGATTATTCAGAAGAAACTGGTGAGCTCCTACATATTTGATGATTTCTGGGAGGATATCGGAACCATCAAGGCGTTCTATGAGACGAACCTCAATATTGCCTCCATCGAACCGGATTTTAATTTTTATGATGAGCATATGCCCATCTACACCCACAAGCGCCATCTGCCGGCGACAAAGATGAACTTCTGCACCATCAGTCAGTCCCTGGCCTCTGAGGGAAGCATCATCACCAATGCCTCAATAGTAAATTCCATTATCGGGGTGCGCACCCTGATCGAATCAGGAGCGAATCTTGACGGGGTGTACTGCATGGGCGCCGGATACTACGAGGACGATGAAGAGAAAAAGAAGAACCGGCAGCGCGGCATCCCCAATATCGGCATCGGCCGGGGAACCATCATCAAGCGGGCGATCATTGACCAGAACGTCCGCATCGGAGACAACTGCCGCATCGGAATAGACACCATGAACCGGGAGGACGGCGACTACGGATCCTACTGGATCTGCGACGGAATCATCGTAATTCCGAAAAACGGCATCATTCCTTCGGGAACGGTGATTTAGCAAGATATTCCGCTACCGCCCGGTCTGAAGCCGCCAGCGGAAGCTCCAGTATCTGTTCCGGAGCAAACCAGCCGGTCCGCTGGTGCTCGGTCAGCTGAAAATCCTCATGCTCCAGTTCTATCCGGTATGCCTGAAGCCGATAGGTCTTTCCGTTATTGGAGAAAGCGGTAGTCATGATCAGCTCCCCTACCCGTACGGGCACTCCCAGCTCCTCACGGAATTCCCGCTGAAGGGTTTCCTCGGGGGTCTCTGTGCTGCTCCGATGTTTTCCCCCGGGAAATTCCCAGGACTCTCCAATCGAGGAACCCGCTTTCCGCAGGGCAAGCAGATATGTGCCTTCCCTGCAGGCGATGCCGGAGGTGGTGATCCGCATAGCGGCTACAGCAGGACTGCGCCGGGGAACAGAAAGTGGAAGAAAGCCACCGCCAGGGTGACATATCCGATGACAGGCTTATTGGTGAAATAAAAGCTGCGGGCTTTTTCTATCGGCTCTTCTGAATCGCCGCCTTCCATGGATATCTCCACCTCTTCCTTGGCGGAATCTATCCGTTTACCTTCAAACAGATAAAACGCACACAGGGCTATCAGATTTACTGAGGGGAACAGATCACCGATGACCGCCGGGCCCGGATCAATGGGGGTGATGAGCTTCATAATGCCGACGATTGCAGTAAGCACGATCAGCACGACCCGGGCGGTCGTATGCTCCATGCAGTAGCCTTTTACTGAATGAACCAGGGGCACTTTCCCGCCAACCTGCTCTGCAAGGATGATTACCGCACCGACAATCAGCAGCACCAGTGATAAGAAATAGAACTGTAGCATCTGCTCAACTCCCTTATTTTGATAGTCACAGCTTAATCGAATACCCGGGACTGGTCAAGATAATTCATTACCTTATGTCCACTTCTGCAGGGGGAGTGCTCATTCCGACTGTCTGGCACTCTGCCCGGTTTCATTGCAGATCTTCGGAACGGTCCTCGGAAATACGGTAGAGCGAAAGAATCCGCTCATGGGCTGCTTCAATGCGCTGTGCATCAAGGATGATTTTCCTCCCCCTGGGATTTTCCAGCACGATGTATGGTTCCCCGGAGTCTTCAATGGAGGCTATCAGCTCTTCCATGGAGCGCACCCGCTCTCCGTTGACGGAATCAACTATCCAGAAGCTGGTCTGCTGATATCCGTCATTCACATCAGCGGCAAGCACCCTGGTGATCAGAATCACCTGCTCCCCCGGATATTCCGGAATTCCGTACTGATAGATATTCACCACGTCCTTCGGGGCAATATTGAACCAGCTGCTTCCCCAGACCTGCAGAAGGTTTTTCGTCAGGGGAGCAAAGACAAATCCGCCGTAAATGTAGTAGCTCGGCAGCACGTCGTACTGTTCAGACGGCACCATCCGGTGATCCTCGATTGAACTGGAAAGGGTGACCGACACCTGGTGAATCTCCCCGTCGCGCAGCAGTTCAATCGGAATTTCCGTGCCGATCTGATGTTTCTGAACGGCATAGGAGAAACTGGTGCGCTCATGCTCCCGAAACTCCACAGTTCCGTCATTAGCCACCGGGTAGTTGTCGATCTTCAGGAGCACATCCCCCGGCTGCAGGATGCCGTCGGACGGTGCATGGGGCACTACCTGGGTCACCAGCACCCCGGTCTGATCCGGAGTCATCTGATAGAAGCTGCGCAGATCCCGGCTTTCCATATGCTGAGTGCCGATCCCGAGACTCGGGAACCCCCGGATTTCGTCGTCATCGACGTTTTCCATGAAGGTTCGGATTACTGGAAGGGGCACCATATACCCGATATTCTGGGCAGAGGGAATCGCCTGCATGATAACCCCGACGATCTTTCCGTCCGAAATCACCGGACCGCCGCTGCTTCCCGGATTGATGGCCGCATCAATCTGTCCTGCCAGCAGGACGGCTGAGCTGTGGACATAGGACTGGTGCTCGATCCGGGAGACGATCCCCTTGGTGATGCTCAGTGCATCCCCTCCCCGGGGAAAGCCGTAGACCGAAACCTCCTGATGGGTTTCAGGTATTTCACCGAACTCAAGGGGGGTGACGTCCCGGTAGAACTCGGGATCATCCACCGTAAGCACCGCCAGATCCGACTGGTGGAGCACCGCCTTCACCGATGCTTCGTACCGGGTATTGTCTCCGTAGCGCCTTACCTGGATGAAGGTGTGATCGCTCACCACATGGGCGTTGGTGATGATCATCCCGTCCCTGATGACTGCCCCGGAGCCGGTCCTGGTCCTCGGCCCCTGCATGCTCCAGGGATTATGATAATCAGCCGGGTTGAAGGTGGTGAACACCTTCACCATTGCTTCCCGGAGGACAGCTTCACTTGACTGCTGAAGATTCTGTTCCTCGGCGGCAAGGCCGCCCAGGGCCATGGTGAGGACAGCCAGTATGCAGATATATATTCGTATTGTCTTCATGTTCCTTCCTGAGACAAAGCTAACACACCGGAATGCAATCGACAAGCACATTTTTCACTGATTCACTCCCGGGTAACTGCTTTGAGCTCCGGGGATATCAGCTCGATGAGGCGGGAGGAGGCAAACCAGCCGAAGCGCTCATAGGCAGTTCGGCCGATGCGCTGATGAATCAGCACGCCGGTGACTGCCGCTTCAGCGGCGGTGCGCCCTTCAGCCAGCAGACCGGCGATAATCCCGGCGAGCACGTCTCCGGACCCTCCGGTTCCCAGGGCGGGATTCATTCCGTCTGCAGCGAAGAGCGCCCCATCAGGTCCGGCGATCCACACGACGTGGGTCTTGTAGACGATCCAGCATTGATATGCCGAGGCGGCCTGCTTCAGATCCTCCAGAAGATCTCCGGTTGTTTTGATCAGACGGGAGAACTCCCCGGGATGGGGGGTGAGGACGAACCGGCCGCCGAGATCCGCCGGCTCATCCGCCAGGGCATGCAGTCCGTCGGCGTCAATGACTCCGGGCAGACCGGAGGCAATCACCCGGTTCAGCAGCTGCCGGCGGTGATTTCCCCTGCCCCAGCCCGGACCGCAGAGCACCGCGGTATATCTGCCGGGAAGTTCAGCTGAACTGGAACCGAAGACGACCGACGGGTCCATTACCCCGGTCAGGCGGTCTGTCAGCTCATCATCGCCGAGAAAGCTTACCAGCCCCGTTCTCGTGGCGGATGCCGCCCCTGCGGCAAGCCGCGCCGCCCCGGGATAATTCCGGGATCCGGCAAAGACGGCGGTATGCCCCCGGGTAGTTTTATAGGCAGTCGGAGAGACTGCCGGCAGAACGCAGTCGACCTCCTCGTCCAGCAGGTATGCCTTGACGTCGACCCGTTCAAACAGTACGGGCGGAAATCCGGGGTTCACCCGGATGATTTTGCCGCAGAAGCCCCGCAGCGGGGGAAGATAGCAGGGAATCTTCGGCAGTCCCATGGTGACGGTGCAGTCGGCAGTGACGATGCGGTCAACTGATGCGGCTTTTTCATGGAGACCGCTGGGCACATCCACGGCAATGCAGAACGCCTTTGAACGGTTGATCAGCCTGACCGCCTCGGCGGGGTCGGGACGCAGGGGACCTTTAAGCCCCGTCCCGGTGATTCCGTCAAAGATCACGTCACAGCGTTCGAGCACTTCGGCGGCCCGGTCCTGTTCGCGTTCCCAGGAGAGCACCGGTATGTCCATGGCCCTGCATATTGCCAGCTGCACCCCCGCCGATTCATTGGGCTGTCCGGGAAGCATCACCGCGGTGATATTCCTGAAGCCCTGCACAGCGGCCTCACGGGCCATCACCAGGGCATCACCCCCATTGTTTCCCCTTCCTGCGACAAAAACCATGTGAGCCCCCGCTGTGAAGCGCTGAGGGTATGTTTCAGTGCATCTTCGGAAACCGATTACCCCTGCCTGCTCCATCAGCAGGAGTCCGGGGATTCGAAAGTCCTGCTGGGCCGAGCGGTCGATATCAGCCATGACTTCAGGAGAAACTAACGGAATCATAGGACCTCCTTTTCCTTTCTGCAATCATATTGTACATTAGTACATGATTACCTATAGTACAATATACGAGGCTGCAGCAATATGGCAAAACAGAAAATACTGAAGGCACTTTTCGGAACAAAACAGGAGCATGACCTGAAACGGCTCATGCCCCTGCTCCACAGCATCAATGCCCAGGAAACCTGGGCGATGGGACTCTCATCAGAGCAGTTTATCCAGGAAACCGAGCAGATGAAGCAGGCCTGCAGAAGCGGCACCGCACTGGACGAACTCCTGCCGAAGGCCTTCGCCCTGGCCCGTGAGGCTGCGCGTCGGATGCTGGGAGAGCGGCTGTATGACGTGCAGATCCTCGGAGCCCTGGTGCTCCATCAGGGAAAGATTATGGAGATGAAAACCGGGGAAGGAAAGACCGTCTCCTGCGTTCCCTCAGCGTACCTCAATTCCCTTGCCGGAGAGGGGGTCCATATTGTCACCGTCAACGATTACCTGGCTGAGCGTGACGCAGCCTGGATGGGGCCGATCTACCGGTATCTCGGCGTATCGGTGGGAGTGATCCTCTCGGATATGGACAATGAAGTCAGAAAAGCCGCCTACGCCCGGGACATCACCTACGGGACGAACAATGAATTCGGCTTTGACTACCTCCGGGACAATATGAAATGGGACATCTCCCAGAAAATCCAGCCGAAGCATACCTATGCCATCGTCGACGAGATCGACTCGATCCTGATCGACGAGGCCAGGACCCCGCTGATCATTTCGGGAGTCGCTGAGGACGACACCAAGAAGTTCTTTGACGTGAACCGTCTGGTGGGGCAGCTTCAGGAAGCTCCCAAGGACGAGGAAACCGGGGAGTATCCCGAGGTGCCCGACGGTGACTACACCGTGGATGAGAAGGCGAAACGGATTTCTCTGACCAACCAGGGAATGAACAAGATGGAATCACTTCTGCTCAAGGAGGGGCTGATAACCGGCTCCCTCTTTGACGAGGAGAACTTTGAATATATCCACTACCTGACCCAGGCGCTGAAGGCCCATATGCTCTTTCACCGGGATTCAGACTACGTGGTCAGCGACGGCGCTGTTAACATCGTCGATGAATTCACCGGGAGAATTCTCCACGGCAGGAGATACTCCGACGGTCTGCACCAGGCGATTGAAGCCAAGGAGCGGATAAAAATTGCCAAGCGCAACCGCACCCTGGCTACGATCACCTTCCAGAATTTCTTCCGGATGTATAAAAAACTCTCAGGCATGACCGGTACCGCCGACACTGAGGCCTCGGAGTTCTCAAACATCTACGGCCTCGAAGTGGTGGTGATTCCCACCAACCGGCCGGTGGTGCGGGCGGACCACAACGACCTGATCTACTACAATGATGAAATCAAATTTCAGGCGATCTGCGATGAAATTGAACAGCTTCACAAAAAAGGCCAGCCGGTGCTCGTCGGTACGGTGACCATCGATCGGTCGGAAAAGATATCGAAGATGCTCCATGCCCGGGGAGTCCGGCATGAGGTGCTCAACGCAAAGAATCATGCCCGGGAGGCGGTCATCATCGCCGAGGCGGGATCCAAGGGTGCGGTGACCATTGCCACCAACATGGCAGGCCGCGGTACCGACATCAAGCTCGGGGGAAATCCCGAATATCGGGCGCGGAAGGCCTGCGGCAGTGAAGCCGATGATCAGACCTATTTCAAAGCCCTGGAGAAGGAGCGGGAAACATGGATTGCCCAGTATGAGGAGGTGAAGTCCCTCGGCGGGCTCTACATCCTGGGAACCGAACGGCATGAATCCCGGCGGATCGACAACCAGCTTCGGGGCCGTTCCGGGCGGCAGGGGGACCCGGGGGTCTCCCGGTTCTTCATCTCACTTGACGACACCCTCATGCGGCTGTTTGCCAAGGACAACCTGAGGGGAATCATGGGAAAGCTGGGAATGCAGTCGGGGGAACCGATCTACCACCCCATGATATCAAAGGCGATAGAACGGGCCCAGTCCAAGGTGGAGGAGCGGAACTTTGAAATCCGCAAGCATCTGCTGGAATATGACGACGTGCTCAATGAACAGCGGAACTTCATCTACCAGCAGCGTGATGAGATTCTGATGGACGATGCCCTGCATGAGCGGCTGCTGCGCACCTGCAGAGAACTCACCGAAGAGATTGCTTCCGAAGCCAGGGCAGCCGCATCCCAGTCCGACCAGCTGCATCAGCTGATCGCCGTGAAGTTCAAGGACACCTTCCATATCGATCCGCTGCCGGTGCTGGAGCAGGCTGAACTGAGCCCGGCGGAAACGCTGAAGGAGCTGCTGGAGCGGAACATCGAGGAGAAAATCGTCCAGGTCGGACAGAAAGGGTTCAACACCTTCATCAGGTACCAGTATCTCAAACATATCGACAGCCGGTGGCAGGACCACCTGGAGCATATGGAGGCGCTGCGCGAAGCGGTCTATCTGCGTACATACAGCCAGAAAAACCCGCTGCTTGAATACAAGCTGGAAGGTTTCGATATCTTTGATCAGCTGCTCAAGGACATCCGGGAGCATATCGCCAAGACCGCCGTCAGAGTCCGGATCACCCAGGAGCCGAGGAAGCAGGCTCCCGCCGGCGCCACGGCAGTCCGGGCAGATCACCGTGAGGTGGACCAGTTCTCCGCCGCCTCAGCACAGGCTCCTGCCGCCGCCAAGCCCGGCGGCGGAGCAAAACCGGTTCAGATCAAAAGAACCGTTCCGAAGGTGGGACGCAATGATCTATGTCCCTGCGGAAGCGGAAAGAAATACAAGCACTGCTGCGGACGCTAGAAGAACTCCCGGGGATCAAGGGGAACGCCGTCGCGTTCAATGGAGAAATAGAGCACCGGGTCCAGGGTCATTCCTGAGCTGCCGCTCTGTGCTATTTCCTCCCCCTGGGAGATCTGCCGGCCCTCCGAAACGAAGATCTCCTCGAGATGGCCGTAGACGGTGATATACCCGTCGTCATGGGTGATCTCAATATACCTGCCGAGCCCGTCGCTGTCCTGGTGGATCCCCGACACCCTCCCGTCCATCACCGCAGATACGCTGCTGCCGGAGTCACTGGCGAATTCTATGCCCGGGTACTGCTGCTCCCCGGTCACCGGATGGGTCTTCTCGCCGAATTCAGTGATTATCTCCCCCCCCGACGGCCTGACCAGCATCGATCCGATAATCCGCTGATACTCCTGCTCGCTCATGGTGATCCGGGGTATGAACAGCTCCTGACCGGGGTAGATCATCCCGTCGGGATCCATGCTGTTCTCCTCAGCCAGGGTGCGGTATCCCATGCCGTGGGCATGGGCGATCAACGACAGCGAATCTCCCGCACGGATGGTGTAGAGCTTGCCGTCCCGGTCGGGTATGCGAAGTTCCATCCCCGGGGTGATATCCTCGGAGGAGGTGATCTGATTCACCGATATCAGGGTGCGGGGATCCAGGCCGTACTCCTGAGCTAAGTCTTCGATTGACTCATCGCTTCCGAGCTGAACGCTCTGATACTGGACGCCGGTCTCATCCGGCTCAGCGGGCTGCTCATCCTCGGAAGGTTCGGCAACCTCTGCTTCTGCTTCCTCAGCCGGCTCCTCCGCAGGCTCCTCCGCCTCCTCGGGAATTTCAAAGGTCTCCCGGGCAATTCGTGCGGCCTCCGGCTCCTCCGCAGGCTCCTGCACCTGGACCGGCTCCGGTTCTTCGGGCATATACATAAAATACAGAGCGACGGCGGCGACAGCGACCAGGGCTATCATCAGGAACGTAAGCAGTCCCCGGATAATCCGGTGAAGTCCGTTGTTTTCGCTTGAGCCGCGCGGGTCCATATCATTATAATCATCAGGTCTATGTGTTCCCATAGTATTTGTATCTCTCACCTAGTTATCGACAGTATTCAGTTTTCATACTAATATATTTTTGTCATGGATACCAGAGAAAACCGCGGCTTTTATATCCTGCTGATCCTGTTGACCGCAGCTGCCGGCGCTGGGGTGCTGCTGCTGTACGTACTTCAGATGACCGGAAGCGGAACTGAACAGAACCGGTTCACGCCCCCGGAGGTGTCCCGGCGGGTTGTCAGGGGATCAATCTATGACGCCGGCGGCAGGCTTCTGGCCCTTGAAGTGCCGGTGTATGACGCGTCAGTATGGACTCCGAGCATCACCGACGAGCAGCTCCTCGCCCGGGTCGCCTCAAACTACCTGGATATGGACGAGGAGCAGATCCTCAGCCGAATCTCCCAGCGGGAGGGATTTATCTATCTGCAGCGCGGCATCAGCTACGAGACGGCCCAGCGGCTCCGGGAGGATATCAGCCGGAGCGGTCTGCAGGGGCTGTCGCTGGAGAAGCATTACGGCCGCCTCTACCCCTACCATGAAATGGCCGCCCAGACCATCGGGTATGTGGACATTGACAACTACGGTACCGCAGGCATTGAGTACTACTATGAAGATCAGCTCGCTCCCCTGGCACAGCCGGGAAAAGAGAGCACCTACGGCAATGATCTGGTGCTCACCCTCCAGGTGCCCTTCCAGACCATGCTTGACGGTGCCCTGCGGAACATCCTGGAGGACCATCAGGCAGACGGCGTCTCCGGGGTGATCATGGACGGGAGCACCGGGGACATTCTGGCTGTCGGGTCATATCCGTCCTTCGATCCCAACGATCCGGGAAGCTCCTCCCATGAGCAGCGGATCCACCGGGCGGTCGGTTCCATGTATGAGCCCGGTTCAGTCTTCAAGGTGTTTTCTCTGGCTGCACTGCTGGAAATTCTGGGGAGCAGCCATGAGCCTTTCTACTGCAGGGGGGTGCACCAGCATGCCCTTGAAGGCGGCAGTTCAATCACCATCCGCTGCACCAGGGACCACGGCGTCGTGGAAACCGGCGATATTATCAAATACTCATGCAACAACGCCATCGCCCACCTTGCGCTGCAGGCTGACGATCGGGAGTTCTATGAGAAGCTGCTGGAGTTCGGATTTTCCCGGCGCACCGGCGCAGGACTTCCGGGAGAATCCCCGGGGCTGCTGCTGCCGCCGGAATCCTGGTCTGCCCGCAGCAAGCCGACCATCGCCTTCGGACAGGAGTCGGGAATGACCGCTCTCCAGGCGGCCGCCGCCGCCACGGCCCTCACCAACAATGGGGTGATGCTGCAGCCCCATATCATCAGAGAGATCACCGCCCCCGACGGAACTCAGGTGTATCAGCGGGAGGTGACCGAAGGCGCTCAGGTGCTCTCATCTGAAAACGCCTCCCTGCTCAAAGCCTTCATGGAGACTGCCGCAGCTCCCGGGGGAACCGGCTTCCGGATGCATACCCCGGGACTCGCCCTGGGAGCAAAGACCGGCACCGCACAGCTGCCCGACCCGGAGACCGGGGGATACTCCGCTGAACGGTACCTGGCATCATCGATCGCCCTGATGCCGGGAAAGGATACAACCTACATCATCTACATTGCCGCAGACTATCCGAAGGCCGGAAGCATCTACGGTTCATATGTCGTGGTTCCCTATATTAAGGAGATTGTGGACCGCGCTGTCCGGGAGGGGTACGTCACGATAGAGCAGCAGCGCTGAACCCCCGGATTTTCTCCAGCATCAGGCTCCGATCAGGGATAATGAGATCGGTGGGGACCTTCTGCCCCGTGGTGGCAAACAGCAGGCTCAGATTGGTGCGCCTCAGCATGCTCACCAGATTGCCGATCTGATCGGTCTCATCCAGCTTCGTCAGGATCAGGGAGCGGCAGCCGAAGGGAGCAAACCGTTCTGCCATATACTGCAGATCCCGCTCCTTAGTAGGTGCTGCCAGCACCAGGGACCAGTAGGCCTCGTCTCCGCACACCGAAAGCATCTGCCGCATATCCTGGAGGGCCTGTTCGTCCCGGGGACTTTTCCCGATGGTGTCGATGAGAATCAGATCAGCTTCCCCGCTGTTTCTCAGGGAGAACTCCAGCTGGTCGGGGGTCTCAACGGTATCCACGGGTATATCCATCAGGCTTCCGTAGTTTCTGATCTGCTCCCGGGCGCCGATGCGGAAACTGTCGATGGTGATGATCTTCACCCGGCGGTGCCGCTTCACCGCCGGACTCATGGCGAAGCGGGCGGCGATCTTGGCGATGGTGGTAGTCTTTCCCACTCCCGTGGGACCGACTACCCCGAATACCCGGGGAAGAGAGGCGGCGGTCTGCTCATCGACAGCAAACACCTCTGATATCAGGTTGAGCACAAACTGCTCAAGGACCTGCTGGTCCGCATACTGCTGCTCAGGCAGATGCTCCCGGAGCATCTCCAGGACATAGGAAACGAAGTCCCGGGAAAAATCATTTTCATACAGCAGGTCTTCGATCCGCTGAATTTCCCGGGGCTGCTGAGTGCCCGAAAGCCGCTTCTCCATGCTTTTCAGTTCGCTCAGCAGGGCATCATATCCGGGCTGAGACTGAACAGCCGGCTCCTCCTCCAGAATATATCCGGATACATGCACCACATCCCGTTTCTTCAGACCGAACAGACCCCTGACCGCCCGACGCTCCCGGGCATAGATCTTTGCACGCTGCCCATATTTCTGCCTGACTTTTTCCACCGCCTCTTCATAGGTGGGAGCCTGTTCGCTGAAATGCTCCATGAAACTGCCTCCTATCGCCTATGATAGTTCATTCTCGCCGCTCCTGCCAGTACTTTCTGCTAGAGAATATATCTGCTGAGGTCATGGTCCTTCACCACTCCGCTGAGCCGTTGATCAACATAGGCTGCAGTAATCGGAATGTGCTGTCCCTTCAGCTCCTGGGATTCATAGGAGACCTCCTCCAGCAGCAGCTCCATGATGGTATGCAGCCTTCGGGCTCCAATATTCTGGGTTCTGGAGTTTACTTCAGTGGCTATCTCGCTGAGCCGGCGGATCGCATCCTCCCTGAATTCCAGTTCAACTCCCTCGGTGCGCATCAGCTCGCAGTACTGCCTGGTCAGGGCATGCTGCGGTTCGGTGAGGATCCGGTAGAAATCGTTCTCGGTAAGCGCATCGAGCTCCACCCGCAGAGGAAAGCGCCCCTGGAGTTCAGGAATCAGATCCGAGGGTTTGCTCATGTGAAAGGCCCCGGCGGCGATAAAGAGAATATGGGAGGTATCGATCATACCGTGACGGGTATTCACCTTCGCCCCTTCAACGATCGGCAGGATGTCCCGCTGCACCCCTTCCCGGGAGACGTCTGCTCCGCCTCCGGCGGCTGCTCCTTTGCCGGTCACCTTGTCGATCTCATCGATAAAGATGATGCCCATCTGCTCGACCCGCTCCTTGGCGATTTCCACAGCCCGGTCGTCATCCACCAGTTTATCCTTTTCCTCCTCAAGAATAACCGAACGTGCCTGAGCGATGGTGAGCCGTTTCTTCTTTTTTTTCCCGCCGCCGAAGATGCTGCCGATGCTCTGCATGGCCGATTCAATATCCTCCATGTTGCCCCCGGAGAGCACCTCCACCATGGGCTGGGACTTCTTTGACACCTCCACGTCGATCAGCCGGTCGTCAAATCTCCCCTCCCGCAGCATTCTGCGGAATTTCTCGCGGGTATCGCCCTGGGAAACTTCCGCCGGAGCAGTCTCTCCTTCGGGCTTCTTGACCCCGGGGAGCAGGGCATTGAGCAGCTGCTCCTCGGTCCGTTTTTCCGCCTCCTGCTCCACTTCCTCGGTAAGTTCGCTTTTCACCATGGTGATGCCGATGCTGAGCAGATCCCGGATCATGGATTCCACATCCCGACCGACATAGCCCACCTCGGTGTACTTGGTCGCCTCAACCTTGATGAAGGGAGCTCCGCACATCCTCGAGAGTCTCCGGGAGATTTCAGTCTTGCCCACCCCGGTGGGTCCCATCATGATGATGTTCTTGGGAGCAATCTCCTCGCGGAGTTCGTCGGGCAGGCTCTTTCGCCTGACCCGGTTGCGCAGGGCGATGGCAACCATTTTCTTTGCCCGCTCCTGCCCGATGATATAGGTGTCGAGCTCCCGGACAATCTCCTTGGGGCTCATGTCGTCTAGATCTTTGCGTTTCATTACAGTTCCTCCAGGACAATCTGGTTGTTGGTGTAGATGCAGATATCTGCGGCAATTTTGAGGGACCGGTAGGCAATTTCCCCTGCCTCCAGTTCGGATGCATCGAGGTAGGCGTCTGCGGCCGCCTGGGCGAAGGCGCCTCCGGAGCCGATGGCGACGGATCCCTTTTCAGGTTCGATCACATCCCCCGTCCCTGATATCAGCAGGGTGACCGAGACATCGGCCACCAGCATCATCGCCTCGAGCCTCCGAAGGGCCCGGTCGGTCCTCCACTCCTTGGCAAGCTCCACTGCGGAACGGGTCAGATCCCCGTTGTATTCCTGCACCTTCCCTTCAAACCGCTCAAAGAGGGTAAAGGCATCCGCCGTCCCTCCGGCAAAACCGGTGAGGATCGAATCATGATACATCCGCCGAACCTTCCGGGCATTGCCCTTCATAATAGTATTACCCAGGGTAACCTGGCCGTCTCCGGCCATGGCGACTTTTCCGTCCTTCCGTACCGCCAGGATGGTAGTTCCGTGAAAACTCATCTGTTCTTTCTCCTTCCATGTGGATGGGACTTCTCGTACACGCTGCGAAGCCGTTCGATCCCGACATGGGAATATATTTGCGTTGTTGAAATATGCTCATGCCCCAGCAGCTCCTGCACCACCCTGATGCCGGCATCCCGGTCGAGGATATGGGTGGCAAAGGTATGCCGCAGGGTATGGGGGGTGATGTGCTTTGAAAAACCGAGACTGCTGCAGGAGCGTTCAAAGATGTAGTGCACCCCCTGGGCGCTGATCCGCCTTCCCCTGGTATTAATCACCAGTGCCTGCTCCCCGTCGTTATGCCGCTTCACATACTCGGCGCGGACGGGCAGATAGCAGCTGATCACTTCGACCGCTTCATCGGTCAGATAGACCATCCGGTCCTTGTCTCCTTTTCCGGTCACCCTGATCTCGCCTGTCTTCAGGCTGATGTCCCCCGCATCCATTGCGAGGAGTTCAGACAATCTGCATCCGGTGGAATACAGCACCTGAAAGATCACCGCATCCCGCTGTCCGAAGAGGTCGCTTCCGCAGGAATCAAGGAGCATGGAGACTTCTGCCTCAGTCAGCACCGACGGAAGGGAGCGCTGGTCCTTGAGCCGTTTTATCCGGTCGAAGGGATCGCGGCGGGCTATTCCGTAGCGGAGGGCATATCTGTAGAACCCCTTGACCCCCGAAAGAATCCGGTTCACGGTGGAAGCCGATAGCTGCTGCCGCTGCAGCTGTGCAAGGAAGGAGCGCACCTGGGAGGATGAAAGATCAAGAAAATCTGCATGCTCCTGAGCAAGAAACACTTCGAACTTGTTCAGATCATCTTCATAGGCCAGAACGGTTTTCGGAGAGAGTCCCCGCACCTTTGAGATATAGGTTACATACCGCTGCTTTATTTCACTAAATTCAGTCACGCTTTCCTCATCAGTTCTGTGGCTGCCGAACGGGGGAATAAAGATCCTGTATAGAAGATAGTACCGATGCCCCGTCCTCGGCAAGTCTTTTCACCTGTCCCGCGAGCCGCCCCGGCGGGCGAAAGAGACATACCTCCCGCCCTTCCTCCAGGGCGAACTCCACCGCTGCGGAGGAAGCTGCTGTATCAACGGCTCCAATGACGCAGAGCGCAGGAGCCATCCCCGGGGCTATCCGGATGAAGTCAAGCAGCCTGTTCTGTCCGCTCGGTGATTCCAGGTGTTCGCTGACCGACAGCACCCGCTTCGGTGCAGCCCCTGCACTGGATGCTGCGGCCATCACCGCTGCTCCCTGATCCATGATCAGGGCGGGCACCCCCGGCATCACCGGAACTGTCATAAGGATATCTGCAGCCCGGGCCTGATCGGCAAGCGCCTGCACTGCTGATGCTTCCCTTTTTCCAGGAGCAACGGTTCCGACCACGCACAGCAGCCGGGAGATCACGGGAAGGGAAGCGCCGCTGAACAGCATATAGGGAGGTTCATAGATCTCCCGAAGCAGCTTCGGATAGCAGCTGTGGTGAATATGGACCGCCGCTAAGCCCCGCTTTTGAGCCTGTTCTGGGGCGGAGCAGCACCGTCGCAGCAGCGCACTGCTCACCCCGGCAAGGGGACGGCGGATCACCGCTTCTATCACCCGTTTTGCAAGCCGGTCAGGAGGAAGCACCGACTCCAGCATCAGCCGCTCCGAGCAGGCAAGACCGGGGATCTGTGCGATGGCAATCTGCCTGCTGAGAGTTCTGTCCATGGTCAGCATTATCGCCCCGCTGCAGGCAGATGATTCATCTGTTCCCCCCCGGATGGAACCTGCGGTGACTCTGCTGCAGCTCCCCCGAAGTTACATGGGTGTATATCTGGGTTGTGCTGATGTCTTTGTGGCCGAGGAGCTCCTGCACCACCCGCAGATCTGCTCCGCCCCGGAGCATGTGGGTTGCATAGGAATGTCTGAGGGTATGAATCTTTCCCTCCAGATCTGCCTTGAGGATATAGCAGCGGAATTTCTTCCAGGCACCCTGGCGGGTCAGTCTGCTTCCCCTCGAACTGATAAACACCGCATCGGTGGGGCGGGCTGCCGACAGCAGCTTCCCCCGTCCTTCAGCCAGGTATCGCCTGATCCACTGCTCCGCTTCCTTTCCCACCGGCACTGCCCGCTGCCGATTGCGCTTTCCCGTCACCCTGATAAGCGACTCCTCCAGATATACCTGGGAGAGGTCCAGTCCGCAGGCTTCGCTGATCCGCAGGCCGCAGGAATAGATCAGTTCAAATAGGGTCCGGTCCCTCAGTCCCAGGGGAGTCTCTTCGCCGATACAGGAGAGCAGATCCTCAACATCGCCGGTGGTGAATACCTGGGGCAGATGGCGGCTCATCCGGGGAATCTCAATAATTCTGGCCGGATCATCCTCCCGAAGCCCCTCGTCCTTGAGAAATCCGTAGAATGACCGCAGTGACGACAGGATTTTCCTGGTGGTAGCCCGGTCTGTCTCGCTGCTCCGCTCAAGAATGTAGTCAATCAGCTGGTCCGTGGAGAGAGCGGTGATCTCAAGCTTCCGGCTGCGGCAGAACTGGAGGAGGCTGCTGATCTCAGGCACATAGACCTGTACGGTAAGCGGCGAAAGCCTGAGATCGATAGTCAGATGGTCCTCATAGGTTCCAATGACCCTGCGGGGATCCATAGACGGCTCCTATCGGTCACCGCCGTTCTTGTCCCGTTCATACCGGAGCACCGCCGGGATGGAGACATCCTCGGGGATGCCCTTCCCCTTGCCGATCTTCCGCTGGAGGTCCTGCCACCGGTCGATGGTGACTACCTCTGAAGGATTCTGCTCCTCCTCTCTCCGCTGTCGGGAAGTGGAGAATCCGAGTTCCTCCAGTTCGTCAAAGGAGCCGTCGGTAAGCTGATCATCCTCCCGGTTGAAGCCCGTGGCAATGACGGTCACCTTGAGCTTATCCCCGGTATCAGGGTTATACGCCTGCCCTGCAATGATCAGTGCATCATCATCAGCATTGCTGGTAATGATCTCCACGACATCCTGGTATTCCTTCAGACTGAGGTCATCTCCCCCGGTGACATTCACCAGGATGCCCTTGGCCCCTTCGATCCGGGCGTTTTCCAGCAGGGGATTGTTGATCGCCCCTGAGGCGGCTTCGGTTGCACGGTGCTCTCCCTCGCCGATTCCGATTCCCATGAGGGCATCCCCCCGTCCCTTCATCACCGTTCTGACGTCGGCAAAGTCAATATTAATCTCCCCGGGTTCGGTGATCAGTTCACTGATGCCCTGCACCCCCTGGCGAAGCACGTCGTCCGCCAGCTGGAAGGCCTGCCTGATGGGGGTGTTCTTCTCCACAATCTTCAGCAGGTACTGATTCGGAATGATGATCAGGGTGTCCACATGCTCCCTGAGTTTCGCGATCCCCTCCTCAGCCAGGGACATCTTCTTTCTTCCTTCAAACAGGAAGGGAGTGGTCACGACGGCTACCGTCAGGGCATTCACCTCCCGGGCAATCTCGGCGACGATGGGAGCCGCGCCGGTTCCCGTTCCGCCGCCCATCCCGGCAGTGATAAAGACCATATCGGTATCCTCAAGAGAGGAACGGATTTCTTCCCGAGACTCCTCTGCGGCTTTTGTTCCCACATCAGGCACGCCTCCGGCACCCAGCCCTCCGGTAAGATCGCTTCCTAGGGGAAGGCGTTCCTCCGCGTGGGAATTCTGCAGGGCCTGCATGTCAGTATTCATGGCTAAATACTGCACCTTCTTCAGCCCGGCGGAAATCATTCTGTTTATTGCATTTCCTCCGCCGCCTCCGACGCCCACTACCTTTATGACCGTGGGGCTGGCCTTCTCCGATGAGAATGTTCGTGTTTCATGCAATACTTCGATATTCATAGTACCTCCGCTTCGGTTTCTCCTAGAACAGCACCTCAAAAAGATGCTTCATCCGCTTCAGCATGCCGCCTTTGTACTCGGCAGTCTGCTTCTCCTGCCGGGGAGTGCTTTTCCTCCCGCGTTTTGCGGCATACAGTACCAGCCCGACCGCTGTGGCATATGCCGGATTCAGGTACCGCTCATCCAGTCCCTCCACCTCCCGGGGCGCTCCGATGCGTACCGGAGCACCGAAGATATGGGAGGCAAGCTCCACCATCCCTGGCATCATCGCACCTCCGCCGGTGCAGACGATGCCGCTGCAGACCTGGTCGAAGACCCGGCGCCGCTGCAGCATGGTCTTCATAATCGTCAGGGTCTCGGCAACCCTGGGTTCGATAATTTTGCACAGTTCCCGCTGGGGTATCCTCACGGACGGCCATCCGCCTACCGGAGGCAGGGTGACATGATGCTCCTCATCAATAAGATCTTCACAGCAGCACCCGTGCTCCTGTTTTATCTGTTCCACCAGATCATGGGGCTTGTTGAGGATGTAGACCAGATCCGAGGTGATGTCGTTGCCCCCGAGGCTGATCCCGCCGATATACACCGGCGCTCCCCGGCGGTATCCGATCATGTTGCACATTCCGCCGCCGAAGTTGATCAGCAGGGTACCGATTTCCCGCTCCTCCTGGGTCAGCACCGCCTCTGTGTCAGCCAGCTGCTGGGCCACCAGCCGCTGCTCAGTATACCCCGCCCGGGTGATGCATTTCCTCAGGTTCTGGCATGCCGTCACATCTCCGGTGACCATCAGGACCTTGGTCTCCAGCCGATGCCCGATCATGTCGATGGGATCCCGGATACCCTTCCTGCCGTCGACTGAAAAGTCCTGCACCAGGGTATGAAGCACCTCCCGGTCCAGGGGCAGATCGATCGACCGGGCCACATCCAGGGATCTGGCCACGTCGGTCCGCTGTATTTCGTTATCTTTCCTTGAAATACCGACCACGCCCTCGGAGATGACCCCTTCAATATGAGCGCCGGCAATTCCTACATTTATCTGACTGACTTCCCTGCCGGTTTCCAGTTCTATCTCCTCGACGGCCTGCTGCACGATGTTCATGGCGGTTTCTATGTTCACCACTGAACCGGAACGAACTCCCTGGGAGGGCTGTTCACTGATGTGCACGATGCGCACCTCCCCGGACTGGTCAAGTTTCGCCGCTGCTGCGCGTACATGTACTGATCCGATATCAAGTCCTACAATCAATCGATCTGAGGGCAAAAACCTCACCTCCCCTATTATTGCATCTAGTTGTACATCACATAATCAAGCGAATCAAGCGCTTTGTATCCGCTCTGCCGGTAAGCCGGAGCATAGACTGCTCTGCCGATGCATCCGCACATAACCAGGGTCATCGTCAGATTCGTTCCTCCCAGGGAAAAAAACGGAAGCGGCAGGCCTGTTGCCGGTACCGCTCCGACCGCTACAGCCATGTTGATCAGCGCCTGCCACAGAATCATGGATGTGCAGCCGAAACCGATATAAAACAGTCTGCGGTTTCCCCGGCGGTGCCTCAAGGAGCTGCTGTAGCCGATGAACCCCAATGCAGCGAACAGCAGCCACACGATCAGCACCCCCATCAGGCCAGCCTCTTCAGCAAAGGAGGCGAATATGAAATCCGAACTTACCTCCGGAAGTGCGCCCAGCTTCATGGTACCCAGGCCGAAGCCGGTACCGAATACGCCCCCCGCGGCAACCGCCCGCAGGGACATATTCACCTGATAATTGATTCCCGTCGGGTCCAGTTCCGGAAACAGAAACCCGATGACCCGCTGCATGCGGTATTCCTCCGTCAGCAGTACCAGGATGCCCGGAATCACGGTGATCACTCCCAGATATACCAGGTACAACTTCTTGGTGTCCGATACCGCCACCATCATGAAGGTGACCAGACCGAACAGCAGGGCGGTGGAAAAGTCCCTCTGCATCAGGATCAGGGCGGCAAACAGAAGGATCACCCCCACCGGCACGAGGGTTATGGTGAATTCCTGCATCCGGTCGCCCTGTTTCTCAAGAAAATGGGCCAGAAACAGAATGACCGCCACCTTCACCATCTCCGAGGGCTGCAGACTTACCGGTCCTGCCCGAAGCCATCTCCTAGCTCCCAGTCTCGTCTCCCCCAGGGGGGAGGTCAGAGTGAGCACCATCAGCACCAGACTGATGAAAAGCGCCGCCGGCACGATATACCGGAACGTCTTCTCCGGAAGCCCTGCGACAACAAACGCCCCGATGATCCCGAGGAGCACGAACAGCGCCTGCCGTCTGACAAAATACAGCGGATCCCCCGCTGTCTGCAGCGCCCGGTAATAGGAAGCTGAATAGAGGGTCGCCAGCCCAAGTCCCAGCAGCAGCACCAGCACCAGGATAAACGGAAAGAGGAGTTTCCGGTGATCGGTAACCTCTTCCGGTATCACTCTGCCCATATGCTGCGGCCTCCTACCCGAAGAGAATAACGGCAGTGCCGGCCAGGGCGAAACAGGCTCCAATGCCCCAGAAGGCCCGGACGATCGCCCCCTCCTGTTTTCCCGCCAGTTCATAATGATGATGCAGCGGGGCCATGCGGAACAGCCGTTTCTGCCGCAGCCTGCAGCTGCAGACCTGCAGAATCACCGAACATGCTTCAATCAGAAACATGCCGCTGATCACCAGAAACACGATTTCAGAACGGAGCAGGATTGCCGCAGCGGCCAGCATGCCTCCGACCGCCTGACTGCCCGTATCTCCCATAAACAGCCGTGCAGGTTTCCGGTTGAAAACCAGAAATCCCGCCAGTGCACCGAAAAGCGCTGCAAGGAACAGGGCTATTTCACCTGATCCCTGGATGCTGAACTCTGCATGTATGCCCGGGATCACCGTAAGTCCTGCCAGTGCTATGATCAGCCCTGCTCCTGCAGCCAGCATGCCCAGCCCTGCGGCAAGTCCGTCCAGCCCGTCGGTGAGGTTGACCGCATTCACCAGCATCACCACATAGATCACCGCCAGAGGATAGTAGACCGGCCCGATATCAATGGGCTGCTGAAAAAACCAGGGTATGTAGAGGTAGGTCATGGGAAAGCTTCCGTAGGTGTGCATCAGCATCACCATGCCTGCGGCAGCTGTCCCCTGCGCAGACAGCTTCTCCCGCGCAGTCAGTCCCCTTCTGCCCCTTCCCCGTATCTTGAGCAGATCATCGACCCATCCGATAAGGGCGAAGATGAAGACGCTCCCGGCCATAAGCAGACCCTCAGCAGACAGCCCGCCGAGGAGAGCCGCCGGAACGATCAGCACCGACAGAGCTATGCCGATGCCCCCCATGGTCGGGGTCCCGCTTTTCGCCGCATGCCCCGGCGGTCCTTCCGGCCGGATCACCTCGCCGATCCGGTGCTTCCGGAACCAGCGTATGGTGACGAAGGCTGTGCATGAGACAGTTATAAATGCTGCTGCGGCAGCTGCCGCCGCACCCCAGTGCATATAGTGCTCCTATACGGCCCTGCACAGGCGAGGAACCACCCGTTCAAGTTCCATCGCCCTGGAACCTTTGATCAGGGCAAGGTCCCCCGGCCGAAAATACTTCATCGTGCGGTGCTGCAGTTCTCTCACGTCCGCTGTACAGCAGACCTCAATATGATGATACTCCTGCTCCAGCGCTTGTTTCGTCTCCTCCATTTCCTCTCCGAAGAGAAATACTGCATCACATGCGGTCCCGGCGATCTGTCTGCCCAGTTCCCGGTGAAGCTCACCTGACCGTTTTCCCAGTTCCTTCATAGCTCCGAGAATCAGCCCGACTCGGCCGTGCTTCCAGTTAAGCGTATGGATGTAGGAAAGCATGGCCTTCATGGAGTCGGTATTTGCGTTGTAGCAGTCCTCAATGACCGTCACAGCCCCGGCATGCACAATACGGCCGCGCCCTGCCAGGGAAGAGACCTGCTCGAGTCCGCGGACAATGTGCTCCTCGGAAATACCGAGGTCCTCGGCCAGGGTGACTGCGCAGAAGGCATTTACAAGATTGTGATACCCTATAAGCGGATAGGATATCGTCTTTCCCTTATATGCAATCTCCCAGCCGAGAAGCCCTCGATTCGTATATCCTTCAATTCCCGGAGCATGCCCAGGACCGAAAAGCCTCATGTCAAGGTTCCTTCCGGAAACCAGCTGTTCCTTCCAGGGACAATCCTCCTGGATATAGGCCTGCCTGGCACCCCGGGAGAACATCATGCCCTTCTCCCGGGCAATTTGTTCGCTGCTTTCGAAGTTTCCGATATGGGCTGTCCCGATGTTGGTGACAATGCCGATTTCCGGGGGAACAAGCGCTGCAAGCTGCTCCATCTCTCCGGGAAGGCTTACTCCCATCTCGAAAACGCCGTAGCGGTGATTCTGCCGGATTTCAAACAGCGACAGGGGAAGTCCGATCACTGAATTTCTGTTGCCCGGGCTTTTCACGGTTTCATGCTCCTGGGAAAGAACCGAAGCGATCAGCTCCTTCGTAGTGGTCTTTCCGCAGCTTCCGGTCACCCCGATGAGCGTGATGTCCGGAAACCGGGCCAGCCAGCTTCGGGCAGTTTCCTGAAGCGACTGCAGGCTGTCCTCGACAAAGATGATTTTGCGCTTCAGCCAGGGAGCAAGCTGGAGAAACCAGCTCGGGTCCCTGGAAAGGCTTCTCACCTCTGCAACCGCGGCGAGGGCGCCTGACTCGAATGCGTCGTTGATGAACCGGTGACCGTCGGTGCGTTCTCCCGCCAGGGCAAAGAACACCGAATCCTCCCGAGCTTCCCGGGAATCCACGCAGAACGAAGCAGCGGGGACATCATAGCGGTCCAGCCGGGACCGCGCTCCCTTTGTCAGCCGGAAGCCCCGGGTGATATTCAGGATTTCATCGGGGGTAAACAGCTGTCTGCTCATGGCCGCCCTCCCGATGATGCGGCAAGCACTCCTTCGGCCTGCTCCCCGTAATACCGGGCGTATTCGGTCCTTGATTCTGCTGCAGCGGTCTGCACCCTGAGGGAATCGAAGGATGCGCTGATGCGCTCCATGGATGCATCAATATCCCGGGTGATCTGGTAGTTGATCCTGGCCTGATTCACCGGAAGCATGAGCGCCAGGGGAATGACCATCAGCAGCAGCAGTACCGTAATTTTGCGCCGGACAGCGGATCGGTCAGTCTGTTTCATATCTGCCCTCCTGCGGTTCCTGCAGTTTCTGGGCTACCCGGAGCTTCGCGCTTCGGGATGCCGGATTCTGCGTCACTTCCTCACTTTCCGGAATCAGAGGTTTCTTGGTTACCAGCCGCAGCATCGGCCGCTCGCTGTACTGCTGCAGCAGCGGATCATCCCCGGGAGCCTTTCCGGCGTACCGGCGAAAGGTATGCTTCACAATCCGGTCCTCCAGGGAATGGAAGGAGATAACCGCTATTCTGCCGTGCTCTGAGAGCAGAGACACCGCAGCATCAATGCCCCGGCTGAGCCGGGAGAGCTCGCTGTTTACGGCAATGCGCAGGGCCTGGAATGTCTTGGTAGCCGGATGGATCCTCCCCCTCCGGTATCCCGCGGGGACGGCGAAGTAGACAATGTCGCGCAGCTCCTTTGCCTGGGTGATCTGCCGGATATGCCGGGCCCTGCTGATCGCTGAGGCGATCCGGCGGGAGTATCGCTCTTCTCCGTACTGGTAGATGATGTCCGCCAGACGCCGCTCATCATAGGTGTTCACCACATCCCGGGCGGAAAGCCGCTGCGATACGTCGAGACGCATATCGAGGGCCTCCTCTGCCAGGAAGCTGAACCCGCGGTTCGACGCTTCATAATGATACATGGAGATGCCCAGGTCCATCAGTATGCCCTGCGGTCGGGGAAAATCACCTGGATAGCTGCTGAGAAAATCATCAAACCATGCGTGGACCCCCAGGAATCTGGATCCGTAGTGCTCAAGACGCTCACCGGCCCGCTTCAGAAGCTCCTCGTCCCGGTCGACCCCGACTACCGTCAGTTCCGGGTAGGTTTCCAGGAATGCTTCAGCGTGTCCTCCCTCGCCGAGGGTGCAGTCTACCACCGCTCCGTTTTCTTGGAAGGGCACCAGGTGGGTGAGAACTTCATCTTTCATAACGGAGTAATGGATAATCTGCATCATCACAATCACCTATTCCATAAAGTTTCGTAAATCTTTACCGATCGCCTCAGAGGCTTCAGTAAAATCCTTTTCACTCTCCTCAATGTAGTTCCTGTATTCTTCAGGATTCCAGAGCTCCAGCCGGTTCTGAATGCCGAGCAGGATAACCTCACTGCGTAAATCCAGCCCCGCCGCCTCACGGAGGGTGGCAGGAATCGTAACCCTGCCGGATTTCACCAGGCACTGCTGTGCCGGAGCGATAATTCTGCGCTGCAGCAGCCTGGAGCGCTGGTCGAACATTGACCAGGGATTGCCCATGATCCGTTCGGAGAGCTCCTGCCAGGTCTGCTCTATGAGCAGCCAGAGGCAGCGCTCCACTCCGCGGGTGATGACCACTGTCTCTTCAGGCAGAGCTTCCTTGAGGCGGGACGGTATGAGGATCCGGCCCTTCTCGTCAATCGAAACTCTGAATTCACCCCCAAGCATCATCTCAGGCAATCTCCTCCATTAACTTCCACTTAATACCACTTTTAATCCACTTTCCTACACTCTAAATACTATATAATCCACTCCAGGAGTCAAGGCGGATTTAGTACTGAGGCAGTATGAATTTCGGGATAACGCGTTTACACGGTAACAGATGTTAAGAAGGCCCCCGGTAACCGGGGGCCTTCAGGGTAAACTGCGGAAATTGTCAGTGATTATTCCTTTTATGGGAGGAAAATATCTGGTAGTCAATATCGAGGAAAATATTGAACTTTTTCTCAGTCCTGGTAAGCCACTCTGTATCCACCGAATTTCTGCAGAGATTGTCATAGACGATATTAAAGTTGTGAATATGCTCTCTTACCCGGCGTTCAGCGTAGCTGAAGGCGGTGCTGTTGCTCATAATAAAGGGCCAGTCCGAGGCCATCATCAGCAGCACCTCACGAGCGGCGTGGTCGAGAAACCGCTTTTTCAGAGACTCCTGGCGGGGAAACCGCTCTACCAGTTCGATCATCCGTTCTATGCATTTATGGATATGGCGGTAGATCCAGTCATTGGACCCGTCCAGCCAGACAGAGCTGTATCCGTCGTTGCCCCAGCTTGAGACTGCCGGCTGCATCTTCTGATTCTCGGGATACCGCTCCAGATAGTCCTCCGGGGTGCACAGTTCAAGGGATTCCTGCCGGGCAATCCCGCGAATCACCTCTTCAAGCCAGGAGATGCCCTCAAACCACCAATGGCCGAACAGTTCAGCATCGAAGGGTATAACAAAATAGGGCTCCCGATCAATCAGCTTCTCGGAGCGCTTTCTGGTCCGCTCGATGGAATACAGGAAGTTCTGTGCATGCTCCCCTACCCGTTTTGCCGCAACCTCGGGATCGTAGGGTCTCTTCTGATCATGCTTTCCGGTGATGGCATAGTATTTATACCCGGTGAAGGCGCGCACCTCCGGCTCATGAATATACGGCCTGATGTACTCAAGGTCCAGGTCATATCCGATATCCCGGTAGAAATCGCGGTATGCGTAGTCTGCTGGGTATCCGTCCTCACCGCTCCAGACAGCCTGGGAGAGTTCAAAGGACCGGGCAAAGGCATGAACGCCGTTGGGACAGCGCACCGGAGCGAATACTCCCCGGTCAGCCTTCTGGTTGGCCAGCACGATTCCGTGGGATGCAGTATAGAAATGTCCCAGGTCGTTGCGTTTGAGGATATGTTCAATTCCGGGGTAATAGCCGCATTCAGGAAGCCAGAACCCCTTGGGTTTTTTACGGAAATAGGTCACGTGGGTCATCAGGGCGGATTCGATCTGAGCCTGCACTGCCTCGGGATACTCCTGGTACAGCGGCAGAAAGGCGTGGGTCCCCGCTGTAGTGATCAGCGATATGACTCCCCCTGATTCAAGCTCCCGCAGCGCCTTAATGATATCCCTCCGGTACACCCGGGTATATGCATCCAGCACCTGTTCATAGTAGCCGGCGTAGTACCGGGCAAGGGCATTGAGCTGCTGATCATCCCTGGTCCGTTCAATTTCCTTCTGCCCAAGATCAACCATCCGTTCCAGATGGGAGGTGCACCGCTCCTTCAGGAGATTATCCGCAAGCATGGTGACCAGGGTGGGAGAGAACGACAGGGTGATGTGTACCGGCACCCCTTCGTCCTTCAGTCTGCTGAGCATCTGCAGCAGCGGCAGATAGGTTTCAGCAACCGCTTCAAAAAACCAGTTTTCTTCGAGGAACTTCGGATGCTCCGGATGTCTGACAAAGGGAAGATGCGCATGCAGCACCAGTCCGATATATCCTTTTCTCATGGGTATTCCTTTACTTTACTCGTGCTGCTCGGCAGGCTGCTCGAGTTTCTGCAGGATGGTTTTCACCAGCACGCTGTCAACTTCATGTCCTGAGAAATCGGTAACCGCAGCATGGAACAGGGCAAGTTCCCGTTCGTTTTCCTTCAGTTCGTCCACCCGTTCCAGCCAGTATCCAGAGGGGCTGAAGATTTCATTGGAGACCGCCAGGGTCTCAGCCCAGACCCCTTCCTCCCGGGCAACCAGGGCTGCCGCATACCAGCTGCCGGTTGCCGGCAGCGTCACGTACCAGCTTGCATCATCCTCCCGGACAGAGATATCGAAAAACTCCTGACATTTGCTCAAAGGCAGTCTCGGATGGGAAAACTGGTGGATCCTCAGCACCAGTACGGAATCCGGATGGGCTTCCTTCATGGTCTCCAGCTGATAGGGGCTCACATTCCAGTATACATAGGCCCAGTGGGGATCTCTCAGAAGCATATGAACAGATGTCTCCACATACAGTTCCGGCAGCGGATACATCCCGAAGTCTTCAGCTTCCACGTTTAAATCCTCAACCAGGTCATACTTCTTTCCCTTCAGTTTCATGACCTCGTTGTTGATCCGTTCCCGGTCGAGCTGACGCTCCTCCAGGATTTCTTTAATCGCATCAATCAGCTCACTGCGGTCAAGCAGCTCATCACCTTTAATGCCCAGTCGTTCACCTATGCAGCGCAGCCGCTGATAGGACATGGTCTCCAGATTATGCTCGGCCATAGCCTCTCCTCTCAGACGATGATTCATCGTAGGAAAAAGCCGCTGTTGTGTCAACTGGGCGGTTTGAATGGTTGTGCCGACCTTCAGGGGCACTTTACTTTCCCAGGCATTTCCAACACAATATCGGCCATGAAGAACACCTTGATTCTGCACGGTCATTTCTACCAGCCGCCGAGGGAGAATCCGGATACCGGCATCATACCCATTCAGTCTAGCGCTTATCCGAAGGACAACTGGAACGTCAGGATTACCGATGAATGCTACTCAGCCAATGCCTACTCCCGATACCTTTCATACGACGGACGCATTGAGCGGATATTCAACAACTACGAGCATCTTTCCTTCAACTTCGGCCCCACGCTGCTCCACTGGCTCAGGGAGCACCGGGAGGACGTCTACGGAAAAATCCTGGAAGCCGACCGGGTCAGCTGCTCCCGCTTCAACGGGCACGGGAACGCAATTGCACAGTCGTTCAACCACACCATCCTGCCGCTGGACGATCCCAGGGATGCCGCTCTGCAGGTATCCTGGGGACTTGATGATTTCCGTTTTCATTTCAGCCGGGACGCCGAGGGAATCTGGCTTCCGGAAACTGCAGTGAATGAAACAGTCCTCGACATCCTTATAGACCAGGGGGTATCGTTCATCGTTCTCTCCCCCTGGCAGGCCCAGCGGGTGGAGACCGAACCGGGAAAGTGGAGGGATCTCGGCAAGCATCCTGCCCCCTGCACCCAGCCCTATCTGCTTGCAAGGCCGAAGGGGAACATTGCAGTATTTTTCTACCATCCCGGACTGGCCGAGGGAATCAGCTTCGGCCACTTTCTTCGGGATGCCGATATGCTCTATACCCACATCAGGGAGCTCATTGCCGGCGGCCAGACTCCGCTGCTGCATGCGGCCACCGACGGGGAAATCTACGGCCATCATGAACCCTTCGGGGACATGTGCCTTGCCGCCCTGGCCCAGCGGATCATGCAGGACGATGAAATCAGCTTTGGTAATTACGGCTCATATCTGGCAGAACACCCGCCGACGCTGCATGCGGAACTGAGGAAGGGAGAACAGCATCTGGGAACCTCCTGGAGCTGTTTCCACGGAGTTTCCCGCTGGTTCAAGGACTGCGGCTGCTCCACCGGAGGAGAGCACGGCTGGAATCAGAAATGGCGAGCTCCCCTGCGCTCTGCATTTCAGCAGATCAGCCATGAGCTTGTATCAATTTTCGAATCGCAGCTTTCCGGATTAACGGATATTGGCCCCTGGGAACTGCTGTCGAACTACGGCAGGGTCCTCTCAGGAGCACAGACTCCTGAGGCTTTCTGCACGGAAGTGCTGGGATCGGAAGAGGACCAGCAGCAGACTGTCCTGCTGACGCTGCTGGAGGGTCAGCGGTTCCGGCACTATATGTTCACCTCCTGCGGATGGTTCTTTGCAGACATTTCCGGCATCGAGCCGCAGCAGAACATGCACTACGCCCTGCATGCCGTATCACTGTACCAGCAGCTGACCGGCAGGCAGCTTCGTCATACCCTTGAGGATCTGCTTCATCCGGCAAAAAGCAACGTGAAATCCGCAGGCAGGGGCTCTAAAATCCTGCGTTCCATCGCCGACGTCATGCTCCCGCTGGGTGTAGAGGCTGCCTCTTTCTTTGTCCTCAACCGGGAACTGAGCCGGTCCGAGGACCGGCTGCAGCACTACGGCGACTACGAGCTTCTGGATTCCAAAAAGAGCTCCCTGGGAGGTCTGGTTCAGAAACTGCGCAAGGGCTCGACAAGGCAGGAATACACCTTTACGGTGGTCACGGAATTCGACCGGATCGAAGGGGTGCTGATGCACTGCCGGGAAGAGGTTCCCGGGGACGGTCCCTTCCGGGAAATCACCATGGATATGCTCGGATCGTATCTGTGCTCCCAGCTCTATGCCTGGATTGACCGGTCCCTTGAACGGGTGACCGACAACGACCTGGAGCAGATTTACCATGACATGACCTATTATACCGGGATCAGCAAACAGAGTTCCTATCAGCCGGACCAGCACTTCTTTATTGCAAATATGGGAACCTGCATGCGGACATTGAACTCGCTGTTCCGCCTGGGAGTGATTGGAAAAAACCGCAGTGATTTTGAACTCATCCAGGCCCTGCTGGACTTTATTTTTCAGCGGGGAGGCACCGGGGAGCGGGAGACCACCAACCGGATCATCTCCTCCTACATGCTGCAGCTTACCAGTGAGATACTTGCTGCCACTGACCCGGAACTGTTCACCTTTGTAAAGGATCTGCTGGTGCTGACCCGGGAATCCGGATTTGTTCCCGACATCACCCGGCTGCAGAACAGCATCTATGAGCGGCTGCTGCACTGCAGTGATCTGGGGAGCGTACCCTGTAAAAACCTCAAGGAGCTTGCCATGCAGGCAGGGATCGTTACCGACAGTTTCTAATCTGCCAGCAGCTCCCGGGCATGCACTAAGGCGGCCTGATGATCGCTGTCGCCGGAAAGCATCCGGGCAATTTCCGCAGTGCGCTCCTCGCCGGTAATCCGGCGCACCGTGGTGACGGTTCTTTCCCCGGTAATCTGCTTGTCCACCACAAAGTGGGCCTTCGCCCGTGCGGCGATGGAAGCGACATGGGTGATGCAGATCACCTGACGGTGCTCACCCAGCTGCCGGAGATGCATTCCCACGTTGCCCGCCACTGATCCGCCGATGCCGGCATCAATTTCATCGAATATCACCGTATCCATGGTGTCGGCCTGGGCAAAGACGCTCTTCAGCGCCAGCATAACCCGGGAAATCTCCCCTCCCGAGGCGATACGGTTCACCGGTTTTGCGGGCTCTCCGAGGTTCGGTGATATCTCCAGAGAGACGCAGTCGCTGCCGGTCCTGCCGAAGACCCGCTGACCCTGATCATCAGCCCGATCATAAACCCTGATGAAGAAATTCCCCTGGGGCATGCCGAGCTGCCGCAGCAGTTCGGTAATCCGCTTTTCCAGTTCGCCGGCTACCTCCCGGCGCTTTTCAGAAAGCTCTCTGCAGTCATGCTTCAGCGACTCAAGAAGGATGCGGTATTCAACCTCAAGGGTCTCCCTGCGCTCATCGCTGGAATCCAGCAGTTCCAGTCTGGTTCGTGTCTCCTCTGCATAGGCAAGCACCGTTTCGATTGAATCCCCGTATTTTTTCTCAAGCTTTCTGATTACCTGCTGCCGCTCCTGAAGCTCATCAAGCTCACCGGGCTCAACATGCACCTGCTCCCCCCTGGCCCGGAGGGTCTCATAGATATCTTCCAGCTCATAGATCAATCCTTCGGTCCGCTTCGATTCCGACTCCAGGTGCTCGTCAATCTCCGCAGCCCGGCTGACCGCTGTCCGGGCTTCCTGAAGCTGATCAAGGGAGCCCTTCACCGCTCCCCGGGCTGATTCGACGCTGCTGATGAACTGTTCAAACTGGGACATGAGCTGGATTTTGCGCTCAAGTTCCTCTTCTTCTCCCGGCTGAAGCGCCGCCGCCTCAATCTCCTCAAGGGCATAGGTGAGCATATCCCGCTCGCGGAGACGGTCCCGCTCATCGGCGGAGATCTCATCAATCTCCCGGCGAAGCCGGGTAAGCTTGAGAAACTTCTCTCCAACCTGCTGCACCTCCCGGGTCAGCTTCCCGTAGCTGTCGAGCATCTCCCGCTGGGTTTCACTGTTGAGCAGGGACTGATGCTCATGCTGGCCGTGGACGTCCACCAGCAGCTGGGAAAACTCCTTGAGCTCCCGCTGGGCTGCCGGGGTTCCCTGGACGGTGATGGTGTTCTTCCCGTTCGCCCGGATCACCCTCCGCAGAATCACCCGGTTGTCTTCAGGCTCAATGCCCCGATCTTCCATCCACTGATGCACCTGAGGATGGTCAGGCAGCAGGATTACTGCAGAAACTGCGGCGCTTTCGGCACCGGTCCGGATCGCCTGAGCATCTCCCCGCTCTCCGAGGAGCAGTCCTACGGCTCCGATGAGGATGGATTTCCCGGCACCGGTCTCACCGGAAAGCACGTTGAATCCGTCACTGAGGGGAAGTTCCAGCTGTTCGATCAGCGCATAGTTCTGTACAGAAAGATGCTCTACCATCCTAACCTCCGGACCACTTCAGTTTTGACCTGACCACTTCATAGAAGTTCCGTTTGTCCGACTCAATCAGCAGCGCCCGGCTGTGGGATTTCTCAATGGTGATGATGTCCTGTTCCTGCAGAGCGAAGTACTGCTGCCCGTCAACCGACAGGTTCAGTCCTGTCCGCTGTCCCTCCAGCACCTCGATACGCAGCACGTCATTACCTGATATAATCATCGGACGGATCGAAAGGGTGAAGGGACAGATGGGGGTGAGGATCAGCGCGTCCATATCGGTATGGACAATAGGACCGCCTGCAGCAAGACTGTATGCTGTGGATCCGGTCGGGGTGGCGGCAATCACCCCGTCGGATCTGAACACCCCTAACTGCGTGCTGTTGACGCACAGCTGCAGGTTTACCACCCGCGAGAGTCCGCTTGCGGTGACCGCAGCATCATTGAGCCCGTGGGCGGAGAACACCTGCCGCTCATTCCGCTCCACGGCAACCCGCAGCATCACCCGGGAGGAGAGGCCCAGTTCGCCCCGCTCATAGGCCTCGAAGGCCTGCTTCCATTCATCCCGGGCAATCTCGGTGATGAATCCGAAGGTCCCCAGATTCACCGCCAGAATGGGAATTCCCATATGCTGCACCAGCCGGGCGCAGAAGAGCACCGTGCCGTCGCCTCCGAGACTGACAGCAAGATCAAAATGCTCAAACCTCGGAGGCGGTGAGCCCTCCTGATACCCGGAGATGGTGCTGCTGATTCGGCGTGCATCGAGATAGTCGGTGATTTCTTTGACCATGCTCCCTTCCAGATCCTTCTGGAAGTTGACAATGATCAGCACATTTCTGATACGGTCCATACATTTTCTCCGTTTTTAAGGAAGCGC
>PWKH01000006.1 GCA_003559765.1 Spirochaetaceae bacterium
AGTGGTAGAGCCGATATCGATACCCAGCTGATGCACCTGTTTCATCTTCATCATCCCCTGTAACCCTCTCGGTGTACCCCTGCATGATATACGATAACCTCCCTTGAATGCAATGGAGCGCCTCTTTTGATTTCTCTTTATCTCATTGATACCGAGCAGAACCGGTGCAGTACATACCCATGAATGAGCGCCGGATGCTTTTTTCGGTTTTTCAAATCCATAGGGGTTGCATAATAGTTTTATTGTTTCTATAAATAGAAACATGAATATACTGATATCTTCTTCCATGCGGGCAGACCGCATCACACCGCAGGTCGCATTCCTGAAACTGAAGGGCATCGCCCTGCTTGAATCGGCAGTGCTGGACATCGGTAAAAGCCGATATTCATTTCTGATGCTCTCCGAACGCTTCCGGCTCACCCTGGAATCCGAAGGGGTGATCCTCCGTTTCCCCGACGGTTCCAGCCGGAGGGAAACCACCGACAAACGGCAGTATCTCCGGCTGCTCAAGGAGCACAGCAGAAAGGCCCGGGAAATCGCCGATGCCGATGCGGTGCCCTGGCCTCTGCCGGCCGGCGGGGTGGGATACCTCGGATATGAGACCGCCGCCGCGATGGAGACGCTCAGTCTGGCCGATCAGGAGGATGATCTCAATCTTCCCGATGCGGTCTTTCTCTTCGGGGAGACTTTCCTGGTCTTTGACCACTACAAGGACGAACTGACCGTCTGCACCATCTGCAGTGAGAAGGAACAGGAGATCGGCCGCAAGCGGATTGACGGAATTACCGAACGCCTCTTTGATTTCGATTTCCGGGCGTATCAGAGCGACGAGTCCAGCTATGCAGGAACCTTCACGGGTCACCGGGACAAAGAGCAGTTCATCAGGGGAGTGCAGCAGATCAAGGAGGCAATTGTCAGGGGAGATCTGCTCCAGGGGGTGCTTTCCCACCGCAGCGAGGTCACCTCTGACATCCCCCCCTTTGAGGCCTACCGCAGGCTGCGCCGGGAGAACCCCTCCCCCTACATGTTCTACATCAATTTTTCCGACTTCGTGCTCTTCGGAGCCAGTCCCGAAGTCATGGTCTCCTGCAGCGGCAGCACCGCCATGGTCAAGCCCATCGCCGGCACCAGGCCCCGGGGGGCCACCAAAAAGGAGGACATGGACTTGGAGCAGGAGCTGCTGGCCGATGAGAAGGAGCGCGCGGAGCACCTGATGCTCATCGACCTGGCGAGAAACGACCTCAACCGGGTCTGCACCCCCGGAAGCGTCCGGGTGCTCCACAGCTTCAGCGTCCAGCGCTTCTCCCATGTGATGCACATCGTCTCCGAGGTGGAAGGAAGTCTTCGGTCTGACCGGGACATCTTCGACCTCATCGCCTCGGCCTTCCCGGCAGGAACGGTCACCGGAGCCCCGAAAATCAAGGCCATGGAGATCGTCTCCTCCCTGGAGCCGAAGAAGCGCGGCCCCTATGCCGGCCTGGTGGGGTATCTTGACCTCCACGGCGGCATCGACTCCTGCATCACCATCCGCTCGGTGGTTCATGTCGGAAAGACCTTCTACATTCAAGCCGGAGCAGGCATCGTCAGCGACTCTCGTCCTGAGCGGGAATACGAGGAAACTTTGAGCAAGGCCCAGGCGCTGCGGGTCTCCCTAGGAGTGACGGATCATGACAGTACTGATTGATAACTACGATTCATTTACCTACAATATTTCTGAATACCTGGAAAAGGCCGGCGAACCGGTGCAGGTATTCAGAAACGACGCAGTGACCCCTGAGGAGATCCTGGAGATGCGCCCCAGGGCCCTGGTGATTTCCCCGGGACCGGGGACCCCTGATGATGCGGGAGTCTGCCTTGAAGCGGTCCGCCGATGCGCCGGTCACATGCCGATTCTCGGCGTCTGTCTGGGCCACCAGGTGATCGTCCAGGCCTTCGGAGGCCGCATCTCCCGGGCATCGGTGATCGTCCACGGGAAGGTTGACCAGATCGACCATGACGGCAGGGGGCTGTTCAGGAATATCAGCACGACGGTTGAAGCGGCGCGGTACCACTCCCTGGCGGCTGACCCGGCCACGATTCCCAGGGACCTGGAGGTCACCTCCTGGAGCCGGCAGGACGACACCATCATGGGGGTGCGCCACACCAGCCTCGAAATCGAGGGGGTGCAGTTCCATCCTGAGTCCCTCGGCACCCCCCTGGGATACAAGATCATCGAGAATTTTCTCTCCTACAAGCGCGATGCATCTCCCGTCCTGGACATCCTGAAAAAAAGCGCCGGAGGAGCCGACCTGAGTGAAGATGAGGCGGGGGAAATCATGGACGAGATCACCAGCGGTGAACTTTCGGAAAGTCAGCTGGGAGCATTTCTGGGGTCCATGTCCGTAAAGGGACTGACTGCCTTGGAACTGAGCTCCTTTGCGAAGGTGCTCAGGCGGAAGACCGGCATCACCGCCCGGATCCCGGGACTGCTGGACACCTGCGGCACCGGAGGGGACGGCAAGGGAACGTTCAACTTCTCCTCCGCCGCGGCGCTGTGCTGCGCCGCAGCAGGCATTCCGGTGGCGAAGCACGGGAACAAGGCCATCTCCTCACGTTCCGGAAGCTACGACTTTCTCAAGACCCTGGGGGTGCCCGTGGAGGGGGACGCCGCACAGTCTCTGGAGGACATCAGAAGACACGGTTTTGCCTTCCTCTTTGCTCCCCGGTATCATCAGGCGATGCGCCACGTGGCCAAGGTGCGCCAGGAGCTGCACATGCGCACCCTCTTCAATCTCATCGGCCCGCTGGTAAATCCCCTGGCCCCGGACTTCCAGATAGTCGGGGTGTACGATCCGGGAATTATGGACGTCTACGCCGAGGCGCTGAATCTGCTGGGGGTCCGCCGCGCCCTGGTGGTCCACTCATCCGACGGCATGGACGAGTTAAGCGTCTGCGCCCCCACCTGGATCAGGGAGGTGTCCGACGGCAAGGTAACCTCCTGGGTCTTTGATCCCCGGAATGTCTCAGCTGCGCCTGCCGGCATGGAGGAGCTCCAGGGAAAGAATGCCAGTGAGAATGTGGAGATCTTTCTTCAGATTCTCAGGGGAGACGCCCGTAATCCGGCTCTCCGGGCGGTGAGCGACGGTATCTGCCTCAATGCCGGGGCGGCGGCGTATCTGGCCGGGAAGGCTGATTCGGTTTCCCAGGGGTTTCATCTGATGAAGCAGCTGATCAGCGACGGAACCGTCCTGGGTTTCGTCGAATCCGTCAGGGGGCAGTCATGAACAGCTCAATCCTTCAGGAAATCGCAGAACACCGCAGCCGCTACAGAAGCGCCGAGCGGAGCACCGTGGAGCTTCTCACCGGCGGCAGCCGGAAATCCCCCCTGGTCCCCTTCTTTGCCCGTTCGGGGCTGATCTGCGAGCTCAAGCGCGCCTCCCCCAGCAGGGGGAGAATCATCGGGGATCAGTCCCTGGAGGAGATATTCAGTCAGTACCGCCGATCGGGGGCCCATCGGTTTTCGGTGCTGACCGAGCGGGAGTATTTCCAGGGAAATATGAGCGATCTCCATGCGCTGAAGCAGCGATCTCCGCAGCTGGCGTTTCTGCGGAAGGATTTCATCCTCACAACTGAAGACATCACCGAGAGTTATCTCATCGGGGCCGATGCGGTTCTGCTGATTGCAGAACTGCTGGATTCCTCCCGGCTGGAGCAGCTCACCGCAGCAGCCCATGATCTCGGACTGCAGGTGCTCACGGAGGTGCACGACATTTCCCTGATCCCTGCGCTGCTGGAGGCATCCCCGGAATCCGTGCCGGATGCGTTGGGAATCAATTCCCGGGACCTGCGGGACTTTTCAGTGAATACCGCCGTACCCTTTGCCGCAGCGGGCCGGTATGCCTCACGCATTCCCCTGGTGTTCGAGTCCGGGGTCCATGAGACCGAAACGGTCTACCACGCGGCAAATACAGGATTTCACGGCGTGCTCATGGGAGAGGTCTGCATGCGCTCCCCGGAATCCCTTTCTCATTTCATCGAGGCCTTCACCCGGGGTGCCGATGATGAGCCCCGGCTGTTCTCCCGCTTAATCCGCCGCTACCGGGGCAGGCCCCTGGTGAAAATCTGCGGCATCACCAGCCGGGAGGATGCCCGGTATGCGGCCGAACTGGGGGCGGATCTGCTCGGATGCATTATCGCCGACTCCCCCCGGAGCATTCCCCTGAAGCGCATCGGAGACTTCCGCGAAACCGGAGTTCCGGTGTGCGCAGTAACGGCAGACCCCGACGAACAGATCCTGAAGGCCCTGGAAGCGGCGATTGCCCGGGGAGATATTCAGGGGGTGCAGTTCCACGGGAACGAACCTGCTGAGATGCTGCGCAGGTTCGGGGGCAATGCCTGCAAGGCCGTCACCCATCGAAGCAGAAGCGATCTGCGGCATTCCTACGGTCCCTTTGTGCTCTATGACCTGCCCAAGGGGGTAAAATCTCAGGAACTGGTTCGGCTCTCCTACCGTGAGCAGCTGAGACGGCGGTTCATTGCCGGGAATATCCGGCCGGACAATCTTGAGGAGATCCTGGAAGTTTTCGATCCGGTCCTCATCGACCTCGCCTCGGGAGTTGAGTCCTCACCGGGAGTTAAGGACCGGGGCAGACTCAAATCAGTATTCACCATTCTGGAGCGGTAGTATGAGTAGATTTTTCGGCCCCTACGGGGGACAGTATGTAGGCGAGGTGCTCAAACCGGCCCTCTCAGAGCTGGAGGAAGCGGTGCAGACCATCCTGAAGTCTCCCGAATTCATTGATGAGTACCGGTATCTGCTGAAGCACTATGTCGGGCGCCCCACTCCGCTGTGTCATGCAGAGAATCTGAGCAGATCCCTGGGAGGAGCCAGAATCTACCTGAAGCAGGAAGGCCTTGCCCAGACGGGGGCCCACAAGATCAACAATGCCCTGGGACAGGTGCTGCTGGCCAGACATATGGGCAAGCAGCGGGTGATCGCCGAAACCGGCGCCGGACAGCACGGAGTGGCCGTAGCCGCCGCGGCGGCAAAGCTTGGACTGAAGTGCGAAGTGTTCATGGGGGCGGTGGATGTGCAGCGCCAGCAGCCCAACGTCTTTCTCATGAAGCAGTACGGAGCGCAGGTGCATCCGGTAATGCAGGGGACAAGGACTCTCAAGGATGCGGTCAACGCGGCACTGAAGCACTGGGTGGAGGAGTCCTCCCACACCCTCTACGTGCTCGGTTCAGCCCTGGGCCCCTACCCCTATCCCGATATCGTCCGGGAGTTTCAGCGGGTCATCGGCGACGAAGCCCGGGAGCAGATTCTGGAGCTGGAGGGCAGGCTCCCCGATACCGTGGTCGCCTGCTGCGGCGGCGGATCCAATGCCCTGGGGATCTTCAGCGCCTTTTTCGACGACCCGGTGCGGCTCATCGCAGTCGAGGCAGGAGGCAGGGGATCCGGCCTCGGGGACCACGCCGTGCGCATGTCCGGCGGCGGCAGCCTGGGCATTATTGAAGGGTACAAGTCCTATTTCCTCCAGGACAGCGAGGGACAGGTTCAGCCGACCCATTCAATTTCCGCAGGACTGGACTACGCAGGAATCGGGCCTCAGCTTGCCTATCTGGGGGATATCGGCCGGGTGCAGTTCACCCAGGCAGATGATCAGCAGGTCCTGGATGCGTATCAGCAGTTTGCCCGGCAGGAGGGGCTCATCTGCGCCCTGGAATCCGCCCATGCCGCAGCTGCGGTGCTGAAAAGGGCCCCGAAGATGCAGCCGGAGGAGATTATCATCATGAATATGTCCGGACGGGGAGACAAGGATATCTTCATTACCGCCAAGGAGCTCTACCGAACGCAGTGGCAGGAGTTTCTGATGCAGGAGGCCCGGTCATGAAGCATATTTCCATCATGGCCCATCTGGTGGCGGGCTTTCCCTCCCGGGAGGGATGGCAGGAGGCCGCCCGGGCCTTAGCTGATGCCGGGGTTGAAATCCTGGAGATACAGATTCCCTTCTCAGACCCCACCGCCGACGGGCCGGTGATCACCGAGGCTTCAGAACAGGCCCTCCGGTCGGGGTTCAAGGTCCGTGACATAGGAGGGTATATCGCAGACGGTCTGAAACTCGGCTTTCAAGAAGTCCACGTGATGACCTACGCCAACATCGTCCACCGCTGGGGGATTGAGGCGTATCTGAAGTTCATGAAGGATGCAGGGGTGACCGGGGTAATTGTTCCGGATTTTCCCCTGGAGGATGATGACGGGTTCTACCGGACGGCTGCAGATATTGGGATTGATGCGCTGCCGGTGGCGGTATCCAACATGGCTGAGCATCGGCTCGGGCTGCTGGGCGCCATGGGCCCGAAACGGGTCTATGCGGCCCTCAGACAGGGGGTGACCGGCAGGGCAACCGACATCACCGCTGAATCCCTGGCATTTCTCTCCCGGATCAGCTGCCGGTATATCTATGCCGGATTCGGCATCTGCCGATCCTCCCAGGTCGAATCCCTCCGGGGACATGTCCATGCGGCGGTGATCGGGTCCCATATCACCCGGGCTCTCACCGAGGGTGATGATATCTACCGCGAGGTGCGCGGGGCAATTGAGCAGTGCATACCCTGAAATCATCGTCCCGCCCCTTGCTGCATTTTTTCCCCGTGATTTGATGGCTTCCAGCAGGAAGCCCCTGTGAGTCCGTCTGACATGCACCTGAGGAGCGGGAAATGAAGGAAGTCAAACTGCTGGCAGTCGATGTGGGAACCCAGTCGGTAAAAGGATCGGTGATAAATCAGCATCTGGCAGTGCTGCAGCGCAGGAAAATACCCTATCAGTATGAGACCCTGGAGGGCGGAAAGGTCCAGATCGACATCACCGTGATCTGGAGGGCCTTCGAACAGCTGCTCGAAGAGCTGGATACCGAGGGGATCATTGGTATTTCCTTCTCAACTCTCTGCCCGTCTCTGGTGATGATGGATGCGGTCAGCGGCGAGGCGCTGCATCCAATGATCCTGCACCTCGACAGGCGAAGCGGCCTCCAGACCCGCCGGATTGCCGAGTCCTTCGGAACCGAGCCCTTTAGGGCGATCACCGGCAACCCTCCCATTCCCGGAGGGATTTCTGTTACCAGCATGCTGTGGCTGAAGGATCACATTGAGGCCGCCGGAAGAGAGGATATCGTATTCGGCCACGGGGTAAGCTATTTCATGAAGCAGCTTACCGGAGAGTTCTCCATTGACCCGTCAAACGCCTCCTTCACCGGGCTGTATGAGACCGTCGCCTACGGGGACTGGAACGGCGAGCTGCTTGAGTTCACCGGCATTGCCCGGAATCAGCTTCCGAAGGTGATCGACTCCTACGCATCGGCGGGGAGGGTCACCCCTTCGGCGGCAGGACGGCTGGGACTTCCGGCAGGGATTCCGGTGATCATCGGAGCGAATGACACCACCTGCTCCCTGGTCGGAGCAGGTGCCGTGGAGCCCGGGATGATGCTCAACACCTCCGGAACCGTGGAGCTCATTGCTCTGTGCTCGGACAAGCCGGTGATCGGCAGCAACCACCTGCTGCGCACCCATGCCCTGCGGGACCGCTGGATCCTCATGCGGACGCTGGGCGCCGGGGGCGCCTCGGTCGAATGGTTCCGGCAGCAGTTCTGCCGAGAGATATCCCGGGAGCAGTTCTGCCGGGAGATATCCCGGGAGGAGTTCTACCGGGACATCTACGATCCGGTGCTGCAGAGTCATCATGAATCGGTGGTGTTCGCCCCCTATCTCACCGGTGACCGGCAGTCCCTGGATGAAAGGACCGCCTCCTTCACCAACATCACCCTCTCCTCCACCCGGGAGGACTTTCTCTACGCGATTGCGGTGAACAATATCAGATACCAGATCTCCATCATGAAGGAGTGGGAGCAGGTCATTCCCCTGTCAAAGGAGCTCTATCATGTGGGAGGAGGATCCAGCACCGCATATACGAATCTCAAGCAGCGCATGCTTCCGGAGTACACCTTCATAGAATCCGGCGAGACGGCTGAAATCGGTGCTGCGGTCATCGGGTTCGAAACTTTGGGCTTCAGGCTGAACACCTGTGATGCCGGAATCATGAAATAACCCCCTGTTACTGCATCAGGACAATCTTTTCTGACTTTTTACGGTATGAAATTCAGAAAGGCGGAACATGCAAGGGTTCAGTTTTACCTTTCCCGGGTGTATACTGTGTATTGGGGGATGTATGGAAAGCAGAAAAGTGGTCAGCCTGCCGGATATCAGGGAAGCCATGCACTTTATTGCCGCAGCGGTAACCTCATATTTTGCCTTCCCCTTCGGGGAAATCAATTATGAGATGATTGCCGAGGATCTTCGGGAGCTTGCCGGTGCGGACTTTGTCGTATTCAATGTAACCGGCAGCGACGGCACCTATACCGTCACCAGGGCTGCAGCGGGCCTGTCTGAGGATTCTATCCAGTCAGCTGAAACATCCGTTTTTCCCCTCATCGGGGAGCGCTGGTCCGTTCAGAAAGTTCGGGGAAATTCGCACCTCCGGCGCAGACTGGTGCGGCTGGACGAGACAGCTGATGACACGTATAACACATCTATCCCCCGGCGGACGCTGAAGCAGCTCTCAGCGATGGTTGGAAGGGATCATCCCTACTGCATCGGCATCCACTACGACGGCAGCTGCCTCGGAGATTTTCTCATCTTCATGCTTCCGGGAGCAGACATCCCGGATCCCGAACCGGTGGAGTTGTTCGTGAATCAGATCAGCACCCTGCTGCTGCGGAAGCAGACCGAGGAATATCTGCAGCAGGTAAACCGGGAATATGAGACGGTCTTCCAGGGATCCCATGACGCTATAATGCTGATAGGAATTGCAGACTACGGAGCGCTTCGCTGTCAGCGGATCAACCAGGCCTTCGAGTCCGTCACAGGGATATCAGCTGAACAGGTATCGGGAAAATCTCTTCAGGAAATTCTGGGGGAGGAATTCGGAAGCAACCTGGAGGCGATGTGCCGAAAAAGCGCTGAGTCCCGTGAGTCCACATCCTTTGAACAGGAACTGATAATCGGCGGCAGGAGCGCTGTGTTCCATACGGTGCTGAATCCGGTGATTTTTTCAGGAAGGGCGGTGCAGATCATCGCCTCCAGCCGGAATATCACTGAGCAGAAGCGCAAGGAAGCCCAAATTCTCCATCTGAGCATTCATGATCCGCTGACGGGATTCTGCAACCGCAGCAGATATTTCGAATCACTGAAAGCCTGCTCCTCCCCGGATGATCTGCCCCTGTCGGTAATTATTGCGGATGTCAACGGCCTGAAGCTGGTGAATGACGCCTTCGGCCACGCCCTGGGAGATCGGCTGATACAGCATGCTGCAGACCTGCTCGCTTATGGCTCCTCCCCCCATGACCATTATTTCCGCATCGGCGGGGATGAGTTCGCCCTGCTGCTTCCCCGGACTGATCAGAATACCGCAGTCAGACGTATGGATGCAATCCGCAGGAAGGCGCAGTTCACCGCCGTCGGCCCGGTTCAGGTAAGCCTTGCTCTGGGCAGCTGTACGAGAACTTCTGCGGACCAGTCCCTGGATTCGATCCTCCAGCAGGCTGAATCGGCCATGTACACCGCCAAGCTCTCCGAAAGCAGGGCCTTCCGGAGCAATGCACTGAAACAGCTGATGCGGAAACTCCAGAGCTCCACCGAAGAGCATGCCCGTCATACCGAAACCGTCAGAAGACTTGCCGTCCGTCTGGGCTCCCTCCTCGGTCTCTCCGGGATGGATCTGGATGCGCTGGGACTGCTGGGAATCTACCATGATATCGGGAAAATTTCCGTTGATCCTGAGGTGCTCAACAAGCCCGGGAGCCTGGAATATGAAGAGCGGGTAATCATCCGCCGCCACTGTGAGGTGGGCTACCGGATAGCGGCAACCATCCAGGAGATCAGCTCCATAGCCGAGGACATCCTGTCCCACCATGAACGCTGGGACGGATCGGGATATCCCCAGGGACTCTCAGGCCCTGATATCCCCCTCCGCGCCCGGATCATCGCCCTCTGCGACGCCTATACCGTAATGATCCAGGGAACCTACCATCAGCGGGCAGTCTCCCATGAAGAGGCTCTGGATCAGATCCGCATGCTCAGCGGCAGGCACTTTGACCCGGAACTTGCATCGCTGTTCATCAGCATGAGCGGTTAGCGGAGGTTTGCTTTTACAAAAGATGCCGCCTGGGCTGCCAGGGCATCAAGATCGGGGTGTTCTATCAGATCACGCCATACGGCGATATCCCGGCCGATCTGCCCTCCCTTCATAACAAAGGGCTCCATCACTAAGGGGCCGTCAAATCCCGCAGCGTCCAGGGCTGCCTTGATCTCTCCCCAGGGCATACGGCCGGTCCCCGGTGTTTTCCGGTTTGTCTCCCCGAGATGCAGGGCCGAAAGATAGGGTCCGACCCGCTGAATCGCCTCGCTGAAGGAATCCTCCTCAATGTTCATATGGAAGGTATCCAGCAGAATACCGCAGGCCGGATGGTTCACCTCCTGCACATACCTCAGCGCTTCACGGCTGTCGTTGATCAGGAACTGCTCAAACCGGTTGATCACCTCTACGTTCAGCTTCACCCCGTGGTCATGGGCAAAGGAAGCAAGTTCGCCCATGCTCGCCACGCTCTGCCGCCACATCGGGGCTTTATCATCCGTTCCTTCGGGCATGGAAGCAGGCCAGTAACTGTGCACCGTGCCCCCGATCATTCCGCCGCCCATACGGGAGACCGACCGGATCATCTCCTTCATGAACTTGATTCCCCGCCTCCGCACCGTCTCGTCAAGGGATGAGACATCATAGGGTTTCTGCAGTCCGATCCCGTAGGAGAGGACTACCCCCTCGTCTGCGGCCATGTCTGCAAGCTGCTTCTGTTCGGATTCGCCCAAACGTACGACGGTTCCGCCGTTGATTTCCAGCTGATCAAATCCAAGGTCCTTCACCTTTCTGATGTAGGGCTTGAAATCTATATCCCATTCATGGGTCCAGAA
>PWKH01000184.1 GCA_003559765.1 Spirochaetaceae bacterium
AACCTCTCCGCCTGGGAAAATTGACTAAGCCGTCATACTATGCTATGCCTGTATCAGTATCTACCAAACAGGAGCACACTATGGGCAAACGTATTCGTGAACTGGTGGACAGCGATCCGCAGGAGCACACCATCACAGCTGAAGGCTGGGTGCGTACCAAACGTGATTCAAAACATTTCTGTTTCTTTGAGATCAACGACGGTTCCTCCCTGAAAAGCCTTCAGGTTATCATAGACAAGACGACCGATGAAATCAAGCATACCGTCCAGCAGATCACCACCGGCTCCAGCGTCATCTGCACCGGTATGCTTGCGGAATCCCCCGGAAAGAACCAGCGGGTGGAACTGAAGGCTGATTCCGTCGAACTGATCGGGCCTGCCCCGGCTGACACCTATCCGCTGCAGAAAAAACGGCACTCCTTTGAGTTCCTCAGGGAAATTGCCCACCTGCGTCCGAGGACCAACACCATATCCGCCGTGGCTCGGGTCCGGAGCACCATGAGCATGGCCGTCCACCGCTTCTTCCATGAGCGGGGGTTCTGTTATATCCATACGCCGATTATCACCACCTCAGACTGCGAAGGTGCCGGGGAGATGTTCCGGGTGACCACCCTGCCGATGGACAAGATCCCTATGCAGGACGGGAGCCCGGATTATTCCCGGGACTTCTTTGGGAAAACGGCGGGACTGACCGTCAGCGGTCAGCTTGAGGCTGAAACCTATGCCCTGGCGCTGAAAAACGTCTATACCTTCGGCCCCACCTTCCGGGCGGAGAACTCCAATACCAGCCGGCATCTTGCGGAATTCTGGATGATAGAACCGGAAATGGCCTTCTGCACCCTGGAGGGCAACATGGCCGCCGCTGAGGAGTTTCTCAAGTATGTCTTTGCCGCAGTCCTGGAGGAATGCGCCGAGGACATGGAACTGTTCAACCGCTGGATTCAGCCGGGGATCATTGAATCCCTCCAGGGGGTAGTGGGCTCCAGCTTCACCCACATGCCCTACACCGATGCCGTACAGGAGCTGGAACGTTCCGGAGCCTCCTTCGAGTATCCCGTATCCTGGGGCATGGATCTGCAGTCGGAACACGAGAAGTATCTCACCGAGGAGATCTGCAGAGGCCCGGTCATTGTTACTGATTATCCCCGGGAGATCAAGGCGTTCTATATGAAGCTCAACGACGACGAAAGGACCGTCAGAGCGATGGATGTGCTGGTTCCCCGGCTCGGCGAGATCATCGGAGGCAGCGAACGGGAAGATCGGCATGATCTGCTGGTAAAGCGCATCAGGGAATCCGGCCTGGATCCCCAGGACTACTGGTGGTACCTGGATCTGCGGCGCTACGGTTCGGTGCCCCATTCGGGATTCGGCCTGGGATTTGAACGGGCAATTCAGTATGTCACGGGAATGCAGAATATCCGGGACGTCATACCGTTTCCGAGAACCGTCGGGAGTGCTGAATTCTGAAGCAAAGCGCCGGGGAAGCTCCCCGACGCAGCCGGGCGGCTACAGCTCATGCTGCAGATAGTGCGTGCCTACCCGGAATGTGGTGCCGGTCCCGACGCCGAGGCCGGCCAGTGCACCGACTACGGGACTGATCGCCGCAATCGCGCCCACCGAAGCAGAGGCAAGAGCTCCGCTCCAGGTGGGAGCAACGCTTCTGCTCATGCAGTCCGCCAGATAGGTGAGCGACCCGAAGGCAGCACCTCCGAGGAGCATGGTAATAAAGCCGTCTCCTTCGGTTTCAGCCATCTCCCTGCCGGTCAGTTCCTCTCCCGGCACAGAGGAGAAGGTGCCGTCGGATGCGAAGACACCCGGTCCGATGAGCATGCATATCAGCACCAGGACTCCAATCTTTTTCATGGAAACCTCCTATAACATATATTCATTCCCATAGGAATGTAATTCCCCTGCGGATGGCAATTTTTGTGAGTTCAGCGATTGAAGCGGCCTGAGTCTTCTTCATGAGCTGCTTGCGGTAGTATTCGACGGTATGCTGCGAGAGCCCCAGCTGATAGGCTATAGACTTGGACGTTCCCCCGGTGCTGATTCTGCGGAGCACCTCCCGCTCTCTGGGAGAAAGGGAGGCCTCCCCCTGCCTGCTGTCTTGCACCATCCAGGAATCCGAACGGGCATACCGGTTGAGCGCGTCGGGAAGCAGGTGCCTCAGCTGCGCTTCGATTTCATCCACCGGCGGGGCGGTATCGATGATCCCGGGAATCCCCAGTGCCACCAGTCCCGATGCAATCTGTTTCGGGACCGGGTTCCGACTTCCGTACACAACCACTGCAGCGTACCTGCGGAGACGGACCAGGGGCTGTATCCCCCGGCCGGCTGACACAATTTCCTCTGCTTCCACGCAGAAGAGGTTCACATCCTCCAGACTCCAGTCCGATACCGCCTGACCGAGACGGTCGAAGACCTCAGCGACATGGAAGGAAAACCGGTACTCCAGCAGATGGATCAAACCGCTGCGGCTGATTGTGGGCCTGCCGATAATAACTGCCTTCATGCCCTGACTATCTTCGGGTGCGGGGAATTTGATTCAGCGGCTGAAAAAATATTGCGGCGGATTTATCTATCCGCCGCTGCGGGCTACCGGTAGGTCACCATTGTCTCAAGGGGCTTGCGTTTCTTCTCGGCGGGCTTGGCATATCCGTCATGGGGATATCCCAGGGGAGTGATTGAAAAGACCTGCTCATCCTCATGCAGATCCAGAGCCGAGCGGAGCACTTCGGGATTATATGCTTCGATCCAGCAGGTTCCTACCCCCTCATGCTCCGCCGCCAGGATTATGTGGTCCATGGCTATGGTGAGATCAGTCTCCAGGGAATTGTATCCGTCATAGGACCGGGTCCAGGCATCTTCCGCTTTTCCAGTTACCGCCAGCACCACCGGTGCCTGCTGAAACCAGGGAGCGCTGTAGCTCTGACGTACCTTATCCAGGACTTCCTGGGACATCAACACCTGGAAATTCCAGGGCTGACGGTTTGCCGCTGACGGGGCAAGTCTTCCTGCTTCAAGAATCCGGTTGAGCACCTCCTGAGAAATCGGTTTATCAGGATCATAGTCCCGTACGCTCACTCGAGTGCGGATCAGTGTGGTAAAATCCATACATACCTCCAAAAAAATCTTATTTTAAAATCGATGCAAGGGTGTTGGCAAATCCCTGCACGTCCTTCTGGGGCGTCTGCTTTGACCGCGGCTGTCCGCCGGCAAATTCCCGGTATTCATCCATGGCATCCCGGATCGAAAGGCGCTCCCGGATATTCTCCGGGGTGTACAGTTTCCCCCGGTCGTCAAGACAGATGGCCCCCCGCCGGATAAACCGATCCATTGCGGGGATATCCCTGGTCAGCACCAGATCCCCCTCGGCAAGGTGCGCTTCAATGTAGGCATCACTGCGGTCATCACCGGGTTCAACCACCACCTTCTGCACTTCGGGAAAATCTTCATCATCAATAGGCCGGTCAGCAACAATTACTGCCTGCATCCCCTCACGCAGCGCGGCCTTCAGTGCGATTTCCCGCTGTCTGCGGGGAAATCCGTCTGCATCAATCCAGAGGTTCATGCTCCCTCCCCGCCGGAGGCGATGAAGAGTTCCCCGCTGCACGCAAGGGTGTACGCGGGCATAGATGCGGGGATGACAAAGGCGGCACCTCGGCCGAAGCGGCAGCTCCTTCCTGCAGCGGTGACTACGGCTTCTCCGTCGGTCACCAGACCGACCTCCAGGCCGTAATCGGTCTCCAGATGGTAGTTCCCCGGCCCGGCCCGTCTCAGCAGAAAGTCATTTGCCGGCACCGGATAGACATGCAGTCCCTGCCGGTTCACCGGCTGAACCCTCGGATCTTCGGAACTGCAGAAGGAAACGACTGCCTCCAGTTCCCGCCGATCGACATGCTTGGAGGTAAGCCCTCCCCGGACAACATTGTCCGAATTTGCCATCAGCTCAACCCCCATTCCTTCCAGGTAGGCATGAAGAACCCCCGGGCCGAGAAACAGCGCCTCCCCCGGGAGCAGACGATGGATCTGCAGATACAGCGGAGCGAGCACCCCGGGATCCGCGCCGTACTGCCGGTACAATGTCCCGGCCAGTTCGTAGGCCGGGCCGCCTCCGGCGGACTGCAGCGCTCTGATGCAGTCGGCGATCTGCCGCTGATCAAGCTCAAAGGTCCGCATCACCAGGGTCCGGTAATCATCCGCACCTCCGATAACCTCCGTGCCGAGGGGTGAGAACAGCATGCGGGCCTCTTCAATGGGACGAAACCCGCACAGAGCATGAAATTCCGTGAGGGCGCAGAGGATTTCGGGTTTATGATTTGCATCCTTATAGGTCCTGCCGGGGCTGTCGGGGGGGATTCCCCCGCGCTCTTCCCGGGCAAACCCTTCCTGAGCCTGCTGTTTTGAAGGATGGCACTGGATGGACAGGGGGGCAGCTATTCCCAGGACCTTCAATAGAAAGGAGAGCTCCCGGCTCCGGCCTCCCAGCCAGTAGTCCGGATCCTTTCTGATAAGCTCCCCCAAAGGGATTTTCCCTTCCGGGGTTTTGACAAGTCCCGTCCCGGCAGGGTGGGAGCCCATCCACAGCTCCGCATAGGGAAGTCCCAGTTTGTTTTCAATCCCGAGCAGTTCGGGTATCAGCGAGGCTGACCCCCACTGATAATGCTTCACAGCCGGCAGCAGTGTATAAATATCCATGATTTTCAGTCTACCCAACCGCGCCGCCAAGGTCAATGCGGCGGTTATTGACGAATAACTTTCAAAACAAGTATAACTGTAGTAACAATCAAAACTGACGCAAGGAGTGTATGATTATGAAGTATTCCCCCCTGCAGATCGAGCGGTACAAGTACCAGCCGAAGCTGCCCACTATATTGCGTGAAAACATTCATTCAATTGTTCCGGAATTCGGCGATTCCACAGAGGCAAAGAGCGACCAGCGGGAGCTCAAATCCCTGTTCCCCAACACCTACGGGATGCCCGTGGTCTCCTTTAAAAAAGGGTCCAGTGATACAACTTCAAACCAGATCAATGTAGGCGTCGTGCTCTCAGGCGGACAGGCTCCCGGCGGACACAACGTGATTGCAGGAATTTTTGACGCCCTGAAAGCGGCGAATCCGAAATCAAAGCTCTACGGCTTCCTCGGAGGCCCCTCGGGGATTCTTGACGACGACCTGATGGAACTGACCAGAGAGGTAGTCGACAGCTACCGGAACACCGGCGGGTTCGACATCATCGGTTCAGGCAGAACCAAGATCGAAAGCGAGGACCAGTATGCCCGGTGCGCCGAGGTGTGCAGAAGCCATAATATCGAAGCGCTGGTGGTCATCGGTGGAGACGACTCCAACACCAACGCGGCAGTGCTGGCTGAATACTTCAGGCAGACAGATGCGGGTATCGCGGTGATCGGAGCCCCGAAAACCATTGACGGCGACTTGAAGAACGAACACATTGAAGTCTCCTTCGGATTCGATACGGCCACCAAGACCTATGCGGAGCTGATCGGGAACATCCAGCGGGACACCAATTCAGCCCGAAAATACTGGCACTTCATTAAGCTCATGGGCAGAAGCGCCTCCCATATCTGTCTGGAATGCGCCCTTCAGACCCAGCCGAACGTTGCGCTGATCTCTGAGGAAGTCGCTGAAAAGCGGCAGACTTTGGCTGAGATCGTCAATTCCATTGCAGACACCATTGCCGCCAGAAGCCGGAAGGGCGAGGACTACGGAGTTGTACTGGTGCCGGAAGGGCTCATTGAATTCATTCCCGAAGTCGGGTCGCTGATCGCCAAGGTGAATGATCTGCTTGCCCGGAGATCAGATGAGTTTGCAGGGATTGAGCAGAACGAGGAGAAAATTGCCTGGACTGAGGCTGCCCTGGACGGAAAGGAACAGGATGTGTTCTCATCCCTGCCGAAGGAAATTCAAGCTCAGCTGCTTATGGACCGGGACCCCCACGGGAACGTCCAGGTTTCGCGAATTGAGACGGAAAAGCTCCTGATCCAGATGGTTGAGCAGCGGCTGAAGGAGATGAAGCAGGAGGGAGCCTTCACCGGAACATTCTCCCACCAGAGCCACTTCTTCGGCTATGAGGGAAGATGCGCCTTCCCCTCCAATTTTGATGCGGACTACTGCTACTCCCTGGGATACAATGCCTTCCTGCTGATTTCCTCCGGTCTCACCGGATATATCTCTTCGGTCACCAACCTCTCCGCCCCGGCGGAACAATGGAAGGCCGGCGGCGTGCCCATCACCATGATGATGAACCTTGAACAGCGCCACGGTGAGAAGAAACCGGTGATTAAGAAGGCCCTCGTCGAACTGGACGGAAGGACCTTCAGCACCTTTGCCGCAGCCAGGGACATCTGGGCGGCGGAGACCTCCTACATATTCCCAGGAGCGATCCAGTACTTCGGACCTGCTGAAGTCTGCGATCAGCCGACGAGAACTCTGCAGTTGGAAAGCGGTCGCTGAAATGAGACGACGGAACCCCGGATTGACCGGGGTTCCGCTTATCTGTACGTCCTTCCGCGCTACAGCCGGCTGTGCAGCAGCGAAGCAATTTCAGCTTTCGTAAGTTCCGCCGGAGTCTGTTTCACGTCGGTTTTAACGGCCGCCTCTTCGATTTGTTCTGCAGTAAACCCGTAATCTGAGAAACGGCTGCGCTCCAGCAGTTCCTGCCAGGCAAACAGCTGATCGATCAGCAAGTTCCATCCGCGCTCGCGGTCGAAGGTCCCCTCATCACCGGTCAGGGCATACCCTGCCCTGGCGAATTTCTTCAAAGGATACCGTCCCGATTCCCCCCGCTCTTTGAGCTTTTCAATGATCAGCCTGGTGCTTTCGGCCAGGAGGGTGCCGCAGGCAAGCCCGTGGGGAATATCCCGCATGCCCCCCAGCACCCCTGCAGCACCGTGAACGACCCCGAGGCCGGCATTGGCCAGGGTAATCCCCGAGAGGTAGGCGCCGAAGGCCATATCTCCCCTGGCCTGCTCATCCCTGCCGAAGGAGACCGCCCGCTGAAAGCTCCGGCCTGTCTTGGACAGTCCCTCCAAAGCAAGGGTGTCACTAAAGGCATTGGCATTCACCGAGACATAAGACTCCAGAAGCTGGGTAACGGCATCCAGCCCGGAAGAAGCAGTCACCCCGGGAGGACAGCCGAGGGCCAGGACGGGATCCAGCACCGCTGAATCCGGTATGTAGGAGTCATGCCTGAGAGATTTTTTGAACCCCTGCGCTCCGGTCTCGCTGATCACCGCATTTTTGGTCGCCTCCGACCCGGTTCCGGCAGTGGTGGGGACCGCCGCCAGATACACCCGTCGGCCCGAAGGCTTTGAGGTTCCCACCCCTTCAAGATAATCCCGAACACCCTTCGATTCCATGATCATCGCCGAGACTGCCTTTGCGGCATCAATGACGCTTCCCCCGCCGATGGCGACTACTCCCTTGACCCGGTCCTGCTTTGCAGATTCGGTGATTGAGTCCACCAGTGCCGGGGAGGGCTCTCCGGTGATCGTATACCGCTGATATGATATGCCGTACTTATCCAGGGAGGCGGAAATCCGCTCCCAGGCGCCGGATTTCTCCAGGGAGGAGCCTCCGGTAATGACTGCTGCGGTATCCACCCCGCCTCGCTGCAGCCGTTCTGCAATGCAGTAGACCGCCCCTGATCCGAAGATCAGTTCCGGCAGGGCCGCTATCTGAAAATCCTTCATAACGCTGCTCCTTATGCTTCGGGTATTCCCCGATAGATCCGCTTCTGCGGATCCTCATTGCGCCGATAGAGAATACCGATATTCCCGATTACCGCCACCCGCTCGGAGTCGGTGCGCCGGGCAAGCTCATTGACCAGTTCCTGTTTTTCATCCTTGAACTCCAGGAATTTGATTTTTACCAGTTCATGATGATAGAGCTGATCCTGCACCGCTGCCGTGACCGATTCGGTCACGCCCTGTTTTCCCACCATCACCGTGGGATGAAGGCTGTGAGCCTCCCGCATGAGTATTTTCCGTTTCTTACTTGTCATAGGCTCCTTATCCGCCAAACAGCCTCACCCGTGCCGGATGAGGCTGTCAAATAGGCTTATCCATTAGACCACGTAAGGACAATATCTGTCAAACCCCGGGCCTACTTATACATTTCAGCGTACTTGAACCGTTTGATCTTCTTGGTAGTGGTCATCTCCATCGGTTCGGAGAGCACATGGATCCGGGTGATTTTCTTATATACCGGCAGGACCTTGTTCACCTCCTGGATGATCTCGTTGACCCGGCCCTCGATCACCTTGTCAGCCGCTTCCTTGTCCGCAGTGCTTTCCTTCACCTTGTCAGTATAGGCCTCGCTCGGATAGACCAGCGCCTGAATGCCCTCGGTCTTCTCCTTCTTGTCCAGTTCATATCCGATCACCAGAATCTGCTCCACCTCTTCATAGAGCTGGAAGAGCTCCTCGATTTCCTCGGGGAATACATTCTTGCCGCCGGCAGTCACAATTAACGACCGCTTTCTTCCGGTAAGATAGACATACCCGTCCCGGTCCTGGTAGCCCACATCACCGGTGTTCAGCCAGCCGTCGCCGATCATGATCTCCTCGGTAGCCTCTTTATTCTTGTAGTATCCCTGCATCACCATAGGACCCCGCACAGCGATTTCCCCGATGCCCCGGTCATCCGGATCAAGGATTTTCATCTCCATCCGCGGCAGAGGCAGCCCCACTGAAGCTTCCCGGTAAGCCGTAACCGGATTGAGGGTGAGAATCGGCGAGGTTTCGGTGAGTCCGTATCCCTGGACGAAATCGATTCCCAGCTGGTTGAAGAGCTTGAAGGTGGATGAAGGCAGGGGCCCTCCTCCGCAGATGCAGATCCGGTTGGTGTCCAGGGATATCTTTTTCAGAATCCCCTTGAACATTTTCTTTCCGGGATTGACCTTGAAGGTCTTTTTGATCAGCCCGCTCACGGACATGAGAAACCGCATGATGCCGTAGACCACCACACCCTTCTCCCTGATGCCGGACATTACGCCCTTGATCAGCTTGTTGAAGAGCATGGGAACTCCCAGGAACATGGTTACGTTTCCCTGCTTGAGATCCTTAAAGATCTGGGCGATCACCAGCTTCTTGCCGAAGACCACCTCCGCTCCGACGGAAATTGCCTCGATAAAGACCGCCAGCATGGTGTAGGAGTGATGAATGGGAAGCAGGGCGTAGAACACATCGGTGGAATACAAGTCCATATGCGTCTGGGCAAGGTAGCAGTCGCTGACCAGGTTGTAATGGCTCAGCATGACTCCCTTGGGATTTCCCGTGGTTCCGGAAGTGTAGAGGATAGCCGCCAGGTCCTGCTCCTTGGGCATCTTCCGCTCCTGGTATTTCCCCTCCCGGATATCCAGAATATAGGGTTTCTTATTCGGACTCAGGGAGATCTTCTTATCCAGGGTATAGTCCTTGCCCACTTCATTGAACAGCTCCTCATCGATAAAGGCGATCTTCACATCAGCATGCTTCATCAGCCCTTCCATGCTTTTTGCCGGCAGCTGATAATCAAGCGGTACCACCACTGCTCCGGCGTACAGCACCGCCAGATACGCAATCGCCCATTCGGGACTGTTCTTTCCGGTTACCGCAACCCGGTCACCTTCCTTCACTCCTGATTTCAACAAATAATTGGACACCTCCAGTATCGCATCATAGGCCTGCTGGTAGGTAAATTCGATGGTCTCAGGGCTGAAAGCGGTAAAGCAGCGCCGCTGCGCAACCCGTTCTGCAGAAATACTGAACATCTCCGGAATCGTCGGCCATTCACCCTGAAAATGGGTTCCCCGGAATTCATCCAGAAATTTCCAGGGAGTATGTGCCTCATGCTGATTAGCCATAGGTTTCTCCTTTATTACCCGTTAATTCATGAGACCTATTATATACGATAGCCCGGAAATTTTACAGGGATAGGCGTTTTTTTTCTCCGGATATCCGGTTATTCTTTCATTTATCAATTCCGGGGGCAGGGAATAAGGGTTTGACAAGGTCCGCTGCGGCGCTCCATAATGCATATCATGGAACAATCACCTGACAGTCAGCATGCGGATGAACAGCAGCTGCTTGCCGCCCAGCAGGCATATGTCCGAAACGGATCAACCCGCTCTCTTCAGTTCCGCAAAGAACAGCTTCGCGCCCTGAAATCATCTGTTGAAGCGTATGAATCCCGGCTGCTGGATGCGCTTGCGCAAGATCTCGGCAAATCTGAATTCGAAGGGTATTCCAGTGAGATCGGGCTCATCTATCGGGAAATCAGATATATCCTGAAGCGGCTTCCCCGCTGGATGCGTCCCCGAAAGACCTCGGTGGAGTTTTTCCTCCGTCCGGGGAGCGGTCGGATCTACCGGGAGCCCTACGGAAGCACCCTGATCATTTCACCCTGGAATTATCCCGTTCAGCTGCTCCTGCTGCCGCTGATCGGAGCTGTAGCCGGAGGGAATACTGCGGTGGTGAAGCCCTCTGAAACGGCAGCTGCCAGCGAATCGGTGATCAGAGATATGATCAGCTCAGCCTTCGATCGGCAGTATATCGCCGTGGAGACCGGAGGGGCGGAAAAGACCGCCAGGCTGGCCGGGATGCCCTTTGATAAAATTTTCTTCACCGGCAGCGTCCGGGTAGGAAAACTGATTATGCAGTCGGCAGTACAGCATCTCACCCCGGTCACCCTTGAGCTGGGCGGAAAGAGCCCGGCTGTCATCGCAGAAGATGCTGATCTCCCGCTGGCTGCCCGGAAAATCGTATGGGGAAAATTTCTCAACGCAGGTCAGACCTGCGTTGCCCCAGACTACGTACTGGTCCCGGAAACACAGCACAAAGCCTTCATGCGCCTGGCCTCCGAGGCTGTCCGCCGGTATTACGGCGAACATCCTGAATCAAGCCCATCCTACGGCAGAATCATTACCGAAGCCCACGTCGAACGGCTGGCCTTGCTGCTTGAGGGACAGCAGATTTTTTACGGCGGTGCATATGACCGCCGCACCCGGTACATAGCCCCGACTATACTGGATACTCCAAGCTGGGAAGATCCGGTAATGCAGGAAGAAATTTTTGGTCCGATATTGCCGGTAATTCCCTATTCCACCTTGGATGAGGTCCTCCAACAGATCCGCAGTCTTCCGACACCTTTGGCCTTTTATCTGTTCACCCGCAGCAGGAACACCAAGACTGAACTGCTGAAATCGCTGTCCTTCGGCACCGCAGGGGTAAACTGCACGGTGCTGCAGGTTGCCTCGTCAGCCCTTCCCTTCGGCGGGGCCGGCACCAGCGGTATGGGCGAATACCATGGGAAAGCAAGCTTTGAAGCCTTTACCCGCAGGAAACCGGTACTTACCCAGCCTGCCCGCATTGACCTGAGCCTGACGAACCCGAAACTGCAGCCTTCAATGAAATGGCTGCGGCGGATCATGAAATAGTTCATCGGCCTTTCTTCTCATGTACCCCGAAGCCGCCCTGGCTGTTCCCGTACATTACCGGGAGTTCCGCCTAGTCTGATGCTCCATCCAGATAATCCAGCAGGCCGGTGCAGGTTCTCATAATGATTTCCATGACGCTTTCGCTGAGTGCATCATCACCGAAATAGGGATCAGGAAGATCTCCGGAACCTTCGGGATCAAAATCCCGGAACAGATGCACCTTCGAGGCGCATCCCAGGGCTTCAGCTAAGGCCTTCACCTCCCGCAGGTTTCCCCTGTCCATTGCCAGGATCACATCACTGCGGAGCACCTCCTTCGGATCCAGGGTGCTGCTCCGGTTTCTGACGGCAAATCCTCTTCTGCCGGCTGCCGCCTGCATTCTCCGGTCCGGGGGCAGTCCTTCCTGGTAGGGACCCGTTCCGCAGGAAGCCACAGTGATGCCCTCCATACCCCGCTGCTCTGCCAGTTCCCTGCAGGCGGCCGCAGCAGCCGGAGAACGGCAGATGTTTCCAAGACAGACAAATAACAGATGCATAGTGATACTCCTTTTCCAGCTGCAGGCAGTCTAACAGATACTGCGCAATTGACCAACAGTACGAAGCTGTACTACAGTAGGTCATTATGAGATTCACTACCACACACTAAGCCTTTTCACATATTGAATCCTTTACTAATCTGGAAAAGACGCAGCAGTACACGGTGAGGACGTACCGCCTCGACCGGATGTTCAGACTGCTGGAGCATTTCGGTCGTCCCGACCAGGTCTGCAGCATCATCCATGTGGCTGGTTCAAAGGGCAAAGGGTCAACCTGCGCCATGCTGGCCGGAGGTCTGTCCGCCCTGGGATACACCGCAGGGCTCTACGGTTCCCCCCATGTCACCACCTATCTGGAACGGTTCACCCTGGCGGGGGAATTTTTTCCTGAAGAGATGCTCCTGGAAACGGTGCATGGGATGTTCGATTCCCTTGAAGGGTTTGTGTTTCCGGAGGAGCGGGGATATGATCATCCCACCACCTTTGAGCTCCTTACCCTGCTGGCATTTCTGCTGTTTCAGAAGGCTGAATGCGACTACGTCGTACTTGAGACCGGTCTGGGGGGAAGACTGGATGCCACCAATGTCTGCTCCCCCGTGCTGACGGCAGTTACTCCGATCGAACTGGAGCATACAGAAATCCTCGGGCATACCTATGCAGAAATTGCCGCTGAGAAGGGCGGGATCCTGAAGGAATCCGTACCCGCGGTCATCGCCCCTCAGCACCGGGACGCCCTCCAGGTGCTCCAGGGAATTGCCGATGAACGCAGCTGTCCGCTCACCTATCTGCCGGACATTCTGGTGCACAGCAGCTCCCATTCCACCCTTCAGCAGAACTGCCTCAAGCTTGTCTGGGCAAATGATATCATCGATGAGCTCACCATCAAGCTGCTGGGCAGTTTCCAGAGCGAAAACTGCGCCATGGCCCTCGCCATGCTGGATCAGCTTCATTTGATAACCGCACCTGAGGCCAGAAAACAGGCTATAACAGGAATTTCCGCGACGATGCTCCCGGGAAGGATGGAGCTGCTGACCAATTCGGTGAACATAGTCATTGACGGAGCCCATACCCGGCGCTCAATCGATCGGGTGATCACTTCATACCGCGAACTGTTTCCCAGGGGAGGTTCGGTAATATTCGGGGCCGTTTCCGGAAAAGACCATACCGCCATGGCTGAATCCATTCTTCGGCATTTTGACCGGATTGTGGTCTCCACCCCGGGTACCTTCAAGCCCAGCAGTCCCCGGGAGCTCTACGAACTGTTTACCAGCACCGCCCATGTCATGCTTGCTGAAGGAGAGCGTCAGTCCCCTCCGATTGTGCTTTTCGAGCCGGATCCCGGTGAGGCGGTAAAACGCGCCTCGGATCTGATTTTCGATGGTGAAGGGATTCTCGTTACCGGTTCCTTCTACATGGCCGCAGAAATCCGGGACCGGTACATACAGGGAGGGTAGCATATGACTGAACTGATACCTGAGAAATTCTATGTCTGTACCGGAGATATCACCAAAATCCAGGCGGATGCGGTGGTCAACGCTGCGAATTCGTCCCTCCTCGGAGGCGGCGGGGTTGACGGTGCGATCCATGCGGCAGGGGGCAGAACCATTCTGGCTGCCTGCAGACAGCTGAGGGAGATCCGGTATCCCGACGGACTTCCTCCAGGCGCCGCAGCGGCAACCACCGCCGGTCGGCTGAGAGCTACCTGGGTGATCCACACCGTAGGTCCGGTATGGAAGGACGGCACCCGCGGAGAGCCTGAGCTGCTGGAATCCGCCTACCGCAGCAGCACAGCCGAGGCACAGCGGCTCGGCTGCGGCACCGTCGCATTCCCGGCAGTTTCCACGGGGGCCTACGGGTTTCCGAAGAAACTGGCTGCAGAGATTGTCTGGAGGACTCTGTCGGAAATTATCACCGAAAACCCCGGAAGCATCAGGAAGATATATCTCGTATTCTTCGCCGCAAAGGACGAGGAGCTCTTCGTGAAAACCGTCCGGTCACTGGGAGGATACGCATGTCCCTGAACTGGCGGGAAATCGATTTGATCCTCAATGAACTTCATCTCGAAGGCGCCCGAATCCAGAAGGTGCAGCAGCCTGATTTCCATACCCTGCTGCTTGAACTCTATCATCCCGAACCGGGACGGTACACCCTGCTGATAGATCTCTCCCAGCAGGGCTGCCGTCTTCATCGGCTCCACCACCGCAAGCAGGCAACGATCCGGCAGAAGCATCAACGCTACGTGCAGCTGCTCCGGTCGAAAATCACCGGGGGGAAGATTACCGGAGCTGAACAGATCCACCAGGACCGGATTGTGCAGTTCATTATAGAACACCGGGGGACGGTCTACTATCTCTATGCCCGTCTCTGGGGGAGCGCAGCGAATATGCTGCTGTGCAGCCGGGACCATACCATCCTGGATGCCTTCTATCGGAGACCGGGGAAACATGAGCAGTCCGGTGACTCCTATAATCCCCGAAAGGAGGCGCAGCCGCATCACAAGCAGGAGTTCACTCCCCGGGAACGCAGTGACGGCGAGTCCTTCAATGAGCAGATTTCCCGGGAGTATTATGAGAAGGAGCTTCGGGAGCATATCCGCCGGCTCAGCACCCAGGCTGAATCCTACCTCGGAGGCAAGGAGTCAAAGCTGCTCTCCCGGCTTTCGGGGATGCAGCGGCAGTCGAGCATTGAAGGAGGCGAGCGGACCCGGGAGCTTGCTGATCTGCTTGCGGCGAATATTCACCGAATTGAGCCGAAGAGCACCTCAGTGACGGTGGAGGATTTCTATCACGGGAACAGGCCTGTTGAAATCCCCCTTGACCCCTCTGTTCCTGCGGGAAAGCAGGTTGAAGCGCTCTATCAGCAGTTCCAGAAGGAGCAGCGGACCCGGGAGCACCGGGAACAGGAGCTGGGAAATCTCGAGCGGCAGCTTGACGATTTAGCCGCCCAGCGGACCTTTCTGCTGGAGGAGTGGGAGAATCTTGAGGCCCAGCGGGAGGCCTTAAGCACCTTTATTGCCTCTGAATCCGGAGTTTCCACCGTTACCAGGGCGGGCGAGCGCATCCCGGGACTTCAGTTCCGCTCCGGTCCCTTCGTGATCCTGGTGGGAAGAACTGCCAGGGAGAACGATGAACTGCTGAGAAACTACACCCGGGGCAATGACTACTGGCTCCACGCCCGGGATTATCCCGGGGGATATGTGTTTATAAAATTTCTGAAGGGGAAAACCGTTCCACTGGACACCCTCCTGGATGCGGGGAACCTCGCCCTTTACTTTTCCAAAGCAAAGAAAAGCGGAAAAGCGGATCTCTATGTCGCCCAGGTGAAGCACCTGCGGCGGGCGAAGCACGGGAAGCTGGGCACGGTGATCCCTACCCAGGAAAAGAATCTTTTTGTCGAGCTTGATCACACACGGCTGAAGCGGCTGCTGGGAGGCACTCCATGAATCACATTCCCCTCGGACCTGACATGTTCTATCCGGCTGATCCGGAGATTCTCCGGAGTCTCGTTTCCCGGCAGCTGAACACATATCCCCGGGGAACCTCCCCGGCAGTCATAGTACCCCACGGCCAGTATGAGATCACCGCACCGGTGCTGGCGGCCGCATGGGCGGCCGCAGCGGATTTTCAGCCCCGGCAGCTGGTTCTGCTGCTTCCGGTCCACACCCCTGAAAGCCCCGAGGAACAGGGAATCTATCATCCGGGAATTGAGGTGATCAATTCCCCTCTGGGTTCCCACCGGGTAATCGGGAGTGACCTGGCGCCTATCCGCGGGCGGTATCTTGAGGAGGAGCCCGCTCTGGATAACTCCCTCCCCTTTATATCCCTGCTCTTCGGTGATGTTCCGGTGCTTCCGCTGTTTGTCAGCGGAAGCACCAGCAGGATCGCAGACAGACTTGCAGAACTGCTCAGGCAGTTCCGTCAGGAAAAAACCCTCTTTGCAGTCAGCACAAATCTCACCGGGCTGGCTGACGAGGACATCGCAAACCGGCAGGCGGAGGAGATCAGCAGGCTGCTGACGGCTCCCGGAGAGAGCAAGCCTCACCTGCCCCTCCTGGAGCCGCTTCGCACCCGGCAGATCGCTCCGTGCAATCCCGCAGCTCTGGAAGCGCTGCGCAGAAGCGGAATCACTGATTCTCCTTACCGGCTTGCCGCTCAACAGCCCAGTCAGGACCTGTCGGGTAAGCGGGTCTGGTACGGAGGATTGTTTCATCCGGAGCGGTAATAAAAACCCGCAGTAGACGATTTCATGAAAATGCATGTATCATACAGTGAGAACAAAAAAAATCGAGGGCTGATATGCACGAAAGAACTTTTACCTTTTCCCACGATAACAAAAAAAAGACGGCAATCCCCCTGGCGCCGGATTCAGTTTCCCTTTCCAGGGGCATGTTCCAGGGCGGCAAGGTTCCGGGGTATCTGGTCACCGGAGACGGGGTGAGCCCCTGGTACTGGGAAGGCATCCAGACGACAAACGGCATGCGCTGCATCTACACCGAGACGGAGAACCTGCATCCCCTCTCCATGATATTCGACACCAATCTCTCGGCAGCTACACGGATCGATCTCTATCTGATGCTTCTCACCCGGCTCGATCAGGCAGCCCGGGAGCTGAAGCATCCCTGGTTTGCAAAGGGATTTCCCCTGTGTTCAATCTGGCTGATTCCGAGTTCAGGAATATTAATTCTGCCTGAGCCGATTGCAGAGATCATGATGAACTCCGTCTCTGAATCCCGGCGGTATGCTCTCAAGCAGGAGTGGGTCCACCCGAAGGCACCCGCAGGGCAGGAATGGCTCTACCAGATGATCACCCTGTTCTACGCCCTGGTTACCAATGTCAGCCCCTTCGCCGATGAGCGCATCAGGGAAGCAGGATATGACCCCCTGCCGCTGTGGACCCTCCGCCCCTCGGTGAGCGACGATTTTTCCTCAGGCATCATGAGCTGGATTAAGCTGGAGGAGGCCCTGCCCGATGCAGCCGGGCTGGCAGAACGGATCCGGGAGGAGAAACCCCGAATTACTGCTACAGCCCCATCAGTCCGGTATGAAGCCGCAGAATCCTGCAGACAGCAGCATCAGCGCAAAGTTGATAAACGCTCCAGGCAGCGGGTTTTCTTAAGAAAGCACGGGGTCAAACTGGGGCTGGCCGTCGCGGCGGCGGTCATTATCGGGGCTATGGCGGTAAACTGGATCATTGAAGCTGCAAAACCGCCGATTCACGAAGGACTTGAGCCGATTGAGGTGGTGACGCTGTTCTATGACCTCCAGGATGAACTGAGGCTTGATACATATCAGCAGCTGTTGACCAAGACAGCAGAAAATGTCCGGGAGAACCAGCTGGTGTATATGCATGTTAGCAATGCCATGCGGCAGGCCTACGGGGGAGGAGAGTTGCTTCCCGCCAGACAGTGGGTTGCAGACGGGAAGCCGGATCTTCCTCCTGAAACTGCCGTGTACGGCATTACGGATCTGGAAATTGAGCAGATCGGCGAGCTGGAATTCACAGCTGAGTTCATTCTCTGGCATCCCGATTCCCCGCCTGATGAGGTGACTGAGCCGGAGCATGCCCTGGTGACAGGCATCCAGTTTTTCGAGCAGCTGCAGCTGGAGGACCACGGATCCTACTACATGATCAGCCGCATCAGTGTTCTTGACCAGGAGCCAGTGATCGAATAGCCTTCCGCTCATCGGGGTGAAGCCAGTGCACCCCCGGAAGGTTTCGGAAAAAGGTCATCTGCTGTTTTGCGTATCTTTTGCTGTTCTCGGCAATCTCCCGGGCAAGCATCGCGAGGGACTGTTCCCCCGAATCCCGGAAAACGAAAAACTCCCGGTATCCGATTCCCTTCATCCCCGGCCAGGAAGGGGAGGCCCCCTGGCTCAGAAGCTGCTGCAGTTCCTGGTAGAGCCCTTCGGCAAACATGCACCGCACCCGTCTGTCTATCCGGGCATGGAGGTCTTTCTGATCCCGCCAAAGGCCGATGGTCACCGGGTCGATGTGTTCCCGGATGTTCTCTCGGATCCGATACGCCGACAGGGGACGGCCGGAGGAATCATATACTTCCAGGGCCCGCAGAATCCGGTGAGCATCCTCCGGACTGATGCGGCGGGCGCTTTCAGGGTCTCTCTGCTTCAGCCGCTCAAACATCCGGGGCAGTCCTTCGCGCTCAAGCTCTGCCTGGAGGGTACGCCGCAGATCGGCATCCGCCTTCGGCGTACCCGGCAGTCCGAAAAGGAAATGCTTGAAGTAGTAGGCCGTTCCTCCTGACAGTATCGGAATATTCCCCCGGCGGGTTACTGCCTGCATGCATGAGTCGGCCAGACGGACAAAGTCGCCTACCTGAAACTGCTCAAAGGGCTCTCTGATGTCAATAAGATGGTGGGGAACGGCAGATCGCTCCCGGGCATCAGGTTTTGCCGTACCGATGTCAAGTCCGCGGTAGACCTGCATGGAATCGGCACTGATCACCTCATACCCGGAAGAAAACTCCTGGATTAGGATCTCGGTCTTTCCTACTCCCGTCGGTCCGAAGAGCAGGAGCACCGGGTGCTTGACTTTATTCCGATTTATCGAAAAAGTATTCGACACGATTCTCCAGCACCTGAGCAATAGAGAGGGAGACTACCTTGAAGTCATGCAGTTCCAGTTCCTCGTCTCCGTACTTGGTGACAAACGCAGCCCGTTTGATGGCAACACAGGTAAGCTCATATATATTATCATCCCGGTTGATCAGTTTTTCCAATGGAATTGCCAACGCTGTACCTCCGAACAAGATTTGTATGCAGTATAGATTATTTCCTGCAGTCGTGTAAAGCAGGAATCACCCCTGTCTTCCTGTCCGCTGCTCAAACGCCCAGATGATCATCCGGGCGGCATCATGCTGATCGCAGTGGTCGGTATCGATGATGAGATCAGCGATGCTGAGGTCGGCGGTGTCAATCCCGTAAATCCGTCTGTACCGCCGCTCGTCCCGCTCATCCCGCCGAAGGGTTTCCTCCAGCTTTTCCTCAAAACTCCCCCCCTCCCGCTTCATTATCCGCCGGGCGCGCACTTCCGGAGAAGCCTTCAGATACACCTTCAGATCAGCATCTTCAAGCAGCCAGACGGCAAGCCGGGATCCGAGGACGCAGCTGCCGCGGCCTGCTAGCTCCACCTGCCTGCGGTCAAGAAGTTTATCGTAGGAGTCGTCCTCCTCAGCTCTGCCGGAGAGTTCCTCAAAGGTGAGGCCCAAATCCTCCGCCAGGGTACGGAAGGTGTAGTTGATCATCTCAAATCCGAGCACCTCGGCCACCAGCCGGCTGACGGTGGTATTTCCGCATCCGCTTCTTCCCGAAATGGCTATTGTATTATTCGACATTACGCAGCTGCTCCCGAATGTTTTCCAGATGGTCCTTCATCGCCACCACTGCATGGTTTATTTCCGCCATGGTGCTCTTCGATGCGATGGTATTTACTTCCCGGTTGAGTTCCTGACAGAGAAAATCGAGCCGCTTCCCCACCGGAGCTCCGCCTTCCATCTGGGAGCAGAACTGACTGAGATGGCTTTCGGTGCGCTGTATTTCCTCATTGATCGAATACTTTACCAGCATTACCGCCGTCTCAGCATAGATCCGCTGCTGGTCATATTCCTCACCGATGAGCTGGCGGAACCGCTCGGTCAACGCCTCCTGAAGCGACTGCTCAAGCGCATCTGAGCGCTGTTTCACCTGCTCGAAAGCCCGGGTGAAGGACTCAAGCTGCCCGACAATATCCCTTCGGGTGGCCTTCCCCTCGGTCCTCCGGCTCTCCTCAAAGGCATCCATCATCTCTTCGGTCATTTCAATAATCTGCCGGTCATGGGGGCTTCCCTGCTGGGGATCAACGGGTTTGAGGATTTCCCCGACGGCAGTAAAATGTTCGAGCCGCAGCGCATCGTCAATTCCGGTCTCCTTAATAATCGTCCTGAAGGCCCGGGCATACTGCTGCAGCATATGGTGGTCCACATGAATCAGCTCGCTGCTTTCCAGACATTTGTACCTGATGGTCACATCCACTCGTCCCCGGGATACCCGCTGCTTTATCATATCACGGAGGGGCGGTTCCAGCGCTCCGAGCACACCGGGAAGATGAAAGTGAATATCAAGATAGCGGTTGTTGCAGGACTTGATCTCCACCGATGCCTGGAACTCCTCATGGAGCAGCTCCCGGCTGGCGTAGCCGGTCATACTTTTCATTGATTCCTCTCTTGCATTGCATGCAGCAGGGAAAATCCCAGCTGTCTGTTATCTCCTGCACCGAGGGTGAGCATCACATCACCCGGCTGCAGAATCGAATGAAGCCAGTGGAACGCCCCGTCATAATCCGGGAAAAACCGGCTGTTTTCAATCAGGTGTGCAAGATCCAGTCCGCTGAGCCCGTCGGTGCTGTCCTCCTCCCGGCGGGAGCGGTAGATCTCCTGGATGCACACTGCATCCGCTTTTCTGAGCGCCCCGGCGAATTCCTTCAGGAAAAACCGGGTCCGGGAGATCGTATGGGGCACAAAATCGACCACCAGCCTCCTGCCCGGGGCATACTCCCGCAGCGATTCAATGACGGCGGAAATCTCCGCCGGGTGATGGGCGTAGTCATCCATAAACAGCACACCACCTGCTTCACCCAGGGTTTCAAACCGCCTCACCGCCCCCTGATATGAGCATACTGTCTGGATCACCCGTTCAAGTTCTTCCCTGGTCAGGGACCTCCCTCTCCGATGCTTCATATGCCCGCAGATCCCCAGAACTGCTGACAGCGCATCCTCCCTGATATGCCGCCCAGGCACGGCGCACCGCGCCGAAATATTCCAGGGGAGGAACAAGCAGGACCCGTCCTGGCGGTTTACCGCCCGATAGCGCTCTCCCGGCACCAGCAGTTCGGCGGACGTACCGAGGTCAGCATACTTCGGCAGAACCACCGTATGTTCCGCCCGGCGGGCGAAGGCAAGGAAGGCTTCCTCACAGGAGCTCAGGTCGGGAAAGCAGTCCACATGGTCGTGGTCCATGGAGGTGATTACCGCTGTCCTGGGGCTGTATGCCAGGAAATGACGGCGGTATTCGCAGGCCTCGACTACCAGCATGTCTGCAGCAGCCGGCATGGGAACACTGGTTCCAATCAGTCCTGCAGCGGTTATGCCCAGGGCTTTCAGCCCCTGCAGGACCATCACTGAGGTGGTCGTCTTTCCATGGCTTCCGGCCACGCAGAGTGTATCGTACTGCCTTGTCAGTTCAGCTACGGCCTGGGGATAGGATACAACAGGAATCCCTGCCCTCCGGGCTTCTGCAAGCTCCACGTTGCTTTCCGGATGGTAGGCGGCGGAATACACCACCCGGACGGGAATTAGCTCCCGGATCCGTTCCCGGCTGAACCCGGCATAGACGGCAATACCTGCATCCTTGAGCCCTTCGGCAGTATAATAGTCGGTGCTGACATCCGAACCGGCCGTCAGGAACCCCTGGGCGGCATAAAATCGGGCGAGATTTGCCAGCCCCGTCCCGCAGATCCCAACGCAGTACAGGTCTACCTGATGGCTTTCCGACGTCATGGGCCCTTCCATAAAAAAAGGACGAGGGAAAGGCTGCTCCCGTCGCCCTGCTCAGAGATCATGCAGCTGCTTATGAAGCCTTTTTTGTGCTGTTTTTCTTAGCCGCATCACACTGCTTGCAGATTTTCAGCTTTTTTTCGCTGATTTCCCGCTCACGCAGCAGCTTGATGCCAGTTCTTTTACACAGCGGGCAGGTACCTCGTGCTCTGCTTACCTGGTCGCGGATTCCTGTACCCCTATTGGATTTTGCCATAACTGCTCCTTGTCAACTAAATTACCATCGAAACTATATAAACCGAGGGAAAAAAAGTCAATAACTCCCGGGGATGAAAAAATTTTCCGTCCCGTATTGACAGCCCGGCAATACATACGGTACTATCTGTTTCTATAAATAGTAACAAGGACATGTTATGAACGATTTAGATGAAGTGATTGATGTGTTTACCCGAACCACCAGCCGGGACCGGATGCAGAAACTCTTTGAAGAGCTGTTCACCATGAAGGAGAAATATGATTTCGCCCTGAGATGGCGTCTGATGAAGGACCTCTACCGAGGGGTTCATCAGCGGGACATTGCCCACGACCTGGGAATCAGCCTGTGCAAGATCACCCGGGGCTCAAAAATTCTCAAGCAGGAAGATTCAGCCTGCAAACAAATTTTCAAGGAGTCAGCATATGAGTATGGAGAACCAGAAACAGACAATTGAGTATCAGATGCCCGATGAACAGGGTTTTTTCGGTCCCTACGGAGGCAGTTACGTGCCCCCGATGCTGGAACCGGTACTGAAGGAAATAACCGAAGCATATGCAGCCTGCCGCAGGGATCCATCCTTCCTGTCGGATCTGGCCTATTACTATACCCACTATGTGGGACGGCCTTCACCAATCTATCATGCCAAGGAGCTCTCGCTGCAGCTGGGAGGAGGACAGATTTATCTCAAACGGGAGGATCTCAACCACACCGGCGCCCACAAGATCAATCACTGCATCGGAGAAGCGCTGGTGGCGAAATACATGGGCAAGCAGAAGCTGATCGCTGAAACCGGAGCCGGACAGCACGGCGTCGCCCTGGCCACAGCCGCGGCTCTGCTGGGTCTTGAATGCGACATCTATATGGGGGAAGTGGATGTCCGCAAGGAGCATCCCAATGTGATTCGAATGGAGATCCTCGGTGCCAGAGTGATCCCGGTTGACCGGGGGACAAAGACCCTGAAAGATGCAGTGGATGCGGCCTTCGAAGCCTATCTGGGGGACACCCAGACCCAGATGTACGCCATCGGCTCCGTGGTGGGCCCCCATCCCTTTCCCATGATGGTCCGGGACTTCCAGTCCGTGGTAGGCCGGGAGGCCAAAGAGCAGTTCAGAGAACGTACCGGAGGCCTGCCGGATTACCTGGTGGCCTGTATAGGGGGAGGATCCAACGCCATCGGGCTGTTCCAGGAGTTTCTGGAGGACCGGGAAGTTGATATCTACGGAGTGGAGCCTGCCGGGAAAAGCTTCTCCGTCGGGGAGCATGCAGCCACCCTCACCCTTGGAAAACCCGGGGTGATCCACGGATTTGCCTGCTACCTGCTTCAGGATGACCAGGGAGATCCTCAGCCGGTGTATTCCCTGGCCAGCGGCCTGGACTACCCGGGGGTGGGACCGCAGCACAGCTATCTGAAGGACACCAAGCGGGTGAACTACGTCACCATTAACGATCAGGAAGCAATTGACGCTTTCTACGTGCTCTCCAGAAGGGAGGGGATTATTCCCGCCCTTGAGTCAGCCCATGCGGTGGCATACGCCATGAAGCTCGCTTCACAGCTGCCAAAGGACCGGAGCATCCTGATAAACCTGTCCGGTCGGGGAGATAAAGATATTGATTACGTGGTGGAAACCTACGGGCTGCCGAAATAATGATTTCGGCAGCTGTACGGAGTACTGCTAGAAGACAAACCCTGCTGAGATACCGAAGCGGGGTTCATCCTTTTCGTCAGTGAAGAGCTCCTTGGCAGGCATCGTATAGGAAGCCTGGAGCGACAGTGCGGTAATCTCCAGCCCGGCACCTACAGTGACGGTTCCCTGGGAGGGGTTGATCGCCCCGAACATCAGATCCTGTATTCTCGGCATATGCTCTTTGTATCCTGCCCGCAGTACGATGCGATCGCTGTCGGTAAAGTATATCCCGGATTCAACGCCCATGCGCAGCATCCGGTGATCGTCGCAGCCGATATGATCAACGTCCAGAGCACCGAGAAACCGGAGGATATTCCTTCGTCCGTACCGGTCCAGCCGGGGATTCCTGACGGAAACTCCCACATAGATATCCTTCAGCAGGTCCTCCAGGACCGGAAGGTCCTGGTGCTGGGACCACGCCATGACATCAAGGATTTCATCGTGGTGGGCGCCAAGGGCAAAAATACCAGTGTCGAAGAGCAGTCCTGCCCGAAGCAGGACCGATTCTCCCTCTTCATGGTTATTCCCGTTGTAGTCATTCAGAAACACCTGCTGAAAGAAATCGGCAAAAAAATCACTCTGCCCCGGGTCCGATATGTTCACATTTGAGGCTTCAGTAATCTTTGATGCGTGGATTGCTGCCCCGGCGGAAAACATCCCCAGGTTCACCCCGAATCCCAGATCAACATTGTTGATCTTCGATATGGTGTATATCCGGTCCTCGTCGTCACCGCCGTTCTCCAGGTTGAGGTCATAGATTGAGGAAATGCTTATTCCCCATCCCGAGCCGGTAAAGAAAAACTGGGGCATCACGATCGGCTCATAAAACTGGGCTCCGGAGGACTGATGCAGGTCCGTATAATGGATCATCGTTCCGATGGTACCGGTCTGCAGCATTCCCAGGCCGGCGGGGTTGCGGAACAGCGTATTGTGATCATTCGCTACAGCGGTATATGCTCCGGCCATTCCGGCAAGGCGCATGTCTCCAATATACCCGTCGGTCTGATGGGCGGCAAAAGCCCCCGAAGCGGTATATATATATATGATAATAATAAGTGTTACGGTCTTTCTCAATGCGGACAAACTGATCTCCTGTCTTTCGGTTCTAAGAGCTAAACTTACTCTGGATCACTACGTTACACCTGTTTGCAAAAAAAGTCCAGATTATCCGTCAGCGGCTTCTGCCGGTAAGCCGATCCAGCAGCCGCCCCAGCATAACTGAGGCCTCACCTGCAGGAAGCCGGCTCAGCTCCCGACGGGCTCTCCGGTGGTAAGCCTCAGCGATCGACTCGGCCTCTGCCGGCCCGCCCAGCCTCAGCACCATATCGCAGGCTTCATCCGCACGTACCGGATGACTCTTGAGCAGCTGCGCCAGTGCTCCCGAGGAATCGTTCTGCAGAGCGCACAGCAGCGGAAGGGTCGCAATCCCTGCCTGGAGGTCCCGAGCAGTCTCCTTTCCGAGATGCCGCTCATCTCCCCGATAGTCCAGGATGTCGTCCTGGATCTGAAAGGCCATGCCGAGGGTGTAGCCGAATCGCGACAGACGATGCTGCTGCAGCCGGCTCAGATTGGATGAAGCGGCCCCGAGATAACAGCTGAGGGAAAACAGCGCGGCGGTCTTCCCGCCGATGCGGCGGAGATAATGGCCGATGGATATGGAGAAATCTCCCATTTCCCCGTCCTGGTCAATCTCGCTTTCGCACAGCCTCCCGATCCGGTCTGAAACCACCTGCGGGCGGATCCGGTCGGCAGGGACGCTGGAAAACAGCGAGAAGGCCTTGGCCATCAGATAGTCCCCGGCAACCACCGCTTTTCGGTTGCCGATTCTGCTGTGAAGAGTTGACTCTCCCCTCCTCAGGGGGGCCTCATCAATGATGTCGTCATGAATTAATGACGCCGTATGGATCAGTTCCACTCCGGCGGCCAGATCCGCAGTTTCATCTTCATCAGCAGCGGCCCCTTCTGCCCGTGAGGATAACAGCACACAGGCAGGCCGCAGCATTTTTCCCTGCTGCGTAAGCAGCTGCTGGAGATAGGGCCGTATAAATCCCCTGGCTCCGGAGACTGTCTGCTCGATGCGTGACTGCACCTGCTCAAGTCCCCGGGAGACAAGGGGTTCATCCTTCCAGAAATTGTTCACCGGTGGTTCCGTCCTTATTGCTTTTTCCTCCGCCTGATCACCGGTTCATCCAGATAGAGATGGGTCTTCTTCGCCAGGGAACATCTGTTCCAGAGCTTCTTGATCCACGGCATCACCCAGTGATCCAGACCAAAGGCCTTACCGGCACCGCCGAGCATTACGATCGACACAGCAATATACCACAGTATCTCCTGGCTTGCCAGTGCTCCCATCAGCAGCATCACCGACAGGGCAATTGATGCAATTGCAGCGGGAAAGGTAAACAGTCCAACCAGAAAGGCGAGACCGAGGCCAATTTCTCCGAGCACAATGCTCAGCTGGAACAGGTAGGGAGCCTGGGCAACGAAGGTCTCATTGACCCACTGGAACAGCGCCGTCGGTTCGTCCAGAAGCGGCGGTGCAAATTCAGCGACAGCCTCCTCGGCCGCGGCCTCTCCGTTTTCAGCCGCCGCCTCCTCCCAGGGAGTTGCACTGGTGCCTGCACTGACCGCTTCTGCAGTCTCCTCGCCGTTGCCGCCGTTTTCCCACGGGGTAGCCCCGGTGCCGTCATCGCCCCAGTAGACGTAGCTTCCGGTGGTGTCGGTCAGCCAGGCGGGGACCTTCTTCAGACCTTCAACCAGCCACATCGCCCCGAGGAACATCCGCAGAAACGTCATCCAGTAGGAGGCAAGTTTCTCCGCAGCCAGTCCCCGTATAAAGGAGCGTTTGTCCTTGATGTCGAATATTTCGTGCTTCAGGTACCGGGCCCATCCGTTGAACCCGCAGACGGTATGCTGATAGTACATATTTATCAGATGCTTCAGTCCCATGGCGAAAAAGCCGGACATGGATACGCCCATGGTATGAGAGACGCCGTATTTCCCGCCGATGGAGACCATGTATCCGTGAAAGTTCGACTGAAACGGTTTCGGCTCCTTGGCAGAGCAGGAGAGCTCCCGGCAGATTTTGTAGATGATCCCGTCAGCGGCTGTTGCAGCAGTCTGCTCGGCAGCTTCAACAGTCTGCGGGAGGGGCCGTTCTTCCTCCAGAAACCATACGGCGTCTCCGGCAAAGTAGACCCGATCATCATCGGGGCTCTGCATGTACTCATCGACCCGCTTGCGTCCCATCTTGCCGGTCTCAAGGGGAAGTTTTTCAGCAAATTCGCTGCCCTTGATGCCGCAGGTCCAGATCACCGTGTCGGCAAGAATCTCCGTTCCGTCCTTAAGGGTGATCTTCCCGTCATCAGCCTGCACGATGAAGGAGTTGAGCTTGATTTCCACCCCGTTTTTCTCAAGATAGCGCACCGCCTTCTTCCTGGGCTTTTCAGGCCAGGTATTGAGAACCTGTCCGAGTCCTTCCACGGTAATCAGCCGCACTTCATCGGGATCAACCTTATGCTGCTCGCAGAGAATGGGCACCCATTCAATAAGTTCGCCGATCATCTCAATACCGGTAAAACCGCCGCCGGCGACGACAAAGGTGAGTTTCTCCTTGCGCCGCACCGGATCCTTCTCAAAGGCCGCGTCGCGCACCATCGTCTCCACATGCTCCCGAATCCGCACTGCGTCCTTGAGACCCCACAGCGGCAGGGCATGTTCCTGTATCCCGGGAATACCGAAATAGGAAGGCTCAGCCCCGGTTGCAATCATCAGATAATCGTAGGGATAGCTGTCGGTATCGGAGGTGAGCACCTGCTTTTCGAAGTCGATATCGGTGATTTCTTCACGGACCACTTCCACGGATGTGCCGGCAAATATCCGGTCATAAGAAATTTTCACCGACTCCTCAGGCACCCTGCCCCCGGCAAGTTCATGAAGCTCAGTCATCAGCACATGATGGGGATTTTTATCGATCAAGGTGACGGTCACCTTGTCGCGCATCTTCTTGAATTTTTTATAAAGCCGTTTCGCCGCATGCACCCCGGCATATCCGCCGCCGAGGATCACAATATTTTTTCTATCCATGCTTTACTCCAAACAATACTAAACTTGTAATCATTATAAACGTATAGCCCAATAAAACAGTTGTCAAGATGTTTATTTTTCTTCATATTGCTTTTATATGAAATCAAAGCACTTTTTCCGAATATTTGTAATTATTCCGTTCATAACTGCTGCATTATTGATCACCGCTTCCTGCGGCAGTTCAGATGCTGAAGATACGGCCTCCCATGAGCCGGTTGCCGAAAACCACCTTGCTCTCGGCACGGTCTCCAGAATCACCATCTATGATCAGCCGGCAGACCGCGCCCGAGAGATCATTCAGGCGGCCTTTGCCCGGGTAGATGAAATTGAAGAGGCCATGAGCCTTTATAAACCCGGCAGCGAAGTGGACCGGGTGAATGATCAGGCCGGGAAGCAGGCCGTCGAGATATCCCGGGAGATCTTTTCAGTCCTTGCCATGGCCAAGGAAGTGGCCGTCTCAAGCGACGGGGCCTTCGACCCCACCGTGGGGGCGTTAGTGACAGCATGGGGTATCGGCACCGACAATCCCTCAATACCCGGAACTGAGCAGCTTGATGAGCTGATCAACCTGGTGGACTACTCCCAGCTGGAGCTCACCGATCACAACGGTTCGCGGTATGAGGCAAAGCTGCTGAAAGAGGGCATGCAGATTGATCTGGGCGGAATAGCCAAGGGGTATGCCGCCGATGAGGTGAAGCGGATCATTACTGAAATGGGCTCCTCCAGCGCCTTAGTAAACCTCGGGGGCAACATCATGCTCGTGGGGACGAAGCCCGACGGCACGGACTGGAGAATCGGGGTCCAGGATCCCGGAAGCGGCAGGGGGGATTATGTCATGATCGTATCCCTCGAGGAGGGCACGGTGGTCACCTCAGGGATTTATGAACGGTTCTTCACCCGGGAGGGTGAGCATTTTCACCATATCCTTGATACGAAAACTGGGTTTCCAGCAGAGAATGAGCTGGAAAGCATTACCATCATCGCGGAGAACTCCGCCTTTGCCGATGCCCTTTCCACTGCCGCCTTCGTGCTGGGACTCGAGCAGGGCCTGCAGTACATGGAAGACATCCCCGAAGCTGAGGCAGTGTTTCTGACGAAGGACAAAAAGATCTACTACACTTCGGGAATCGGCTCACCGGGGCTTACCTACCGGATCGTCAGCCAGGACTACGAGGTTATAACAGGGGGGCCGTAGCGTAGATTACCCAGAACGCCGCAGCAGCTGCGGCGGCGGGAATCCAGCCGACGCTCCCGGCGGCCTGAAACCGGTCCCCAGGATCTCCCCGGTGCTCCTCAAGCTGAAACAGCAGCTCATCGAGACGCTGTATGAACTGCTTCGGGTTCACCTTGAGTCCGCTGTTGAGAAACCCTTCATAGTAGGAGAACTGCAGTGAAAGCAGATTCCCAAGCCTTCCGGGAAACGCCGGGCGCTGGGAAATCATGAACTGGGAGAGGTAGATCAGCGCAATGAGCTTCAGCGAACGGACCAGTCCGATCCGCAGAGCTCCCAGGGTTATCTCGAATCCCGCAATTTCATAGAGCACCTGTCCGTGGGCCTGAAGCAGGTTCACGGCAGTAATGGTCACGATCATCATGAGGTTTGTCTTTACCCTGATTCTGCCTCCCTGCAGCAGTCTGATGATGATCAGCAGCCCCAGCTGCAGCAGCAGCGGCAGGAGATCAAACTGAAACACCAGAGCCGGCAGCATGCACAGTCCGGCGATAAGGGGAATATTTCTCCGGTCAGTCACGCCGCACCCCCTCCTGTTTTGCCGCAAGCCAGCGGGAACTGAGGACAAACTGCTGAGTAAAGAGCCCGAGCACTACCGCGGTGATCAGCCCGGTGATGAGAAAGGGGGGAGCAATCAGCCAGGCCCCTTCCCCGAAGAGAAACACCCGGGCAAGAAACAGCTGAGCCATGTTGCTGGCAAATGCCCCGATAACTGCAATTCCGACGAAGGTCACATGCCTGCCTGCCAGGCGGTAGGCAATCAGCATCATTACCACGCTGGCGGCACTTCCCCCGAGGGAAAAGAGAAAGACATAGGAGAACAGTGTTCCGTGGATAATTCCCTGGCCGAAGACCTTCAGGAAGGCCAGCAGAGCATACTCCCGGGTGGTGAGGAAGGTTAGACCGATCATCACCGGAAGATTGGCCAGCCCGATGCGCATAAAGGGCACCGGCTTGGGAATCACATATTCGACAGTTGCCAGAAACAGGGCAAAGGCCCCCAGCATGGCAATCTCATGGATCCGGACGGCCCGGCCGCTGCTAGAAAGCGACATCATCCACCTCCCCGTCCTCAGGCAGTGCTCCCTCTATTCTTACGAATACATCATTGGGCAGACAGATGATCCACTGTCCGGTACGCTGGATTTTTCCGGTGGAGACGCAGATTTTATTGGTGCAGGGGGAATCGGGTATATGGACATGCCCGTCTTCGATCACCACCTCAGTATGTCCCAGAGGTCCTGGAATAAAAAGCTGATCATTCTGGTCGACGGGATAGATCCACTGCCTTCCCGCAGCGTCGATTCTCACCAGGGCGGCATCTGACCCGTTGCGGTAAATCTGGAAGGACATGACGCCGATGATCACTGCTGCAGCTATGAGGATCACCGCATCGGCACGTTTCATGATCTGCTTCATGGGAGGGACTATAGCACAAAAACATTTGGTGGGAAAAGCCTGATTTCTATAAGGAATTATCCTTATTTAAAAAAACAGATATTGCCTTACTCATTTGATAACCTTATACTGTACCAAAAGAATATATATTAGGAGGAAATATGAAGAAACTAGCCGTATTGGGGATAATTATGCTTGCCGCATTTGCTCTGATCAGCTGCGGTCAGGAGGAAGAACCTGCAGCAGCACAGGCTCCGGCAGAGGAAGCAGTCGAACCGGCAGCCGCCCCGAGTGAATCTGAAGACGGTATTTATTTCGCGCAGGAAGATGAATTTTCCGGCAGCGGTTGGAAATATGTGGTGTCCTTTGAGATCGAGAACGGTGAATTTGTCTGGGCAGACTGGAACGGCGTGCACCGTGACTCCGGCCCCGACAAGAAAACCCTTGACAGGATGGGGCTCTACGGCATGGTGGCCCGCGGAGGCGCCCTGGCTGAATGGTATGAGCAGGCTGAACTGGTCGAAGCCTACCTGCTGGAGACTCAGGATCCGGCAGATATTCCCTACGGAGATGACGGGAAGACCGATGCGGTCTCCGGGGTGACTATCACCATCAGCAGTTTTGCGGAACTGGCGCAGCAGGCGCTGGCTGAAGGCCCCGTCGGCCGAGGGCCCTATGAGGACGGTCTGCATTTTGCAGCCCAGCGGCCCGACGGAGGCTGGACCTACACCGTGGCAATGAACGTGATCAGCGGGTATATCGCAGGGGTGAACTGGAGCGGATTCAACGAGGACGGACAGGACAAGAAGACGATAGACCGTGCCGGGGAATACCAGATGGTTGAACGGGGCGGCGCCCTGGCTGAATGGTATGAGCAGGCTGAACTGGTCGAAGCCTACCTGCTGGAGACTCAGGATCCGGCAGATATTCCCTACGGAGATGACGGCAAGACCGATGCGGTCTCCGGGGTGACCATCACCATCAGCAGTTTTGCGGAACTGGCCCGGCAGGCCCTTGATGCAGGACCTGCTGCTGATGTGGTCTACGAAGACGGGACCTATTACGCTGAGGCCGATGAGTTCGGTTCTTCCGGGTGGAAATATTTCGTAGATATCATGGCGGTCAACGGTTTTATCGTCGATGCAGACTGGAACGCAGTCAACGAAGACGGTGAAGACAAAAAATCCGTGGATAAGGCCGGCGACTACCAGATGGTTGCCCGAGGGGGAGCAATCGACGAATGGCACGTCCAGGCTCAGCGGGCTGAGGAGCATCTGCTCCACACCCAGGATCCCCGGGCCATCGAACTGGACGACAGCGGCAGAACCGATGCCGTCTCCGGGGTGACCATCACCGTCAGCGAGCTGGTCGCTCTGGCCGACAAGGCTCTTGAGGATGCCCGAAAGTAACATTCTGCTCACCAAGCAGTATCAGCAGCCGGCGTAACGCCGGCTGCTTTTTCTTGACGAAACCCTCTGAATCATCCATGATGAACCGGTATGTTTTGGCGACGGAGAAAAAAGCGGACAGTTTCCATCCTCTCTATCGACGGCGGCGGGATCCGGGGAATCATCCCAATCACCGTTCTGCTTGCTCTCCAGCGGGAGCTTGCCCGCTTCGATATTGATGATCCCCTGCACACCTGCTTCGACCTGATCGCCGGCACCTCAACGGGAGGTCTGATCTCTCTCGGTCTGGCCGCCCCGGCAGAGCCTGCAGGAACTGATCCGGAATCAGGCAGGAGCAGCCCCCTGCTTCCAGCGATGACTTTGGAATATATTCTCTCCCTGTACGAACAGCGCAGCAAAGAAATATTCTCCAAGGGATCCCTCGGACAGCTGAGATCTCTCGGACAGATGTTTCTGGAAAAATACGATGAGGAGTCCCTGGTAAGGCTGCTGCAGGAGGTCTTTGGAACCTTGAGCATGTCAGATGCGATGGTTCCCCTGGCGATAACTTCCTATGAATGTCTCCATGGAGAGCCCTTCCTGTTCACCTCCTACGATCCGGCTCCCTATCTGATGTGGGAGGTCGGCAGAGCCACCACCGCAGCCCCCTCCTATTTCCCCCCTGCCTTTATAAACTCCCCCAGGACCGGGAAAAAGCTGTGCTTCATCGACGGCGGGGTGGCGGCAAACAATCCGGCGCTCTACGGCTATCTGGAAGCCCGCAGGCTCTATCCCGAGGCGGAGCAGTTCAGCATTTTCTCTATCGGTACGGCGGGCAGCCGCTTTTCCCTGCCCCTCCAGGGACTGCAGCGGATGGGCCTGATCGACTGGATTTCTCCCTCAAAAGGAGTGCCGCTGTTCCATGTCTATACCTCCGGCCAGTACCATACCGCTGAACGGGTGCTCAACACCCTGCCGGATGTGCAGTACTACCGGATCGCCGGGAACACCGGAGACCGCTCCATTCCCATGGACGATGTGAGCAGCAGCAACATCATGAAGCTCAAACGGGTGGCCAACTATATCTGCGAGACCCATCTGGAGGTAATCCGGGAATACTGCCGGTCAGTCATCCTGCCGAGGAAGTAGCGCAGCTCGGCAGAGAATGCGGGATATCTTGGCCAGATAGCGGGATAAATGCTTCACCCGCCGGTGCGCATCATCGGATACCGCCTTCATCACCACCAGATCAATTCCCCTGATCCTGCATGCCGCGGCTACCGAGAAGGTTTCCATATCGCAGACTGCCTGCTCCCCCGGCGGGAATCTCCCTGCCAGTGACAGCCGCTGCTCCCCGGTAACAAAGCCGTCCCCCGTGGCAATCCCTCCCTGGAGATGCACCTTCCCGCCTCCGGCGGCCTGCCGCAGGGAATCTCCGTATGCTTCCCGCCGGGGACTGTTCAGTTCAATCCGGTCAAACGCGAAAGCCCCGTTCCTGTCGGTGCGGCTGAAGGGCAGCGGGCCCAGATCGTGCTGCACCGTCCAGCTCGGCAAGATGAATTCTCCCGCAGACACGCCGGGAGTCAGCCCTCCGCAGATGCCGATATGGACCACCCGTTCGGGCCGACAGCGCTCCAGCAGTTCCCCGATCCTGCAGGCGCTGAGCACCGTTCCGATACCGATGACCGCCGCACAGACCGAATACTCCCTGATCACCGCTTCGGGAAATCCGCTGCCGGTGTATTGCTCCAAGGGAAGCAGCTCCTGCAGCTCCTCGGCCATGGCCGCGGTCACCAGGATCATAGGGATGCGGCCTCCTCGCACCGAAGGGCCACCGGTCCGCAGGAGAGCCTGGCGAGAACCGGTTCAATGAGCAGTCCCTCCCGCTGGGGCACCCGGTCCCGAAGCGCTTCTGAGATTGCCTGCTGCACGCAGTCACCGGCTTTCGCTACCGCTTCGGGAAAGGATTCGTCCTGGAGAAGTGCGCCGGTGAGCACCGAGGCGAACATGTCCCCGGACCCCGGATATTTCGCCGGAAGCAGGGGACTGTCCAGCCGGTAGATCACCCCGGCTTCAGCATCCCCGGCATAGACCATACAGCGCTCTGGCATCCCGGCAACCGGCACGCTGGTGATCACCGCCTGCTTCGGCCCCAGTTCAAGCAGCCGGGCTATCCAACTGAACACCCGGTCCTCGCCGACTTTTTCGGGAAAGGGCTCATCAAGGAGCAGACAGGTTTCGGTCACATTGGGGGTAATGACCCGGGCATGGGAGACCAGATCCCGCATCCCCCGGATAAGCTCCTGTGAGATCGGACCGTAGGGCTGACCGTCATCCCCCATCACCGGGTCCACCACCACCAGGGTGTCCTCAAGGGCAAACTCCCGGATGAACTCGGTGACGCAGGATATCTGCCGGGCGGAGCCGAGAAATCCGCTGTAGATCCCCGCAAACTGAAGCTCCAGGGACTTCCAGTGCCGGATGATTTCGTGCATGTCCTCAGTAAGGTCCCGGTAGTGGTAACCGCTGAATCCACTGGTCTGGGTGGACAGCAGGGCTGTCGGCAGGGGACAGGTCTGCACCCCCATCGAGGCGAGCACCGGCAGGGCTACGGTGAGCGACGCCCTGCCGTATCCTGAGAGATCATGGACGGCGGCGGCTTTCGGTACAGGTCGTTTCATACGTTCATGATATACAAAATCGGGGGTTTCTGCTATCCTTTTTCTCCCAAGGAGGTATCTGATATGGCAGCAGCTGCGGTAAGCAGAGAGGAAGTCCGCGCTTCCTTCCGGTCCATGATCCTGTCAGCTTCAGGCTGGAGGAAGGTTTTCGCCGAAGACGGGGATGAGTCAAGCGGCACTCCCCGGATACAGCCGGCGGATGCTGTAATTGCCTGCGCCGCAGCCGCGGTGTTTTCCCGCTTCATGCAGGAGACCTATCCTGGGGCGGACACCCTGGTAATTGCCTCCGACTCCCGCCCGACGGGGGAAGCCTTGGCCCTTCCTATGCTCTCTCTCCTGCTTCGCGACCGCTGGAAGCTGCAGTCTCTCGGCATTGCCGCAATCCCTGAGGTTATCGCCTACAACATAATGCACGCCGAGATTCACGGAGGAGTCTATATATCTGCAAGCCACAACCCCGTGGGCCACAACGGGCTGAAGTTCTTCAGCACGGCAGGGGTTATCGGCGGTGAGCACTCCCGCAGGCTGATTGATTCCATGGTACAGCTGATAAACGACGATCACGCGCTTCAGCAGATCATTGAGCAGACGGTAACTGAGCAGACCGAAGCTGTCACTGAAATCAAGGAGGCCGCAGCTGCCTGCAAGCTGAAAGCAGAAGATGCCTACCGGCAGTTCATCGGAATCACCGCATCGGACAGCTCCTGCATCTGCGGTCAGGATGACCTCTACAGCCGGATCCGGGAAGGATTGGCCCGGCAGCCGCTTTCGGTGGTGATTGACTTCAACGGCAGCGCCAGGGCAGCTGGTATCGACCGTCAGTTCCTGACAAGCCTCGGAGCTGGGGTGATTCCCATGCATGAGACCCCCGGTGATATCGCCCACGGCATTCTCCCGGAGGGAGACAACCTCCTTCCCTGCTGCCGCAGGCTGGAGGAAGCCTGGCGGAGGGATCCCTCCTGCTGCATCGGCATGGTGCCGGACAACGACGGCGACCGGGGAAATATCGTGTATACCCGGGAGGATACCGGCCGGGCAGTCATGCTCCAGGCGCAGGAGGTGTTCGCCCTGGTGGTCATGGCGGAACTGGTGCATCTCTACACCAGAAGCCCCGGAGAGATGGAACGGACTGCAGTTGCGGTAAACTGCGCAACCTCCATGCGGATAGACGAAATTGCCCGACGCTTCGGTGCGAAGGTGTTCCGCGCGGAGGTGGGGGAAGCGAATGCGGTCACCCTGGCGGAAGAGCTGCGCAGAACGGGATATGTCGTCCGGGTGCTCGGCGAGGGTTCCAACGGAGGCAACATCACCCACCCTTCAGTGGTCCGGGATCCGCTGAACACCCTGATGTCAATCATGAAGCTCCTGACGATTCAGGACACCCCCGGTCAGCCCGGTCTGTTCCGGCAGTGGCTCAGGCTCTCGGGAAGGGAGGAGTCCTTCCGGGCAGGATTCACCCTTGAGGACGTGTTAGCCTCGCTGCCGTGCTATTCCACTACCGAAACCGCTGATCCCCGGGCGCTCGTCCGGCTTTCCTGCGGGGACCAGGGGGCATTCAAGCTCCGGTATGAACAAGCTTTTCTCGAGGCATGGAACCGGGACCGGGACACCCTGTTCAGACAGCTCAATATCGCCTCATGGCGGGAGTTCAACACCGAGGGAAGCAGCTGCACCGAGGGAACAGGAGCCGCATCCAGGTCTGCAAAAGCCTCCGGAGGTCTGCGCATCGTCTTCTATGATCCGGAGGGCACACCGACGGATTTCATCTGGATGAGGAAATCCGGCACCGAACCGGTATTCCGCATTATGGCTGACTCCCGAGGGAACAATATGCAGCGGTGCTCCCGTCTTCTGGCATGGCATCGGGAGATTATCAGCGAGGCGGAGAACGGATAAACTGCAGCCGAAAAGCTATACTTTTCTCATAATTTTCGATATACTTTAATTATCTAAAAAAGTAAAAGGACGGGTTTTGTCCTTGAGGAAGAGATATGGAGACCTGCCGTTCCAGCATTTGGACAACCGTTGAAAAGCTGTCACAGCAGCTGATGACAGACCCCCGGAGCAGTGCCGAACAGGCGGAAAAGCTGCTGGAAGACCTTGAAGCCGAAGATTTTCCCCTTGAAACAGCCTGCCTTACATACATTTTATCAGTCGGACAGTATTATCAGGCTCAGTTACCCAAGGCAGTCAAGGGGCTGGAAAGCGCGGAGCACACCCTCTGCGGGCTGCGTTCGACCGAAAAACGGGCAATGGAGTGGCTGCTCCGGGTAAAAACCTATCTGGGCATCTGTTATGCCGCTTTGGGAGACTGCGCCCAGGGAATCTATCAACTGCTGGAAGTCAAGGAGCAGTCCGTCAGGCTCAACGATGTATATAATTACGCCTACGCTCATATTTATCTCGGAAACCTCTACGGGTCAGTAGGAAAACATGAGCTGGCCCTGCAGTATCTGACCGCCGGGCAGGAAGCGGCAGCGGTAACCGGAAGCGTGCACCAGCAGGGAATGGTCAACCTCTATCTGGGAAGCATATACAGCAGGCTCAATGATTTCAAAAAAGCTCTGGAATGCCTGGGCAGGGCCCTGGAACTCTTTGACCGGCACCGGCTGGCGGACACCCCGGAGGTGCTTACCACCATGGGGGCGATCTATCTCGCTCAGCAGGACCATATCCGGTCCGAACAGTTTCTCTCCATTGCTCTTGAGCAGGCCCGGGAAAAGGGCACCCCTTCAGCAGAAATAGAAGCGCTGATCCAGAAAGCTGAAGTCTCCCGCTCAAAGGACAAAGCGTCAGAGGCGGAGGATCTGCTGAAGCACGCCCTGCACCTTGCAGAAACCCATAACCTTGACCGCTACACCCTTCCCTGCGCGAAGAAACTGCTGGAACTGAAGGAATCCGCCGGGGACTACCGCGGCGCCTGCCTGTATACCAGGATGGTGATGGACCTCAATGAGGAGATCATCCACCAGTCAACTCTGTCGGAGCTTCAGACAATTGAACTTTCCCATAAACTGGAGCAGACCGAAGCGGAACGGGATTTCCTGAAGAAGCGCAGCAGCCATCTGAAACGCTCCTTTGAGCAGATCAATGCAGTCAGCAGGCTCGGCACTGAGGCCAACGCGCTTTTGGATCTGAACCTGATCATCGATTCCATGTATACGACCCTCAGCACCATATTCCCGGTCGACTCCTTCAGCATCCTGCTGACAAACGAACAGGGGGATGAACTGATCCCCCAGAGCCGAATCATTTCCAACCAGTACATCAGCACCGCTGCAATACCGACGGCATCAGTCAGACATATTGAAGCGTATGCGGCCAGGAACCGGCAGGACATACTCATCAGGGATATCGAAGCAGAGGGAGCTCAGTACCGAAGCGGTCCGACAGCAGAAGCTGACACCGACTACCGGTCCTGGGCGCTGCTTCCGCTGGAAGCCCGGGGAAAGCTTCTGGGAATACTGCAGCTGCAGTCGAAACAGAGCGAAGCGTATTCAGTCCAGGATATGGATATTTTACGGATACTCGCAAACCAGACAGCAGTCACCCTCTCAAATGAGCGGACCCTGAAGGAGATGCAGCAGACCAATGAACAGCTCAGTCTGGAGCGGGAGCGGCTCCAGCTGGCGAACAGACAGCTGCAGGATGCCCACACCAGAATTGAGCAGCTGGCAATTTACGATGACCTGACGGGGCTTCCCAACCGTCATCTGCTCTTTGAGCGGGCGGTTCCGATGCTCCATCTTGCCCGCAGAAACCAGAGCCCCTTTGCCGTCTGCTTCATTGACCTGGACAATTTCAAGCAGATCAACGACTCCCTCGGACATTGGGCCGGGGATGAAGCACTGAAAATGCTCGGCCGACGGATTTCGAAGACCCTGAGGAAATCAGACCTGGTGGCACGCCTCGGGGGGGACGAATTCGTAGCGGTGTTCAACGACCTGAAGTCCAGTGATGCAGTCACGGTGATCCTGGAGAAAATGCTGAATGAGTTTGCCCAGCCCCTGGAAATCGGCAGCCGCACCTTTTTCGTCGGAGCAAGTATCGGGGTGAGCCTGTATCCCGACGATGCCTTCGAGTTCAATGAGCTGCTCAACCTTGCGGACAAAGCCCAGTATGCCGCCAAACATACCGGCAAGCAGCGCTACTGCTTTTACCGCCAGCTGGCAGACCGGCAGGAAAAGACCGGTTCAGACATATCCTAGGGGTTCTGCAGCCCCGCCACCGCCGCACCGAGGACCGGCGCGTTGTCAACATGGATCATGTCGTAATACCGGTTATGCTGGTCCACCAGAAACTCGTCGAGATACGCCCGGGTATACTTCATCAGATTGTGGGTCTTCAGGAAGGTGGTGCCGTCGGCATTGATGCACACCGGGTGTGCCGGATCAGTTCCTGCACCGGTCTTCATCACCGCTGCGGAGAGATTCACCGCAGAGAGCCTGGCAGCACGTTCAATCAGCCGGTCGACAATCTGGTACATCAGGGAGCGGTCCTTCAGGTTGTCGCCGCAGACATCATGCAGCACCGAGGGCTGTTCCGGGGTATGCATGAGGTCATCCATTTCAATCGTAGACAGCCCCTTCAGTTCTTCCAGCCGCCCGCAAACCGGTTCGCTGAAGATTCCCTCAGCGCAGGCCTGGCTGAGCACATGGAGCACGTAGGGACCGAGGTAGCCGCCTGAGACAATTTTCTCAAAATGATAGGTCCCGGGATTTTTGGTGGTTTCATAGAATTTTCGGTCCAGATCACTGAGATCCACCGCAAATCCGCCGCTTTCCACGTTGACAATCTGATTCTCTTCCTGAAAGCCGATGCCGGCGGTCTTTCCGATACGGCTGCACTGCTCGACGTAGGAGGTGTTGGTTCCGGTTCCCAGAATGAAACCGATATACCCGCTGTAGGGCTTCTCCGCGGCAATCTTGCCCGCAAGCAGGGTTGCTGCGGTATCGTTAAGAATACAGCAGCGGTAGGAAGCTTCGCTGTCATATTCCCGCAGCGCTTCGATAAGGCTGGCACCAACCAGCTCACCGAGAGCTTCCTGAGCCTGGATCTCCTTGGAGAAATGCAGAATCCTGCCGTCTCGCTGAGGGGTGTTCTCTGTCGGGTAGGAAAAACAGAACCCGATGAGGCTGCTTGCTCCCATCAGAGGCCTGGTGTATGCCGCCATCTGACGGAAGAACGCTTCCCTGGACATCGATCCCCTGCTGCCGGGCATGGGGTTTTTCGAATAACTGCTGATCTGCGGGGTGAGAGAATCATCGAAGGTGACCAGGCAGCTGCGGAAGTTTGTTCCCCCCGCATCCAGAACAATGACTGAAGTATCGGCGGGTATCTCCTCCTTCACTGATACGAAGGTGGGAAGCATGGCAAGGGAAGAGGAATCTCCTCTGAGTCCGGCGTTCATCTCCTTGATGAACCGCTCGCAGAGCATGTGCATATCCACCTGGTCCGGATGAATTCCATGGGAAATGAGAAAATCCTCGGCAGTGCGTGAGAACAGCATAGAAGACTCCTTTTTGTGTGTTAGGTAAATTCTACTGAAGAATGCAGTATTTGTCCAGAATATGCCTGAGTGAGAAAAGGCCCATACACCGGTAAAGAGCATATGGGCCGATCTTCCCCGGACCGGGTAAGCCCGGGTCGGATAAGTCGGAGCAGATTACTGCTCCGATGTTCCAGGAAATTGCAGGGTTCTTTTTTTATACCTGAATGTTGTGCAAATTTCAATACTCATAATTCAAACTTTTGTGAATAATTCATAATCCTGTTAAGCATTTAAGGACAGCAATGAGGAAAAAACTATGGAATAGAAACAATCCGGCGGTCGCAGTTTCCGCTGAAGGAGGGGGTATGCTCTGCGGCGGCATCCCCGTAATCCGAAATCTGGACCATTCCCTCCCGGCAGAGCTGATCCATAGCCTTCAGCACCCGCTCCCGAGGGAAGGAGACCAGTCCAGCTAACTCCTCCACTGAAGCCGGTCCCTTCTCATTGAGCACCAGCAGTATGCTGCCGCGAACCTGCCGGTTTGAGTCTGCAAAGGGGGCCTGCTTCGCATAGTGGGCGCTGCGCCTGTTGGGGTTTTCAACAGCCTGTCTGAGAAACACTCCGTAGTCCATCAGGGCATAGTACCAGCGGCGGGGGTCTTCCTCATCAACCAGCTGCGAGAGCAGCCGGTAGAGCTGCCGGTCTGTCACCCGGTCCTGCTGCCGGAAGAACACATGCAGCAGTACCCGCCTGATGTTGGTTTCAAGATAGAGGGCCGGACGTCCCCAGGCAAACGCCTGCAGCGCCGCCGCAGTCGCAGGTCCCACCATCGGAAGCTTCAGCAGATCCTCCTCTGCATCCGGAAGAATTCCCCCGGTCTCCCGGGCAATCCGGTGGAGCGCCTGTGCCCGACGGTTGTATCCCAGTCCCTGCCAAAGTGAGAACACCTCAGAAAGTGCAGCATCCGCTACATCCCGGAGATCAGGAAATCGGAGGAGAAACTGACGGTATTTCGGCAGCACCCGGGAGGTCTGGGTCTGCTGGAGCATCATCTCCGAGAGCAGAATCCGGTAGGGATCATCGGTCTGTCTCCAGGGAAAGCTTCTGCCCCAGTGCCGGTAATAATCGTAGATTCCCCTGCGGAAGGCTGAAGTTTTTGCAGGGGTTATCTCACCGGTGCCGCTCAGCGGCTCAATCAGGAAGCTCAGCTGCTCCTTGATTTTCTGGCTTTTTCCGCTTTTCTGCTGATTTTGTTCCATACCCCTGAAAGCCCCATTGCCTTTTTCATGAGCTGAAGCGTCTCTCCGGCCTCCTGCCGGGCCTTGAGGGTTCCCTCGTAGATCACTTCGTCAACATACCCTGAAATCTCAGCAGCCCGTTCCCGCCGCTCCCTGATGGGATCAAGGAAGGCATTCAATGCCCCTACGAGCTTCTGCTTCACTTCGACATCGCCGACAGCCCCCTTCCGGTAGCGTTCCTTCAGATCGGCAATCTCCTCTCGATCGGGGTTGAAAGCGTCATGGTAGACGAACACCGGGTTGCCCTCCACCCTGCCGGGGATGTCTGCGCGGACCCGGTTGGGGTCGGTATACATGCTCATGACCTTCTTCTCAACGGTCTTCGGAGAATCCGAGAGGTAGATAGCATTGTTCAGGGATTTCGACATCTTGGCGCTGCCGTCGGTGCCCATGAGTGAACCGACCTCCCCCACCATGACGTCGGGCACCGGAAAGACTTCCCCGTAGAGGTAGTTGAACCGGCGGGCGATTTCTCTGGTCAGCTCAACGTGGGATTCGTTGTCCTTGCCCACCGGCACCAGGTGAGCCCTGGGCATGAGAATATCAGCAGCCTGGAGAATCGGATAGCCAAGAAGACCGAAGGGCATTTCCGTTAGCTCCGCCGATCTTGCCATATCCTTCAGACTCGGGATGCGCTGAAGCCTGGGAACGGTCACCAGCATCTCGAAGAGAAGGTTCATCTCATAGACCTCGTGCACCGCAGACTGCAGGTAGATGGGAGACACATCCGGATCAATTCCGCAGGCGATGTAGTCAAGCACCAGTTCTCTGGTGTTCCCGGCAATCGCTTCGATATAGTGCTTCTCAGGCTGGGTGGTCATGGTATGCAGATCCGCGATGATGAAAAAGCATTCATACTCATGCTGCAGTCTGACCCGGTTCTGAATTGAACCGACGTAATGTCCCAGATGAAGCTTTCCCGTTGGACGGTCCCCCGTCAGAATTCGGCGTTTTTCCATTTCGTACGTTCCTTGTGAGTGATCTTGTGCAGTATAGCGATGTTCAGGATCTATGAAAAGAGAGTCAGCGGGACTTGTTCTGTTTTTTCTGTTCCCGGCGCTCCTCGCGCATGCGTTGGAAGCGCGCCTTGCGTCTGCGCTCCTCCTCCCGGATCTGGGCACGGTAGCGCTTGCCGCTGCTGATAAACACGGCGATCGGCCGCAGGCTTTTCACGTTGGTGCAGAATATCTGGACGATCGACATGATCGGCACGGCAAGAAACATCCCCATGATGCCCCAGATGTACCCCCAGAACGCCAGGGATACCAGGATGATGAAGGGAGAAAGATTGAGCTGATTTCCCTGGAACCGCGGATCCAGGATATTTCCCATCACCAGCTGGATCATGCTCATGATCAAGGCTACGTAGATAATCCGGGCGAAGTCGGGAAAAAACTGGAGGAAGGACATGCCCACCACCAGGAAGGTGATGATAATCGAACCGATGTTGGGGATAAAGTTGAACAGCACCGCCAGCACCCCCCAGATTATCGCGAAATCAAGACCGACTGCCAGGGAACCGAGATAGAAGAGCACACCGGTGACCAGACTGATGATTGATTTCACCACCAGATAGCGGGAGATCTGCCGGTTGATCCGTTCGAACATGATGGCCACCCGCATCCCGCTTCGGCTCGGCAGGGCAACCTTGAATTTCGGAATCAGGGACTGCCGTTCAAGCAGCAGAAAGAGCACAAAGATGAAAATCAGCACCGACATGGATATGAAGTTTACCAGTGATCCGGAGACCGAAGTCACCAGGTTGATAAAAATGGACCGCCAGTCAAGCATCTCCGAAAGCCCCGTTCCCGGTGTGAGGCCCAAGGCCGGCCCGATGGTCTCCCCCAGACCTCCGAAGATATCATCAAACCGGGTGAAGTATTTCGGCACCTGGTTCACGAAGGAGTTGATGGTGACCGACAGGAAGAAAAACAGCAGCACGAAAAAGAATATCAGAATCAGAATAGCAAACAGGATCGCAAGCCACCGGGGAACCCGGTGCTGCTCCATTTTATTGACCATGGGATTAAGGATGAGGAACAGAAAAAAGGATATGGCAAGTGGAAGGGTAATGCTGCTGGCCGCTTTGAGCACAAAGGAAATCAGCACAAACAGCGCTATGCTGACGGCAATACGTTTCGTACGGTCAGTTTTTTCCGCATCTGATGTTTCACCAATCATGGGTTCAATATAATTCACCTTTGCTAAAGTGGCAATACACGATATACTGCATGACCATGATAACCGAAGATAATCAGCTCAACCGAGTCCAGATCGTACTGGTGGAGCCTCAGGACGGGGCAAACATCGGCTCGGTGTGCCGGGCGATGAAGACCATGGGGTTCTCCAACCTCTGCATTACCGGAGACAGAGAATATGACCGGCAGCGCATCCGCACCCTCGCCATCCATGCCTACGACGTGTATGAACATCACCGCAGAACTGCCGACCTGCAGTAGGCGCTGGCCGGAGGCATATTCAGCGTCGGATCGACCCGCAGACGGGGAAAGTTCCGAAAATACTTCTCTTTCCTCCCGGAGCAGCTTGCTGAACACGTCAGCACCCTCGGAGAGGGAACCGTCTCGGTGGTCTTCGGCCGGGAGTCAGACGGACTGACCGACGAAGAACTCAATCTCTGTGACGCCGCAGTCCGCATCCCCGCCAATGACCAGTTCCCCAGTCTGAATCTTGCCCAGGCAGTCCAGGTGCTCACCTACGCGCTCCGGTGCGGCCTGAAGCCCTCCGCCGGATACAGCACCGTCACCAGGAAGGAACTTGACGGACTGGTCACGGTGCTGATGGAAGGCTTTGAGGAGATCGGATTCTTCAAGCTTGATGAACGGGAGGAAGTGCACCGGTTCTACCGGGACATTTTTGCCCGGTCAGGCCTGAGCAGGCGGGAGAGCGAACGGCTGAGAAAGATGTTTGTTAAAATACCGAGACTGAAGCACAGAGAGGAGAAGTAAGGCTATGCATGCGAAATTTTCCAACGGAAAAACTGCCGAATACATACACCGCATCATTGAAAGCTATGACGAGACATCGGGGACCAACTTCATCGATGTGAAGCAGCTTCCCGACAAGAAGGGAATCCGTACGGTCCTGGAGCATCTCCAGGAGATTCTCTTCCCGGGATATTCAGGGGAGCGCGAGATCACCCGGGAGAATATGCTCTACGTGATCGGCGACCTGGTTACCCAGACAGTCTGGGAGCTCAAGGAGCAGATCCTCCACGCCTACCGGCATGAATGCCCCCTGCAGGACTGCAGCGACCCGACCTGCAAAGAGCAGACTGATCAGGCGGTGGACACCCTGTTCAGCAGCCTTCCGGAAATCCGGGAGATTCTGAAGACCGATGTCAAGGCGGCCTTTGACGGGGACCCTGCGGCAAAGTCAGAGGAGGAAATCGTTATCTGCTATCCCGGCCTCAGGGCCCTGACGATTCATCGGATCTCCCACATTCTCTACCGGCTGAAGGTTCCCCTGATTCCCAGAATGATGAATGAGATCGCCCACAGCGAAACCGGCATCGATATTCATCCGGGGGCTTCCATCGGCGAGGGACTGCTCATTGATCATGGAACCGGCGTGGTCATCGGCGAGACCACAGTCATCGGGCAGGATGTGAAAATCTACCAGGGTGTCACCCTGGGTGCTCTGAGCTTTCCCAAGGATTCCTGCGGAAACCTGATCAAGGGGCAGAAGCGTCATCCCACCATCGGCGACCGGGTGACCATCTACGCCCACGCCACCATCCTCGGGGACATCACCATCGGAGATGATTCACTCATCGGCAGCAATTCATGGCTGAAGGAGGACGTGCCCGCCAGGACCCTGGTGGCCATGGAGGACCCGAAAACATCCTTCCGCTCCCTGAAGAAGCGGAGCTAACTGGAGACCGACAGCCGGGAGATGAGCAGCGAGGGAGCAGAAAATCTTCTGAAGGTGTCATCCCGGCGGTCGCATCCGCGGGCTGTGATGCCTGAAAGCAGCTCAAAGAGATTTCCCGCAACGGTGCACTGTCCCAGAGGCTTTCCCTGTCTGCCCCGATGAACCACGAATCCCCGGGCGGAAAGGGAGAAGCTTCCCGTCACCGGATCAAGCCCTGCATGAAGCCCGTCAAGCTCGGTTATATATACCCCTTCCCGGCAGGAATCCAGCAGCTCTTCAGGCTCAGCCTCGCCGTTGGCCAGACAGGGTGCATGGAGACCGGTGGACACCGCTCCCCGGTATCCTCCTCTCAGACTGTGCCCCGTCGGTGCAGTCTTCTCCCGGCAGGCGGCGGAAACCGAATAAGCAAGTCCGGTGACTGTCCCCTCCCGGATGAACATCTGCTTCGCTGACGGAACCCCTTCATCGTCAAACATCCGGGCAAAGGGGGTGTTCCCCCGGGGATTGTCGTAGATGGTCACTTCCCGGGAGGCAGCCTGCTTCCCCGGCGCAAAGCGGGACTGGCCCTTCAAGGCGTTTTCCGCATACAGGTGGGAATGGGGCGAAAGAAAGAACGCCCCGAGCAGCTTGGAGGCGGCCTCCTGAGAGAGCACCGCCGGATAGCTCCCCGACTCAACGGGTTTGGGATTCATCTTCTCCAGCACCCCCAGGACCGCCTCCTGAGCGAGTCTGAGGGGGGACAGGGCGAAAAAGGATTCGGAGGCGGCGTTCACCGTAAAGGTATGGGTCTGACGGCCCTTTTTTGCGGTCACCTGCAGCACCGCCCCGCAGAAGGATGCGGCTTCACTTTTTTTCAGACCGCTGGTGGTCACCACCGTCACAGTTCTGTGGTATTCCGCATACTTCGCCTGGGGAACAGTAATGATCTTCTTATCCAATGCCCGGGCTGCCCGCTCGAGCTTCCTGGTGAAATCCTGCTTCTGTTCCAGGGGTGTTTCCGCCATATCCCGGCGGTACCGGGAGCTGTCGAAAAGCTCCCCCGTCCCCGGATAGATCACCGCCCCTTCATCAGGAGGAAAAAAGCCGCACTGTCCGAGGGCACTGCTGAGGGCGGAATCGACTGCATCCGGGGCAACCCGCTCGCTGAAGAAGCTTCCCATCCGCCGGTCCCGGAGGGTCCTCACGGCGAATCCCTCCCGTTCCGCCCGGGTGCACCCGGTGATTTCCTCCTCAAAACAGGTGATATCCAGCTGTCTGACCCGCTGATGAAACACCTCCGCTGATTCCGCCTGTGATGCGCCGAGACGCTGTTCGAACATCTGCGCCAGTTCCCGTTCTCCGGTCATGTGCGTCCTCCTACCAGCAGCTGTGATACCAGGACTGCAGGCTGGCCCACCCCTGCAGGAACTGCCCCTGATACGGACCCGCACATGCCGGCTCCGATGGAGAGATCCTTTCCCACCATTTCGATTTTTTTCAGCACGTCCGGCCCCTTTCCGATCAGGGAGGCGCCCTTGACCGGCCGGGTGATTTTCCCATGCTCGATCAGATAGGCCTCGTTTACTGCGAAGTTGAATTCCCCGGTGGAAGGGTGAACCGAACCGCCTCCCATTTTCCGGCAGTACAGCCCGTAGTCGATCCCTGATACCATCTGATCGAAGGTGCTTTTCCCCGCTTCAATGAAGGTATTGCTCATCCTGGAGGCCGGGGGATAGGCATAGAACTCCCTTCTGCCGCTGCCGGTGAGGGGATGATCCAGCTTCCGGGCGCCGATTCTGTCTGTCAGGAACGAGACAAGCTTACCCCGGCGGATCAGCTGAGTTCTCTCTGCCGGCACCCCTTCATCATCCACATGGTAGGATCCCCATTCGTTAGGCAGGGTGGCATCATTGCTGGCGGAGATCTTTGCCGATGCGATCCGTTTTCCCATCCGGTCATGGAACTGGGAGGCCTGCTTGGCTACATTGGCAGACTCCAGGGCATGTCCGCAGGCTTCATGAAATATGACGCCGCCGAATTCATTTGCCAGGACGACCGGCATCACTCCCTGGGGAGGATAATCCGCATCAAGGAGCAGACAGGCGCTTTCTGCTGCCTTCAGAGCAGTAAACTCCGGAGGGAAGGAGTCGAAGAACTCAAATCCCATGGCCTTTCCCGGGGCATAGCCGGAACGTTCCATCTGATCCCCCTTTCGGGCTATGCAGTTCACCGACAGACGAGTGCGCACCCGCCTGTCGGCGGCGTAGGTCCCGTCGGAGCAGGCAATAGTAACCCGCTGCTCAACGTCGGTCAGGGTGATCAGGGCATCCTGTATCTGCGCTGAGTACTCCCGGGCGGCCGTATCCGCCCTCCGGATGTATTCCAGCCGTTCGGCGATATCCGCAGCGGCAGGATCCCGTTCAATCCGATGCACCAGCTGGGGGGTGCAGTCCTCCAGAGAACGCAGCTGCACCTCCCTTCCCTCCCCGGATGCCCGGGAGGCCTCAGCGGCAAGAGAACGCAGAGCCGCTTCGGTGGGATTGGACCGGTAGACATATGCATAGCTGTCCCCGGTGATGACGCGGATTCCCGCCCCGCAGATTTCTCCGGCGTGGATGTCCCGGAGGGTTCCCGACTCCCAGCGCACCGAGGAGGAGTCAGTCTGTTCAATGAAGATATCAGCAAAATCGCCGCCTCCGGACAGGGAGGTTCGAAGCACTTCCTCAAGCAGTTCCCGGTCAAATTCCACAGCGTCTCTCCTTATTACTTCCGCAGTATACTCGATTCAGCCCGATCCTTCCAGAGGAATTCCCAAAATCAGAAGGAGCCGTCCGGGGGATTGCATTTTCCCGGCGCCGCCGCTAGAGTACGTCTATGGTACATCCCTTCTTCTCGTCATCCCCCAGGGCCTTCGCCCATCGGGGAGACTCCCGGCATTACCCTGAAAACACCCTGCCGGCATTCCGCAGCGCCGCAGAAATGGGGGCCGACTGCATTGAAACCGATGTCCACCTCACCTCGGACGGTCAGATCGTCATCTGCCATGACGAAGCAATCACCCAGGAAAAGGACTGCAGAAGGGTGATCGCCTCCCATACACTGAAAGAACTCAGAGACATGGATGCAGGTTACCATTTCACACCGGATGAAGGAAAAACTTTTCCCTTTCGGGGCAGCGGCATCAAGGTGACTACCCTTGATGAAGCCCTGGAGGCGCTTCCCGATATGAAGTTCAATGTCGATTTGAAACCGAGGGACCCGGAGCTGGTCCGCCGGTTTGCCGCCTGTCTGCAGCAGCACCGGGCGCTGGATCGGGTGCTGTGCGCCAGTTTCCATGATTCCAATCTCAGGATTTTTCGCGAACTGGTTCCCGACGGAGTGACCAGCTGCGGCAGATACGAAGCAGCAGGGGTTATTCTGCAGGCACATACAGGAACGCTCTTTCTCAAGCGCTCGATGCCGGCAATGGCCCTGCAGGTGCCCCCAAGTTTTGGCATTCTGCCGGTCATTGAGCCGCCCCTGCTCCGGCGGTATCACCATGCAGGACTGTATGTGCATGTATGGACCGTCAACAGCCGGGAGCGTATGGAGGAGCTCTTCGATATCGGCGTGGACGGGATTATGACCGACCAGCTTGATGTGCTGCTGGACGTGCTTGCTCAACGGGAATAGCCAGCAGGGCCTTCAGAGTTTCTGCAGTCTGCACATAATGCTCCAGCCTTGATTTCATCTGCAGAATTGCCGGGTTTTCTTCCAGTGCTCCGTTAACCGCGTCAAAATCATCCCGCCGCACCTGTGCATCCGCGCCGGGATACGCGCCGTACCCGCTCATGGCGGCTTCGCCGAACTCCTTTCCGGCATCCTGAAACCGACGCACATACAGCGCCTGCTCAGCCTCCTGCCACCGGGAGAACAGCTTCCTGAGTTCTTCATGGCTGAATTCAGCCAAAGGTTTTCCATGAACTGATGCTATGTATGAGAGACACCAGGACAGTTCATCCTTCGGGAAACAGGATGCAGTTTCCTGAATCGCAGCGTTGATCTGATCCGAGGTGTTCAGCCTTCCGGATTCAATCTGGTCAATCAGGCTGGTGAGCCGAATCTCCGGAATAATCAGCCCGCCGAGATCCGTCCAGGGGCCTTTTCCGGGTTCCGCTTCATTTCCCTCCGGCGTTATGATGCTCAATCTCCGGTTAACAGAAAGCTCTCCGGTTTCTGCCAGCGCTTCCATGACGACGCCTCCGATATAGCTGCTGAGCAGCTGCTCATACAACCGGATTCCCTCACGGCGGTCTTTTTCATTGATTACAAAGGTGTCGAAGTCATAGCTCTGCTTGATGCCCTGTTCTTCAAGGCTTTTCAGAAACTCCGCTCCCTCGGTCAGCGCCTCCATGGTCATGGGATTGAGGAGGTTGAAGTTCAGGCTGTCACGGATCACCGCGCCCTTTCTGACATCCCGGTTTTTCCACTTTTCCATGTCCCTGACCATGCCGATGGTGGCGATATTTCTTCCCGGATAAAGGACGCTGCGCTGCTGGATCTCAACGAGGTACGAAAAGGGGAACCGATGCAGATCACAGGGAGTCACATGCTCCCCCATAATGACCGTGGCCGCACCGATTCGCTTCGGCCAGCGCAAATAGACATTTGAGGAGGTCTTGCATCCCCGCTCCATCAGCCCCTGGCTGTTGGGCCCCAGCTTGTACATGTGGTTGCTCATGTTCGTACCGCTGCCGGCATTGAAAAAAGACAGTGCGCAGGCGATCAGCAGAGTTCCCTTATGGTGGCTCACCGAAAAGGGGCCTGCGAATACCGATGCGATTTCCCCGTGTCCGAATTCAGAACCGGCAAAGGCCGCCGAATCCACCGAGGAGAACTGCTTCTCAATTTTCACCGACTGTCCGATAAAGGAGTGCTCCAGACTGGATCCGTATCCGACTGAGGAGCCCTCCTGGATAATAAAGTGCTTCGCGTATACGTTCACCCCCAGCGTGACGGGCATGTCCTTGCTGCTTAAAATCGTTCCGTCTATCAGGGCGGAGGAACCGTCAATGCTGCTGTAGGGGCCGATATTCACATTCCTGACAATCTTCGTGTGACGAAGCGAGGCAAAGGCGCCGATTTTTCCGGGAACCTGGGAGACCTCCTCAGCTCTTTGATGTGCCATGTCCTGCAGGGCAGCTACCAGTTTCGGGCGGTGACGGAACGTGGTCTGGAGATATGCAGTATGGGAATTCATGGAGTCGAATATCCGTATCATCCGGCCGCCGTTTTCATTGACCGTCTTCACCCCGACTCCGTTTCCGAAGGTACAGCCGTTTTCGGTAATCAGCTCGCCTACATGGTCAATCACTGCGTGATGCTCAATATGGTATCCGCTGATGCGGCTGCCGATTTTATAGATGAATACATCATCCTCAACCGTGACTGTATCAAGGATTGCATGATGGATTCCTGAGTCGATATACCCGGTGTTCGGTACGTACACCCTGCCGGTCAGCGCTCCGAGAAAATTCTCTCCCTTGAATGCGACATGGGTCAGCCTGTGGGGATTGAACTGGGCCACCACCCGGATCTTTTCCCAGGACTCAGCCCGGCATCCGTTTGTTTCCAGCAGCAGAATTTCCTTTTCGGTCAGTCTGCGGTATGTTCTCTTGGGTCTGGAGTCTGTATGCCTCATATGCGTTATTATATCGGAGAGCCCGCAGATGAAAAGGGCAAACCGTCACATTTTTCCGGTTTTTTCTCATCAGGCTGCTGCGGGTATGTTTTCACGATACAAACACCCTGCACCTGAAACCGATCTGCCGGTCGCAGCTTTCCTTCAAACCCAGGGATTGATAAAATAAAGTTCAAAAAGGTTCACTCTTTTGTGTTGACAGACTATAGTTGCCGTAATATGGTACATATATGAACATTAAAAACAAAAAACATTCATAGCAATGCTAAGGGGTGTCAGCCGGCAACAGTGAAGACGGAGCTTTTTTTGAACATCCTGTTCAATTTAAAGGCTGGACTGCCGGAAAAACCCGTGATAGCCTGGAATTTTTGGGGGGGGGAGTGATGATTCGCCGTCGGTTTGTCGCCGACATCTCAATTTATTCCGTATTGATGCAGCTGAAGCAGCCGGGCATGCATGGACACAGCCAGTGCAGCGGCCCTTCTGATGAACACCCGAGGTGCGTGCAGATTTGGCCGGATAGACCGGTCATAAATTATTTACTATTTTAAGGAGGTGCAATATGCAGAAGCTATTGCTCGCAGTTGGATTCATGTTACTGGTTCCCGGACTGATCTTCGCAGCCGGAGCACAGGAGGCGGAACCGGAGTATCCAGTCGAAATTGAAATGTGGATCGGTCTTGGAGGGGAACTCGGTGAACGCATCGAGGACATGGCCGGCGATTTCAATGCGATGCAGGATGAGTTTGTAGTCAGCATTGTGGAGGTCGGCGACTACGAAGAAGCCATGACCAGCGCTATTACCGCCTTCCGCGCCGGAAACCAGCCGCATATCATACAGGTGTATGAAGTCGGTACCGGTACGTTCATGGGCAACCCCGAAGTTATTTATCCGGTGTATCAGCTGATGGAGGACATGGGACGGCCCTTTGATACAGATGACTATTTAGAGCAGGTTACCGGCTACTATTCCGATCTTGAAGGAAACATGATCTCCTTCCCCTTCAACAGTTCAACTCCGATTTTCTACTACAACGCAGAAGCATTTGAGGAAGCAGGTCTTGATCCGAATGACCCGCCGCAGACCTGGCCGGAAGTTGAAGAATATGCCCGGGTTCTGATGGATACCGGAAACTATTCCGCCGGATTCACCTTCCAGTGGCCTTCCTGGACACAGATAGAAACCTTTTCCGCTTGGCACGACGTTCCCCTGGGCACCCAGGCAAACGGCATGCTCGGATGGGATGCTGAACTGGTATTCAACGACGACGTCCGAATTCGACATATTCAGACCCTTGCTGACTGGGCTCAGGAGGGACTGTTCGAATACGGCGGCCGGCGCGGTGATGCAGGTCCTCTGTTCACCTCCGGTGACGTGCCCATGTACATCGCTTCCTCCGCAGCCTACGCAGGTGTTGCGGCAACTGCTGGTTTCGACTTCAAGGCTTCCTTCCTGCCCTACTGGCCCGATGTGGACGGAGCTCCCCAGAACTCAATTATCGGCGGCGGATCTCTGTGGGTAATGGACGGCCACACCGATGCCGAATACGACGGAGTTTCGGCATTCTTCGAATATCTCTCTTCTGCTGAAGTTCAGGCTGAATGGCATCAGTTCAGCGGCTATCTGCCGATCACCTATGACGCTTGGGAACTGTCAAGAGAACAGGGGTTCTACGATCGGGTTCCCATCCACAATACCGCAATTGAACAGATCACCCTGAATCCGCCGACAGACAACTCCCGGGGACTTCGCTTCGGCATGTTCCCGCAGGTTCGGAACGTGATCCTTGACGGAATGGAAGCCGCCTTTGCCGGCGATATGTCCGCAGAGGATGCGCTGAACCAGGCGGTTGAACGCGGCAATGCCCTGCTGAGGGAATTTGAGCGGACCGTAGCCCGGTAAGAACATCAATCCTATGCTTAATTCCGCCGGCCTGTCTGAAGCAGGCCGGCGAACCTTCAAGGAGGCTTGAGCTGCATGGTACGTGGAAAACATGTCGTCTACAAAAATAAAGTGCTTCCCTATTTTCTCGTAGCACCGGAGATGATTCTGGTGCTGATATTCTTCATCTGGCCGGCGGCGCAGGCCCTGCTGCAGTCGCTGTACCGGGAGGATGCCTTCGGCATCACCAGGACATTCGTCGGTCTTGACAACTTCCGCAGGGCTCTCACGGAACCGCTGTATGTCCGATCTATCGGCACCACCCTCGCCTTCGCCCTGACTGTGGCGGTTTCCACCATGGCAATCGCGCTGTTTTTATCTACCCTGGCAAACAATATCGGGAAAAAAGCCCTGGCATACCAGACAGTGATTATTTCTCCCTATGCTGTCGCTCCCCTGGTGGCAGGGGTCCTGTGGTTCTTCCTCTTCAGCCCTGCTGTAGGTTACATATCATACAATCTGAGATTCTTCGGGGTCAGGTGGAACCATACGATTGTTCCCGGCCAGGCGTTTTTCCTGGTCGTACTGGCGGCATCATGGCAGCGGATCGCCTACAACTTCCTTTTCTATCTCGGGGGGATGCACCAGATACCCGATTCATTCATTGAAAGCGCCGCCATCGACGGCGCCACCCCGATAAAGCGGTTCTGGAAGATTGTCTTCCCGCTGCTGTCGCCGACAACCTTCTTCCTGCTGATCATGAACTTCATTTATACGTTCTTCGAAACCTTCCCGGTAATTCACCAGCTGACCAGGGGAGGTCCGAGCAACGCGACATCCACCATGGTCTACCGGATCTATCGTGACGGATTTATCGGACTGGATTTCGGAGGATCCGCTGCCCAGTCAGTCATCCTCATGGCATTCGTCATCACCTTCGTGGCCCTGCAGTTCAGACTTGTTGAACGCAAGGTTTACTACTAAGGGAGGCGGTCATGATAAAAGATCCTGTACGAACAAGAATATTTCGGCATTCCTTCCTGATACTCGGGTGCCTCATAGTTGTCTTTCCGATTTACATGGCCTTTGTCGCATCAACCCTGAGTCTGGCCGAGATATTCCAGCGTCCCATGCCGGTGCTGCCGGGAAGCCAGTTTTTCCAGAACTACTACCAGGCAATTTTTATCGGAGGACGGGGACTCGGCGGAGAACGGGCTATCGGCGCTTTAGTGATGGCACGCAACAGCATGATCATGGCGGTGGGAATCACCGTCTCGAAGATCATCATCTCGCTGCTGTCATCCTTCGCCCTGGTGTTTTTCCGGTATCCCGGCAGAAGCATCTTCTTCTGGCTGGTGCTGCTTACCCTGATGCTTCCGGTGGAAGTGCGTATTGTTCCCACATACCAGCTGGTTTCCGATTTCGGCATGCTCAACAGCTTCCCCGGACTGATTATTCCCCTGGCGGTGTCTGCAACAGCAACATTTCTCTTCAGGCAGTACTTCCTCACTATCCCGGATGAGCTGGTGGAGGCTGCCAAGATTGACGGGGCCGGCCCGATGCACTTTTTCCGCACCATCCTGATCCCCATGGCCAGAACTCCCATCGCCACCCTGGTGGTTATTCAGTTCGTCTACGGCTGGAATCAGTATCTCTGGCCGCTGATCGTCACCACCGAGCGAAAATACTATACCCTGATGATCGGGCTCAGCCGCATGCTCGCAACTGCGGATCACCAGGCGGACTGGCACGTGATTATGGCTATTACGATTATCGCCATGGTTCCCACGATGATCCTGGTGCTCACCATGCAGCAGCAGTTCGTCAAGGGACTGACTGAATCAGACAAATGACCCTATGCCCCGGGAAGGCGCTTCGCCCGTCCCGGGGCATAAAAAAAGCTGTCTCCAAAGAGACAGCTCGTCGGGAGTGACGGGGATTGAACCCGCGATCTCCGGCTTGACAGGCCGGCGCGATAACCATCTTCGCTACACCCCCGTAACGAATGCAAAAATGCACTATTTACCGGTTTTTGTCAATACCCCGGCAGAAATAATTTACAAGCTTTTTCCGCCCTTTCTGTATTGACGCATCCGCCTGCCCTCCCCCATAATCACGGTAAACACAGGGGGAGAGACTGATGAAGTTTTCCAGATACAAGGGCATGCTTTTGGCGGTCATACTGATTTCAGCTGCAGCCACACTGGTGCTGCTGGAGCAGCTTCCGGAAACTATTGCCACCCGATGGACCCAGAACGGCGAGGTAACCGCCGAAGGGCCGAGAATGCTTGCCGTGCTTACCTCCCTGCTGCCCCTGCTGGCCTGGTGGCTGATCAGACAGGCTCCCTCGGTATCATCTGATCAGGGAGATCAGGTAAAACATCCCCGGGCCTATGCAGTCACCATTGTGTTTTTTCTGCTGCTGCTTATCGGGATACACTGGCTGATCATGCTGTACAATCTGGGCGTGGTCATCCGCAGCGACGGGCTGATCAAATTCGGAATCGCTGCAGCCCTGTTTCTCCTGGCACGGGTGCTTCCTTCCATCAAATACGGTCACAGCGTCGGCATCAGGACCCCCTGGAGCATAGCCAGTGAATCAAACTGGCGCAGGACCCACCGGTTCGCATCAGTTCTGTTCTATCTCACCTCGGCGGCATTCCTCGCAGCCCTTCCGGCAGGAGGCCGCAGCTCCTTCTGGATCGGCATCGGAGCGCTTCTGCTCACCGTCATGGCGGTATACCTCTATTCCTACTTCATTACCCCGAAGGAGGAGCGCTCCGCCTAGGAGCGTTTCCGCTTTTTCGGGGCTGATTTCCTGATAAGCTTCTCGGCCTGCTCCTTGGTGATCTGTTTTGCCTGCTCTTCGTCCTTCATATCATCAGGGAGCGTGATGTTTTTTGCCCCATGCTTGATGTAGGGCCCGTACTTTCCGTTATAGACCGATATCTTCTTTCCCGTTGATGATGTGCCGAGATCCTTAATCTGCATGGACCCTCCCCTTCCGCGCTTCGGCTTGGCCAGCAGTTCCAAGGCACGCTCAAGGGAGATTTCATACACATCATCGGTTTTCGGGACGGACCTGAACTCGCCGTCATGGCTTACAAAGGGTCCGAATCGCCCGATATTCGCCACAACCTCCTTGCCGGTATCAGGATGAGCTCCCAGCACCTTGGGAAGACTCAGCAGCCGCAGGATCTCATCCAGCTCCAAGGATTCAGGGTCCCTGCCTCGGGGGGCGCTCGCCCGTTTCGGCTTCGGCCGCTCTTCGGTACGCTCCCCGAGCTGAAAATAAGGTCCGTATCTGCCGGTGAGCAGATACACCGGCTCTCCTGACTCGGGATCCCGCCCGATCGGTTTCGGCCCCTCCTTCTGGGTCCGGATCAGCTTATTGATGTCCTCATCCGTCAAGTCCGCCGGCGGAATATCCTCGGGGATGGATGCATGGATTTCCTCATTCTTCGCCTCATCACGGACCATGACGTAGGGGCCGAATTTCCCGATCCTGATCCCTTCAATACTGGTGATCTGGGGCAGCTTTACAATTCTGCAGACCGCAGGATCAATTTCATCCTCCCGCTGCTCCACCCGGGATTTCAGTCCTGATTCACCCAGGTAGAATTTCTTGAGGTATTCCAGCCGGTCCACAGCTCCCTCGGCAATTTCGTCAAGATTCTCCTCCATTGAGGAGGTGAAACTGTATTCGATCAGCTCCTGGAAATGCTGCTCCAGCAGCTGAACTACCGCAATACCGGTAAACGTGGGCACCAGGGCGTTTCCCATTGTCCGGATGTACCCCCGCTGATACAGGGTATTGATGATTGAGGCATAGGTGGAAGGCCTTCCGATACCCAGCTGCTCAAGCTGCCGCACCAAGGTCGCTTCGGTAAAGCGGGCCGGAGGCTTGGTCTCATGGGACAGGGCTTCCAGGTCCTTCACAGACAGCTCCATGCTCTCCCGGAGCTTCGGAAGCCAGCTTTCCCGGTCGTCCAGAGCCGCCTCCGGATCATCCTTACCTTCAACGTACACCCTGATGAATCCGGGAAAAAGGATTCGGGTGCCCGATGCACTGAACACCGCCTCCCCTGCGGATATCTTCGCGGTGGTGGTCATCTTAATCCCCTCGGCCATCTGAGCGGCAAGGGTCCGCTTCCAGATAAGCGAATAGAGGGCCGCATCGCGCCCGGTGAGTCCGGTCTCCTCCGGCCGGCGGAAAACTTCACCAGCAGGGCGGATCGCTTCATGGGCTTCCTGGGCTCCCTTCGATTTCGAGGCGTACTGCCGGGATTCCTTCGACAGATATTCCTTTCCGAAATAATGCTCCACCGCAGCTCTGGCTGCGGCAATCCCCTCCTGACTGAGCATCGGCGAGTCAGTACGCATGTAGGTAATGAATCCCTGCTCATAAAGCCGCTGGGCGCTCTGCATGGTCTGCCGGGCGCTGAGCTTCAGCTTCCGGTTTCCCTCCTGCTGCAGAGTGGAGGTAATAAAGGGAGGAGCCGGCCGGGTTTTACTTTCCCGTTCCTGCACCGAATCCACAGTCCAGGGCAGCCTCCTGATCTGATTCATCACCTCCTGCGCCTGGTCAGCTTCAAGCAGCAGGGTCTGCTTTTTCCCTTTATATGCGCCGGTAATCGAGTCGAAATCCTTGCTGCCGGCAATGCGCCTTCCCTGGAGGCTCTCAAGCTTCGCCTCAAAGGCTCCTGCTTCACCGTCCTCCGGGCGGTAGAGCTCCGCCCTGGCATCCCAGTATACCGTCCTGGTAAAGACGATCCGCTCCAGCTCACGGTCTACGATCAGCCGCAGTCCGGGAGACTGCACCCGTCCGGCAGAAAGCCCGTAGGCGATCTTCTTCCAGATCAGGGGGGACAGGGTATATCCGTAGAGCCGGTCAAGCACTCTTCTGGTTTCCTGGGCATTAACCAGGTCCATATCAATATCTCTTCCGTGCTCCAGAGCATAGGTGATCGCCCGTTTGGTAATTTCATGGAACACCATCCGTTCTGCCGGCACAGCGGGCTTGAGCACCTGTATCAGGTGCCAGGAGATGCTTTCTCCCTCCCGGTCCTCGTCCGTAGCCAGAAGCACCCGGTCGGATTCCTTCACCCGCCGCTTCAGCTCGTTGATGACCTTTCCCTTTCCCCGGGGGGTGACAAACAGCGGGGCGAAACCGTTTTCAATATCGATGCCGAGTTTCGCCCAGGGCTCCTGCTTCAGAGATTTGGGAATTTCCGAGGCGTTCTGGGGAAGGTCCCGTACGTGCCCGACGCTTGCTTCGACGGTGTAGCCCTTGGGCAGAAATCGTTTTATCGTTCGTGCTTTTGTAGGTGACTCGACGATTACGAGGACCTTTTCACTCATGTATTATTCTCCTTATGCCGGTAACATTGCCCTCTATTTAGCTATGAATGATTCAGCTCGTCAAGGGAATATGCTTTTTTTCAGCAGAAAAACCGAGGGCTCTTTCATATTTCCTCATTTACGCCTGGTAAATATCTGGCAGTGCTGTCTGCACAGCAGTTTCCCTCCGGAAACTTCAGGAAGGCTTTTCCGTGATGTCGACGGCCCGCTTTTTTTCCGTTATACTTGCACTGATTCCTGCTATGACTGAAGCAGTACTGCGGAGGAATGTTCATGCTTGAAGCAATACTCACCCAGCTTGCACCGGCGTCGGTTGTGCCCTTTGATCTGCAGGACCGTCAGGCGGTTGTGTTTGATTTCACTGAATCCAGCGAAGCTGTGCAGAGCATAGATCCCGCTGAAACCTCGAAATTCACGGAATTTATCGAGGGAGAGCTCAGCAGATGCTGCGCTGAGTTCGGAGTCGGCAGATATAACGAGGATCGGCTGATCTACCGCAAAAGCTCCCTGTTTGCAGGCAGTGAACCCCGGAGCATTCATCTCGGTATCGACATCCTCGCCCCGGCGGGCACTGCGGTATGCGCCCCGTGCGACGGCAGAGTGCACAGTTTTCAGGACAATCGGGGCTTCGGGGACTACGGCCCGACAATCATCCTGGAACATACCCAGGGAGGGTTCACCTGGTACACACTCTACGGTCATCTCTCCCGGGAGTCTCTGACACAGCTGGAGGAAGGGAAAGCAATTGCCGCAGGCAGTGAATTCGCCCGCTTCGGCAGCGAACAGGAGAACGGCCGATGGCCTCCGCATCTGCATTTTCAGATCATCAGGGACCTGGAGGGCAGACGGGGGGATTATCCCGGGGTGTGCGCTGCCTCTCAGCGGAGCTGGTATCTGAAGAACTGCCCGGACCCGCAGCTGCTGCTGAACATCAGATCCCTCGATTAGGCTCTGATGAAAAACTCACGGTTCGTCGCCACGGTCATTCCCTCAACCGGGATGACCGGACATCCGTCCTCATCGATTTCCACGGTTTCTGGCCACTGAAAATCCTCCTGCATGGATGCAAAGAGGCTGAAATCACAGCCGCGGAGCTTCACATGCACCCGTTCTGGTCCGCTTCGGACGATGACAGCGGTCAGGTTAAAGTCCGCGTCCCCCAGGGCCGTCCTGATCACATACAGGGGCACCTCCCGTCCGCTCTGATGCCTCCGCAGATGGGTGGCAATGGTGATCACCGTCGAGGCGTCCACCGGACGGCTGCGGTTCCACCACTGCTGCACAGGCATGCCGGCAGCATAGAGACTGAACAGCTCAATGCCGATCTGGCGGCTGTAGTAGCATATCAGCTTCATCTCCTCCTCATGGTCATTGATTCCCGATAGCAGCAGCAGGTTGCAGTAGACTGTTACTCCCGCCGAGGAGAACCGGCGGATGATCTCACTGTGGAGGGCGCTGAATTCGCTGGAGTGGATGAACTGGGTCTCCATTTCCACCCGAAAAGGATTTGCCGCCCGGAGCTGATTGAGCTTTACAATGCGGCCGATCAGCTCTTCATCGAACAGCTGGGGCTCATAGGCAAGTTTCAGACTCCGCAGCCGCAGAGCCTGGACATGGGGGATTGCCCGGAGGCGGCGGGCAATCATCTCAATTTGATCCAGATGATCAATGCAGTCATCCCTGGCGGCCAGTACCACTTCCCTGATATCCTCACATCCCTTGATGCAGGCAAGCATCTCCTTCAGGCGTTCATATTCCCCGAGATCCAGTTCAACCCGGGTCTTATGGATTCTGCACACCCCCGCTGTCCCGGTTTCAACGATGCTCTGGGTCACCCGCTGGTCCTCCAGCACCTTCAGCTGCACCTCCCGCAGGTCCGCCATATTCAGATCGAAGGGCTGTCCGTCCTGCATGTCGAAATGGCCCAGAAAGAGCCGGTCATCGCCGATATCCGCCATGAAACGGCTTAAGATGCTGCCGTCATGGTGCTCCCGGGCTTCCTGCAGTACAAAGGAGGGAACAAACTCCTTGAAATACTGGTCCGTATAGGGGGTCCGCAGCCAGATGTATCTGGGATCCTGGGCATCCGGCTCGACTGCCCATCCGCTGACGTTCCAGTCGATTTTGCCCACCTTGCTGGCGGTGCAGAGTATCGGCATAGCCCGGTCGCTGAGATGAGACCGCAGATATGCCGCCGCTCTATGGCCGTCAGACAGGGGCGTCCAGTACACTTTGTTCCCCTGGATGGGACTGCAGGGAATATAGATGTAATGAATCTCCGAACCCGCCGCCCGGAGCTCCCGGTACAGCTGGGCCAGTTCCTCTCCGGAGTCGTTGCAGTCCTTCAGAAAGGGTGTCTGGGTATACACGCCGATCCCGCTTTTCACCAGTTCGCTGATGATCTCAAGGCTGTAGACAGAAATTTCATCAGGGTGGATGAAATGGGTGGCAATTTCAATACGCTTGTTCCGCTGCTGCAGCTCCCGGTTTTTCCCGGTAAGATACTTCAGCCAGAAGGAGTCCTTGTTGGAGAACAGCTGAGGATAATAGGAGATGCACCGGGATGCAATCCGGATGGTCTGGATGTGTTCAATCTGCTGCAGCCCTTCAACGGCACAGGTGAGGGTCTCCCGGTTCAGCAGGGGCTCTACCCCGGTAAGCACGATCTCCTTGATCCGGGGAGAATCGGCGATATGATCAAGGGCCCGGCGGACGTCCTCAATGGTCGGTGCCGGCTGGTTCCTGCAGTCCTTGTGCTTGCGGAAGCAGAATCTGCAGTATACCGGACAGCTCATATGGAGCACGAATATCGGCCGGTTCTGGTACATCTGCTCAAGCACTCCCTGGTGGAACTGACCGACCCAGGTATTCTTCAGCCCCGTCGAGTCGAGCTCCTCTGCAAATGGCATGAACTGGTATCCCACAGCCCAGGAGATCCTCGCCTGCCGCACGGTGTGCATCGAAAGTCTCACCGGATAGGTGTCCAGCACCAGCTGAAGATCATCCCGCCGGTCCTCGGGAACCCTGGTGTTTGCCGCCGCCTCGTACTGGTCAACCGTGGTGATGCTCATCAGTTCATCCCCGGGAATCACCGCCTCAAGGATCGGAAGCAGCAGCCGCTTCGGCAGAGCAACGCCGCTGACCGCAACGTCCCGGGGCTGCTCATGGCTGGACTGCTCCAGCTGCTGCAGAACTGATTCGAAGAATTCCCGGTCAGTGCAGCCGCAGGAGCGCAGCAGGGCGGCAAAGGGCTCATCCCCCGCGGTCATTTCGGCAAACTCCCGCCCCAGATATGAGGATGCGCCGAATCGGCGCAGAAAGTCATCCAGCCGACCGGCCAGCTCTCCGACGGAAATCTCAGTGCCGCCTAACCGGTCATGAAACGTCAGCATATCCTGCATGCAAGCCCCCCCGATATCTCATTTTTCTGCCTTGGACTGTATCCTATGAGAGAGGAAAAAGTCAAACAGTTTACCCCTGCAGCAGAAAGAATCAGCCCCCGGGGAAGCGTTATTTCTTGACAGCATCATGCGGTTTACCTATGATTTACCTATTAAACCAAACGACTGCCCGACGGGGCAGTCTGAAAGAGGAGCGTATGCCGGACCAGGATGTGGAAATAACGATCCGACCGATGGATATTGACGATTTGGCCCCAGCCTATCATCTCGGGGAGAAACTGTTCACCCTCAGCGCCTTTCCCAATCTCTACCGCATCTGGGATGAATATGAAATCATCGATTTTTTTCATGACAGTTCGGACTACTGCTTCAGCGCCTTTGCCGACAGCAAGCTGGTCGGGTTTCTTCTCGGCACGGTCATCGAGAAGACGAAGAAGCGGAAATACGGCTATCTGGTCTGGACGGGAGTGGACAGCGACTTCGGCCGCCTCGGCATCGCCTCCCAGCTCTTTGACGCCTTCAAAGAGCTCTGTGTTGAGGAACAGGTCTCCATGATTATCGTGGACACCCAGGCTGACAACTACACGGCAATCGATTTTTTCACCAGCAAGGGGTTCGGGGACGCCCAGGACCATGTATACCTCACCCTGGATCTCAGGCGGGACGATGATCCCCGCCGACCTGTCAGGGAGGGGGAATAAGCCTATGCCGGTACAAGAAAAGCGGCTGCTGCAGCTTACCGCAGACCTGGTGAACATCTACAGCCCGACGGGCAAGGAGCTGGAGGTTGTGGATTTTCTCCGGGAGTATATTTCCGGAAAGGGACTGCCAGCCGTAATGCAGGATGTAGAGGAGGAGAAGCAGCGGCAGAATCTGCTGATTATGCCCGAGGGAGACACACCTGCCCTGTGCCTCAACGGCCATGTTGATACGGTTGCAGCTTCAGACTACGACAGCTATGAGTTGTATGAGGAGGAAGATGAGCTCTACGGTCTCGGCACCAGCGACATGAAGGGGGGCTGCGCCGCCATGATTGAAGCCTTCCACGCTTTCTACGAGGACACCGGCAGGCTTCCCGACGCCCTGCTGGCCCTGGTGGTCGGAGAGGAGGAGACCGGCGACGGCAGCAGTGCCCTGCTTGAAGAGTATAATTTCTCCTGGGCGGTCATCGGAGAGCCGACGGAACTGCTGCCCTGCTTTCAGCACTACGGTTACATTGAGGCGAATTTCCATACCCGGGGAAGGCGGATGCATGCATCCATGGCCCGCCGGGAGGTGAACGCTGTCCACGCCATGCTCGGAGCGCTGCTGAACCTGACGGACTATCTCGGAGCTGAGAAGGAAGACATTATTTTTAATATCCGGGACGTATTCAGCGCCCGTTCGGGATTCGTCGTACCGGACTACTGCGAGGCGTGGCTGGATCTGCATATTCCTCCGGAATACCCCGCGGGAACCATTATCTATGAAATTGAAGAATTCGTTCGCAGGATCTTTCCGAAGGAGGATATTGAGGAGATCCTCAATTTCACTACCCTCCGGTCCGGGTACTCCCTTCCCGAAAAGGGACCCTTTGCCGAGACGCTCCAGCAGGTGTTCAGCGACTGCGGCAGAACATGGCTCACTTCCCGGTTTCTCAGCGATTCCGATGCGCTGACTTTCTGGGAGAACGGAGTGCGGCCGGTGATCCTCGGTCCGGGTTCGCTGGAGAAGGCCCATCGGGATGATGAATCGGTAAAGCGGGATCAGCTGATTGATGCCGCCAGGGTGTACTACCGTCTGCTGCAGGCGGTTTCATCCTAGCACTTGACTGCTGCCGGTTTCCGCTGCACCTTGAAGGTATCAGCAGGAAGGAGGAATACGATGGAATATCGAAAGCTTGGGAACAGTGATCTGGACATAACCACCGTCGGGCTCGGCGCCTGGGCAATTGGAGGCGGAGCGTACGCCTACGGATGGGGCCCCCAGGACGATGCGCAGTCAGTACGGACCATCCATGCGGCTGTGGACAGCGGGATAAACTGGATCGACACCGCACCGGTGTACGGGCTCGGTCGGTCTGAGTCGGTTACCGGGCAGGCGCTGAAGGATAGGAGAAGCTCGGTCGTTCTTTCAACAAAATGCGGTCTCATCTGGGATGAACCAACCCGGGAGGTGACCGGTCACCTGAAAAAGGAGAGCGTGTTTCAGGAATGCGAAGCAAGTCTGAAGCGGCTGGATACCGACTACATCGACCTGTACCATATCCACTGGCCGAGGCCGGAGGAGCAGATAGAGGAAGCCTGGGAGGCGGTCGCCCAGCTGATCAGGGACGGGAAGGTCCGCTTCGGGGCAGTAAGCAACTTCTCCCCTGAACAGATGGACCGTGTCAGCAGGATTCACCCGGTTACTTCCCTTCAGCCGCCCTACAGCATGCTGGAACGTGGAATTGAGGATGAGATACTACCCTACTGCCGGGACCACCATATCGGTATAACTGTATACAGCCCCATGCAGGCGGGACTTTTAACCGGAAAACTGACTCGTCATCGGATCGAACAGCTTCCTGATGATGACTGGCGCAGACGCAGCAGGCACATGCGTGAGCCGAATTTGACTGCGAATCTGGAACTGGCTGACGCCCTGACGGAAATTGCAGCGGACTACGGGAAAACCCCTGGCCAGCTGGCCGTTGCCTGGACTCTCCGGGATCCGGCAGTGACGGCGGCGATCGTCGGTGCGAGAAAGCCGGAACAGGCTGCCCAGAATGCGGGAGCCTCAGGCTGGGAGCTTTCCGACATCGTGCTGCAGCGGATCAGCAAGGTTTTGGAGCGGCACCGGCAGGCAATCGGTTAAACGGAGTGATTTCTGTCTTGCATCGTATTGACATACTTTGCACTTTCAGTTAGTCTTGGCTAACTACATTACTGAATTCTAACAGCCACACTGGAAGGCGTTTTCTATGATCATTGCACCGGTTATCGCAAATTTTGAGAAATGGTGTTCCCGGTTTCCCTGGGCTGTACGGCTTTATTCGCTGCCCTACCGGACGGTCCTTGACCGGGAAATCGGTCTGGCCGGGATCACTGAAGATGATGTGGTCCTGAACATCGGCTGCGGCTCAGTTCCCTTTACTGCCATCTATATTGCCGCAGTGACCGGAGCTCGGGTCCATGCGGTTGACATTGACGAGTCCGCCCTTATCTGCGCCCGCAGATGCACCGCGGCTGCGGGACTGGATGACCGGGTCACCTATGAGCATGCTTCGGGGGAAAGTACAAGCTGCCGGGAGTTCACTGCCGCAGTGACTGCGCTTCAGGCAAGACCGAAGGCCGGCATCCTCGCCCATCTGCTCAGGCAGGGATCTTCGGATGTCCGGATTATTTTCAGAAAGCCCCAGCCCCGTCTGCACAGTCAGTACGATATGATTCCCGGATCCTACCCGATTTCCGGGGAGGTGATTCAGAACATGAAGACCTTTGTCAGCTCAGTACTCTATACCCATATGCCGGGATACAGCGAGACCTTCTGCCGATCCCTTCAGGAGGCGGAATGATGAAGAAGGCCGGCGCTGCCGCCGCCGCATCTGCGGCTCTCTGCGCCTATGCGTCAGGCATGATGTTCCTGTTTCCCGGGGGGCTCGGAGCCTTTGAAGCGACAATTGCCCTGGTGCTCCGACCGGCACCCTTCCGGTTTTCTCCGGCGTGTTCAGGAATCTGCGCGCTTTCGCTGGTTTGTGCTCCGTCTCGGAACCGGCCTGCTGAGCCGGTTCATTCTGCACCCCTGACACACGAGGTATCCCCATGACCGAAAAAGTTCAACTCCGCCGTCACCGCCGACGTCGCGGCGCCATGAAAGGCGTTGCACGGCCGTCACTGCAGGCAGTTAAGTTTTTTGAGCACCTGAGTTCAAAGCACTCCTTCTTCAGCAGGCAGTATAATCGGCTGTTCTATCACCGGCTGGTGCACAGTGAAGTGGCCGCCGCACAGCTGAAGCCCGGAAGCAGGGTGCTGCACATCGGCTGCGGCCCCATGCCCTTCACCTCCTTCGAACTGGCCCAGGCAGGAGCAGTTGTAACCGCCGTCGATATTGACCCGCGGGCGGTGGAGAAAGCCCGGCAGGCCGCCGTATCAGCGGGGCTTGCTTCAGAGATCACCGTCCTGCTCATGGACGGTATGGATGTTGATCCGAGGCAGTATGACGGGATCTGGGTATCCCTCCATGTATCCCCGAAGGATGAACTCATACCGAATCTGCTCAGAAAGATGAGTGACGAATCGGTGCTGGTCTACCGCAATCCGAGGGGATGGCTGAGGCTCTGGTACGGCCGCTGCCGCCAGCCGGTGAGGCAGCGGGTCGTCAGGCAGTTCCTCGGCAAGGAGAGCATCATCATCCAGAAGCAGGAAGTCACCGAGGAGGTGCCCCTCTCCGAGCTCTATCCGGGAGCCGCAGGCACCATCGTTCATGTACCGGAACATCCCCTGCTCTCCCCTCTGGGAGTACGGAAGGGCAAGCACATTGCCGTTACCGGCAGGTGCATGCTCGGGGGACCGATTGTAGTGGCAGTCGACGGCAGGAGCAGTGCAATACACCGTTCGCTGGCCCAGAATGTGCACATCATACCTGAACACAGCACCAGGACGGCGTAACTATGGATGAATCAGCTTCCCCTCGCGCATCAGTACTGCTGATGGGACCTCCCAATGTCGGCAAAAGCGTTCTGTTCAACCACTTTACCGGCATGGAGGTGAGCTGCGCCAACTACATCGGCACCACCGTGGAATACTCCACCGGAGAGTTCCGCGGCATGAGCCGGGACACCCTGCTTATCGACGTCCCCGGTACCTACACCCTGGAGGCTTCAAACGAAGCCGAAGAGGTGGCTGTGCGCATGCTCGCCAACCCCCCGTCAAGCAGAGATGAGATCAGACACAGCTCCTCCCACTGCGAACCGACGTCGAAACATGACCCCTCCAAACCCTCCGCAGTACTCTGCGTGCTTGATGCAGTGAACCTAGAAAGCAGCCTGTATCTGCTCTCCTATATTCTCGACTACCGTCTGCCGGTGGTTGCCGCACTCAACCGCATCGACATCGCGAAGAAAAAAGGAATCCACGTCAGCCACGAAAAGCTCTCCCACATCCTGGGCATTCCGGTAGTGCCCACCATCGCTCCGACCGGAGCGGGAACAGAGGAACTGAAGCAGCAGCTTGAAAAGCTCCTCTCAGCCGGCGGGCAGGCAGAAACAGCCAGGCATCAGAGTACTGATCCGCTGCAGCGCTGGAAACGGGTTGAGGATATTGCCGCCCGGGTACAGCACCGGGAAAAGCAGCCTGAACACCGAAGCACCTTCGATGAACTGCTGATCCGTCCGTGGCCGGGGCTTCCAATTGCGGTGCTGATCCTGCTGGGCTCATTCGGTCTGGTAGTCGGACTCGGCATGGGCCTCCGGCAGTTTCTCCTGCTGCCGCTGTTCCGGGGATATGTGTTCCCCCTGATTATCTCCGGGGTGGAATCACTGCTGCAGCCGGGGATGCTGCAGCGCATCCTCATCGGTGAATACGGGTTTCTCATCAAGGGAATTGAATGGCCCTTCACCCTGGTGTTCCCCTATGTGCTCTCCTTCTATCTCGCCATGGCGGTGCTGGAAGACAGCGGATACCTCCCGAGACTCGGGGCGCTGCTCGACGGCCTGTTCAACCGCCTCGGCATGTCCGGAGGCAGCATCATTCCCCTGCTGCTCGGATACGGCTGCGCGATCCCTGCCATTATGGCCACCAGGGCGCTTCATACACGCAAAGAACGCCTGATAGCAGTATCAATCATCTGCCTCACCATCCCGTGCATTTCCCAGACCGGTGCGATCATCACCCTGCTGGCGGAGCACTCGGCAGCAGTGGTTTTCGGTCTTGCTGTTTTTTCCCTCATAGCGGTGGCTTCCACGGGGCTGCTGCTGGAGAAGCTGCTCCACGGCCCCCTCCCTGCTATGGTGATTGAGCTTCCCGAGCTGCTGCCGCCGAGGCCTTCGGTGCTGGGGAAGAAGCTGGCAATCCGGAGCAAGCGTTTTATATCTGACGGAGCGGTTCCAATGATCGGAGCAGTGGGACTGGCCTCAGTGCTCTATGAATCGGGGCTCATGACAGCGGCGGGACGGGTGCTCTCACCGCTGGTAACCCTGTGGCTCAGACTGCCTGAAGAGGCCGCTGTTCCCCTGATCCTCGGGATTATGCGCCGGGAGCTTTCCATCCTGCCGCTGCTGGAAATGGATTTAACTGCACTGCAGCTGTTCACTGGTGCGCTGGTAGGGCTGTTCTATGTACCCTGCATCGCCGTCGTAGTTTCAATCGCCCGGGAGTTCAAGCTCACCACTGCCCTGCTGATCCTGCTGACGACAAGCACCACGGCTTTTCTGGTCGGCGGAATTGTGGCACAGATCGGAGGACTGCTCATTTGATCCCTGAATGGATACTGCTCGATGTATTTTTATATTGCATGATGAGTTCATGAGAGTTACACTACTATATGCAAATAGACGGCCGTTACGGCCGAGCGAGGGGGTTTTATGAACAAAAAAAGATCACATCCGTTAACAACCGTTGCAGGAGCACCGGTAGTCGACAACCAGAACTCAACCACCGCGGGACCGCGGGGTCCCATGCTGCTTCAGGACGTCTGGTACCTGGAAAAGCTTGCCCATTTTGATCGGGAAGTGATTCCTGAGCGAAGAATGCACGCAAAGGGATCCGGGGCCTTCGGAACCTTTACCGTTACCCATGACATCACGAAATATACCCGGGCAAAGGTGTTCTCTGAAGTGGAAAAAACCACGGATCTTTTCATCAGGTTTTCCACGGTAGCCGGCGAGCGCGGCGCCGCCGATGCGGAACGGGATATCCGGGGATTTGCCGTCAAGTTCTATACCGAAGAGGGGAACTGGGACCTGGTAGGAAACAATACTCCGGTGTTTTTCCTGCGCGACCCTCTGAAGTTTCCCGATCTCAACCATGCGGTGAAGCGCGACCCCAGGACCAATCTGAGAAGCCCCAATACCAACTGGGACTTCTGGTCCTCCCTCCCGGAGGCGCTGCACCAGGTGACCATCACCATGAGCGACCGGGGAATACCGCTTTCCTACCGGCATATGAACGGCTATGGAAGCCATGCTTTCAGCATGATCAATGAAAAGAATGAACGGATCTGGGTGAAGTTCCATTTGAAGACTCAGCAGGGAATCAAAAATCTCACCGACCAGGAAGCAGAAGAGCTGGTGGGGAAAGACCGGGAAAGTCATCAGCGGGATCTCTATGAAAGCATTGAACAGGGAAATTTCCCCCGCTGGACCATGTACATTCAGGTCATGACCGAAGCGCAGGCCGAGCAGATGCCCTACAATCCCTTTGATCTTACCAAGGTATGGTATAAAAGCGAGTTCCCCCTGATCGAAGTGGGATTTATCGAGCTCAATAAGAACCCCGACAACTACTTTGCCCAGGTTGAGCAGGCGGCCTTCAACCCCGCCCATATCGTGCCGGGCATTGGATTCTCCCCGGACAAAATGCTCCAGGGACGGCTGTTCTCCTACGGGGACGCCCAGCGCTACCGCCTCGGGGTCAACCACCATCAGATCCCGGTCAACGCCCCGAAGTGCCCGGTCAACAGCTACCACCGGGACGGTCAGATGCGGGTGAACAGCAATGCCGGAAGCACCATCGGGTATGAACCGAACAGCTACAAAAAATGGCAGGAGCAGCCGGAATTCAGCGAACCTCCCCTGAAGCTCAGCGGAGACGCCTATCACTGGGACTTCAGGGAGGATGACGACGACTACTACACCCAGCCGGGGAAACTCTTCGCTATGATGTCGCCTGAACAGAAGCAGGTGCTCTTTGAAAACACCGCCAGAAACCTGGGAGACAGCAGTGAGCAGATAAAAATCAGACACATTAAGAACTGCCTGGCAGCCCATGCCGATTACGGCAAGGGCGTGGCGAAAGCCTTAGACATACCCCTTGAGCAGGTGAAGTAGTTCCCAGAACGCAAGAACGCCTCCCAGAAAGGAGGCGTTCTTTTGAGCATCAGTCAAGCTGACAGACATACAGCTCGTTGACAAAACTCAGTTTTTTCAGTTCCGCAAAGGCATCAGGTCCGGGTTTGCGGTCCAGGCTGATGGCAAGCACCGCCTGCTCCTCCTCTTCGCTTCGTCCCACTCCCATGGTGGCGATATTGAGCTCATGCTTCGCGCAGATCGATCCGATGGAACCGATCACCCCGGGCTTGTCGTCATTAAATACCACCATCATGGTCCCGAATGGTGCGGTCTCGCAGCTGAATCCGTCAATCTCCAGCACCCGCAGTTGGGTTCCGCCGAAGACCGAACCGATCACGGTTCGAGTTACCCGGTCGGTATCCACTCTGGCAGTAAAGCTGCTGCTGATGTCCCCGGCATCGGGGTTTTTCACCACATCTACGCTGATTCCCCGTTCTTTGGCCATAATCGGCACATTAACGAAATTGAGGGGAAAATCAAAATGCTTCTGCAGCAGACCGATGGAAAAGGCGGTAGTCACCGGGTCAGTCTGCTTTTCAGCAATCCGTCCGCGGTATTCCACCTGTATTTTTTTCAGTTTTCCCGGAGCTATTTCGCTGAGCAGTTTGCCGATTCTCCCGGAAAGATCAGCATAATGGGAAACTGATGATGACAGGGCTACCCCCAGAGCCGGTGCATTCACTGCATTCTCCACCGGGCCGTCGGTTAAGGCCTGGGAAAGAATTTCAGCCGCTTCCAGGGCAACCTCCACCTGGGCTTCCTCAGTGCTCGCCCCGAGGTGCGGGGTTACCAGGGCCCGCTCATCCTCTACATACCGGTGGTTATCAGGAGGTTCGACGGGAAATACATCCAGAGCGAGCCCTGCGATTTTATTCTCCTTTAATGCATCATAGGCGTCGTTCTCATTGATGATGCCGCCGCGGGCGGTGTTGATCAGCCGGACCGAGGGTTTCATCATATCGATCGCCGCCGCATCAATCAGATTCACTGTCTGGTCGTTCTTCGGCACATGCACGGTGATGTAGTCAGCTTTCCGGAATATCTCCTCAACATCGCCGGTGACCTTCATGCCCATTTCTTCGGCTTCGGGGGGAGCTGAGAAGGGATCATACCCCAGCAGCTGCATGTTGAATCCCTTGGCAAATCCTGCCACAGTCATTCCGATCCTTCCGAGCCCGATGACCCCCAGGGTCTTTCCGCTGAGCTGATTTCCCATGTATTTCTTCCGGTCCCATTTTCCAGCCTTCATACTGGTGCAGGCAGGCACCACATTTCTACTGAGGGCAAGCATCAGCGCCATGGTATGCTCCGCCGCTGACCGGGTATTCCCTCCGGGGGTGTTCATGACAATGATCCCCCGTTTCGTCGCCTCATATATGTCGACATTGTCCACACCGACTCCGGCACGGGCAATTCCCCTGAGCTTGCCGGGACTGCTGAGCACCTTAGCCGTCACCTGAGTGCCGCTTCGGATGATCAGCCCGTCATACGCTCCGATAACTTCTGCAAGTTCCTCCTCGCTCAGGTCGGTTTTCACTACCGGCTCAACACCTTCCATGCTGTTAAGCAGATCAATTCCTTCCTGTGCAAGTTTGTCGGTAATTAAGATTTTTACCATATTTTCTCCTATACAATTTCCCCGAGGACATTGCCGAAAAAGAGTTGCCCGCGAGTTTGTGTTTCTCTTTACGATACAGCAGCTTCCGCACTCCAAGGCGATGCACTGCAGAAGCAGACAGCAGGTATGTAGATATAATTGTAGCGATTTTTCCGCAGATACTCAACCCTGCGCGATCTCTAGTGTTTCCGATGGTAGAGAAACATGGTGACAGGGGCGAATACGGCAACCAGCAGGGCTGAAAAGATCATCGACGGAATCAGCACCGAAAGCTGATACATCCCATGCATTGACTCCCTGACCGCTGTCACCACAATGGACACCGGATTCACCGCCACAAAGGCCTGCAGCCACGGCGGCATGGTTGCAGGATCGACGAAAATATTACTTGCAAAGGTCAGAGGAAACAGGATCATCATGCTTACCCCCATGACTGAATTGGGAGATCTCAGGATCAATCCCAGCATGGTCCATATCCAGGAGAGGCTGAAGGAGAATATCAGAAGAACCGCAACTCCGACAAGCACTCCCAGCAGTCCTCCACCGGGGCGGAACCCGAGGAGCAGTCCCACCCCGATGGTCAGCACCGATGCGGCGGCATAACGGAGGCTGTCACCGAGCAGCGCGCCGACAACAGCCGAAGGCTGCCACACCGGCAGACTCCGGAGCCGGTCGAAGAAACCCTTGGAGATGTCGGTGTTCAGACCGAATCCGGTATACACGGTAACAAACACTACGCTCTGCACCAGTATCCCGGGAAGGAGAAACTGAATGTACTGATCAGTTGACCCGGCAAGAGCTCCTCCGAAGAGGTAGGTGAACAGCAGGATAAACATCACGGGAAATACCGTTACGTCCAGAAGCTGCTCAGGAACATGCTTCATCTTCAGCAGCGCCCGCCATCCGAAAACGAGGGATGCCTTAAGCGGGCTCGGCCTTCGGGGGGTCTCATCGAAGGAGACTGCGGCAAAAAGAGCTTCATGCTCCCTGCCGGGGGATGTTTTTCTGTTCATGTTCAATATCCTTTGGCGCTCCTGTGAGAGAAAGGAACACCTCGTCAAGGCTGGGTCGGCCGAAGGAGAAACTTGCAATATGCCATCTGCTTTGAGCCAGAGACCGAAGCGCTTCAGCCGCCGCTTCCGGATCGCTCACCTCAGCGCTGATGCTCAGCGGATCCTCATCCGGGGAGACTTCAGCTCCAAGGAGCCTGCTGAAGTCCTTCATGGCAGACGCCCTGTCGGAACCGGAAGCAAGCCGTATGTGGATACGGCCTGCCCCGACCCGTTCCTTAAGCTCTTCGCTGGTTCCTTCTGCAATGATCCGTCCCTGGTCAATGACGGCAATCCGGTCTGCCAGCTGATCAGCCTCATCCAGGTACTGAGTAGTCAGCACCACTGTAGTTCCGGCAGCCGTCAGGGACCTGATGATCCCCCAGACCTGAGACCTGCTCCGGGGATCAAGGCCGGTGGTCGGCTCATCCAGGAATATCAGTTCAGGCCGCACCACCAGACTTGCGGCGATATCGATTTTTCTGCGCATGCCCCCTGAATAGGCTTTCACCTGTTTCCCCGAGGCATCCTGCAGTCCGAAGGCCTCCAGCAGCTCAGTACTCCGCTGTTTCGCTCTCCTGCGGGTGAATCCCCGCAGCAGCGAAAGCATCACCATATTTTCTGTTCCGGTAAGGTCCTCATCAACTGAGGCAAACTGTCCGGTGAGGCTGATGAGATTCCGAACCGCATCACCCTGCCGGACCACGTCATACCCGAAGACTCTGGCCTCGCCGCAGGTGGGACGCAGCAGGGTTGCCAGTATGCGCACCACGGTGGTCTTGCCGGCTCCGTTGGGTCCGAGCAGCCCGTAGACACAGCCGCGGCTGATGCGCAGATCAACCCCGTCCACAGCCCTGGTACGCCCGAAGGTACGGACCAGGGAGACGGTTTCCACCGCAGGAGGCTCACCGGCCTGCTTAGAATTTTCCCATGCCCCCCTCTGATATTCCATTGGAGCATTGTAGAAAAACTCTCTGCATCTTTCAATACTGCTGCCAGCCAGCTAATGTATAGATTCCCGGGTCCCAGGGCCAGTCATGTCCCCCCTGGCGGGTCATCACCGAGGTCGATTCCTGCTGACTCACCGTAATGCCGGCATACCTGACAGATCCGGACCACCGAAGAACAGTCAGATCAAGGTTCCCTTCACCCAACGAGGGAATATCAGTCAGATAGACCCTCGAGGCGTCTTCCTCTACTGCAACCCGGTACTCCACCTCCTGACCCTTTGCAGCCGGCAGGGGAAATACAAAGTATTCTCCTTTCCCCAGTACTTCCCCCGGAGGTGAAGGGAAACCTCCCAGGTACCGGGACTCTTCTCAAGACTGAATTCTATGATCTCACAATCTGACTCCGGTTCATTTGCAAACCATACCTCAAAGTGATCAGATGCCTGTTCACATGAAGCCAGTACTGCAAGCAGCATCAGCACAATTTCGGCAGTCCCTGCCCGTCGTTTCATTTTACGCCCCTTACTGTAAAACTTTACCGCCGACAGCGGCAGATCGCGGTCACAGTCCATCACCATACCCCCGGTGATCAGCCGGGGGTATGGAATTACTCAGAAAAATCCGTGTCTTACGGAAGTTTCAGTGCATCACCGACTTTCGTACCGTCAACAAAGTTTTCGTTTACCGAAGCCGCTGCATCACTAAGCTCACTAGCACTGAAGGAAAAACTTCCGCCTCCAAGCACGAAGTTGGCTTCAGCCAGCACGTCCTCAACGCTCCAGCCTTCAAAGGTACCGCCGGCAAATACCAGGTCCTTCAGGTTCAGTTCAGATGCGCCGAAGTCCTCATCGTAGAGATCAAATCCCACAGAGAGAGTCAGGGCAAGCACCTGTCCTGGAGATTTTCATTTTTTAACATTAATTTGCTGTATAGCGTGAATTTACAATCTGTACCGTCTCAGAGTAAAACCAAAGGAGATGGTGCTGCTTCCGATGCCGGCTCGTGATCTGAGTACAGCAGGCTCCTGCTGCTTTTTTGTAATCCTGGTATCTCCGCGGCTGACCGGCATGATCTGAGCCCTCATAAACAGGGCTCCCTCAGTCCTTGCCAACAGCTGAGCCGCCAGTGAAGTCTCCAGGCCGATGAATGTTCCCATCAGGGAAAGGTCCTCATACATCGTTTCCGTCTTCAGATGGTGGTCCACAGCAAAGGCCCAGACCGCAGGGCTGATAAACACCCCCAACTCCCAGCGCAGGGAGGGGGAACCTGCCGTATAGGAAATCCCCCCGTAGGGTATCAGCAGGTGCTGCCGGTAGGTGATCATCGGCTCCCCGTCAAAGGAGCCGTACTCATATCCCCCTGTGCCGTCGGAATAGATGTATTCCAGAGCCCGGTCCTTCCATTCCCAGTAGGCATACCGCACTCCCCCGTGGATCCGGAAGGGTTCTCTCAGCCGGTATGACAGCCGGAGGTCTGCGGCATAGGCTGCCGGAACCCGCACTTTACTGAGAGACCAGTCGCTCCAGGGATAATCGTATTCACTCAGATCGGTGCCGGGAGGAAAGAAGTCAGTATCGGTCATCTCCCCGGCGGCTGAGACAAGCGCTGCAGAGAGGCTCAAAGATCCTGTCGTCCGTTCTCCCAGACTTCGGGCTGCCTCGGCATGCAGAAACAGCACAGGAGGGATATCCCACAGCAGTTCACTGATCAGCTCCCGGGTATCCTGGCCTGCAAACACCAGTTCAAATCCCCTTCCCTGCACCAGGGAAAAGCCTGCCGCGGTGTAGGCAGTCAGTTCACCTGCTGATGTGCTCTGCGCCCCTGCTGACAGGAGCAGTAGAAAGAGCACATGCATAGCGCGACGAGTACAGGTAATTCTTTTCATCCAAAAATAACTTACATGCATACCGTCATACAGGCAATAAAAAATCGTATCCGCTGCCCTGTGCTGTTTTATCTGACCAGGCTGTACCGCTTTTCTCCGTACCCTGCTATAATCACGTGAATACATATCCTTCATCTGCTGTGAGGTGACCCATGGATCCGGTAATCTGGACTGCAATCGGTATCTGTCTTACCCAGTCAGGCATGCTCTCAGGTCTGAATCTGGCATATTTCAGCGTCTCCAAGCTCCGGCTGGAGGTGGAGGTGAAAAAAGGCAACCCCCATGCACGGAGAATTCACGCCCTCAGAGAGGATGCGAATCTGCTGCTGTCTACCATCCTCTGGGGGAATGTGGCGGTGAATGTTCTGCTTTCCCTGCTGTCCAACTCAGTCATGGCCGGCATTACCGCATTTTTCTTCTCAACCTTTGTAATCACCTTTGTCGGAGAGATCCTTCCCCAGGCGTATTTTTCAAGAAACGCCATGCGCATGGGAGCTCTCCTGGCTCCGGTTATCCGCATATACCAGGTCATTCTCTTCCCCCTGGCTAAGCCTTCAGCCCTGCTGCTCGACCGCTGGCTGGGAAAGGAGTCGATCCAGTACTTCCGCGAGCAGGATGTCAGGGAAATGATCAAACTCCATGCCGACTCCAGTGAAAGCGATATCGATTACGTGGAAGGAAGGGGGGCCGTCAATTTCCTTGCCTTCGATGATCTGCCGGTCTCTCAGGAGGGTGAGCCGGTGCACCCAGACAGCATCATCAGCATCGAATTCGACAGCGGCAGACCGGTTTTTCCGAAGATCACCGAGAATCCTGCCGATGAGTTTCTCATCCAGGTCCAGAAATCAGGACTGAAATGGGTGATTCTGACTGACAGTGAGGAACATCCGAGGCTTGCCCTCAATGCCGACAAGCTGCTCCGCAGCGCCCTGTTCGGACCTGATCCAGTGCGGCCTCTCAGCTGCTGCCACCGGCCGATTGTCATCAGAGACAGCCGATCACTCCTGGGACCGGCGATCAGCAGGCTGAAGGTCAGGCCGGAGCACCCTGAGGACGACGTGATAGACGAAGACATCATCATCGTCTGGGGGGAGGAGCGGCGGATTATCACGGGGTCGGATGTCCTCGGCCGACTGCTTCGCGGCATCACACAGCGGATTGCCCTTCCTTAGTTCTCTGCAGCCTGCTGCTCATCGGGTGTTTCGCTGATCAGCCGGGTGTGGGTAAAAACCAGGTCCCGGTCACGATAATATCCCCAGTATTCCCGGGGAATCAGCTGGGCCAGCCGGAGCATGATTTCGTCAGTCAGCTCCTGCCGCAGTTTCGGCGTCAGTCGGCGATCCTTTATCGTGATCACGAAGGGTTCTCCGACGGTTACGTTCACCGGAGTGCGGCGCAGCCGTTTCAAGTTATGCTTGAATTCATGAAACCCCACGGTGGTGACCGGAAGGATGGGCACCTGCTTTTTAAATGCCAGATATGCCACCCCGGTCTTTCCCGGATGCAGACATGGATCATCCGTTCTCGTTCCTTCAGGGGCAATGCAGAGGAAATGTCCCGCGTCGAGGGTATCGAAACATCGCTTCATGGAGACCCGATCCAGCCCCTGCGGCCCCACCGGGACAGCCTGCCACAGCCGCATAATTCGACCTGAAAAAATTCCATTCCATAATCTGCTTTTTGCAAGGGCGATCAGGATTCGCGGCCGTGCGTACACATAGATCATCGGGCCTTCAAACATTGACGGATGGTTCAGAATGAGGATGTACGGACCTTTTATGGGCAGCTGCTTGAGAGCTTCCCGGTTGATGCGGAAAAATATTTGAAATAATCTACGAAAAAACGCATTCAGGATGCGCTCTGCAGTCTTCATATAGAGTAATGTACCAGGTGAACGGGAAAATGAAAAGCTCTTTTCTCACTGCGTTTCCCCACCATGGAAGCAATTAAAGCGTATTATCACCAGTTTCGGGTTTTGCTTTCACCGCAGATATGCTAAAGTGTGCATGTATCAGCATGTGCATACCGTGAAAGCGGGAATCTCCTGCCGCTGAAACTTGATGCCGCTGAAAGGAACATTGTATTTATGAGAAAAACCAAACCGGTAGAACTCGCTGAAGGGCTGTGGTGGGTCGGTCAGGGACCAGCTGAAAAAAGACTGGAGTGCAATCCCTATGTCCTGATGCACGGGGGATCGGTCATTGTATTTGATCCCGGTTCAGTATTAGATGCTGAGGTGGTCATCAGGAATATAACTGAACTTACCCCCATAAACGAAATTGAAGCTGTCGTTTTAAGTCATCAGGACCCTGATCTGTGTTCAGCGCTTCCCCTGCTGGAGCAGGCCGGATTCAGCGGGGTCATCTGCTGCCATGAGCGAACTTCCCATATTATTACGTTCTACGGGATCGCTTCTGCGTTTTATCAGATCAATAAGGAGAAGTACCGCTATCAGCTGAAAGACGGAACTTGCATCAGGTTCATTCCTGCCCCCTATCTCCATTTTCCCGGGGCGATCATGACCTATCTCCCTCAGCAGAAAGTGCTGATCTCCGGGGATTTGTTCGGCGCTGTCACCGAACAGTGGACGCTGTTCGCCCAGGAAGACTACCAGGAAAACATGAAAACTTTTCATGAGACCTACATGCCCTCCCGGGATATTCTGCAGCCGGTCATGAACCAGCTGCTTTTCTACGACATCCGGATGATCTGCCCCCAGCATGGTTCAGTTATCAGCTCACGGATACAGGAGCATATTGAAATCCTGCGGGATCTGCCCTGCGGACAGTTTATGGATCCGGTACATCAGGATCTGTTTGAGGCTGGAGGATATCCTTTTTTGTGCTCCCAGGTGCTGAAACGCTATCTTGCAGTATTCGGAACCAAGGAGGTGCGCGAGGCTTTTGCACAATCCGACATAAGCATCGACTACAAGCAGAAAACCGTTAAAAAATTTCCCTTTCCCGAATCCCAGTTATGGGATGAATTTTTTGACCAGATCACAAAGACAAAGGGCGTATCCTGGCTGACGGCAGTAAGCCCGCTGGTGGAATACCTCAGCAAAACCTATAACATTCAGCTGCCGAGAGCTTTTGCATCCATCGTCTATGATGCCCAGAAAAACCAGGATGTGATGCACAGCCAGTACCAGGAGCTGGAAAACCAGAAGCTGGAAATTGAATCCAAGCTCCACGCGATCGAGGAGAAGCTTTCAGTCTGCCCGGTGACCAAGCTCTTTAACCAGGATTTCTTTGAAGCATTCCTTACCCAGGAACTTCAGGAGTACAATCGTGCTCCCTATCCTTTCGGACTGATGATGCTCACCATAGATAATTTAGCTGATGTCAACCTGCAGTACGGCAGCGATGAGGGAGATACGACCCTGCGTAATCTCACCTATATCATCAGACAGATTACCGACAATCCCCTGCAGACTTTCAGGCTTGAAGGCGGGATATTTGCTTTGTATCTGCCGAATGCATCACGGACGAAGGCTGTTGAAACGGCCAACATAATGAGAAACACCGTTTCTGAATCAAACCTGTTCATCACCCCTGTTACTATTTCCATCGGGCTGCATCACAGCGATGAGCTGGATGATAATCTTCCTGAATCGGCTGAAAACCTGAAGCAGAATATGCTGCAGCAGGCCAGATCCCGGCTGAAGGCGGCACGAAGCAGAGGAAAAAACTCCCTGATATTTGAATCCCTGCCGGATAAAAAACTGGATTTTGCCGGAACCGTTCTGCTGATTGATGCCCAGGGGCTGCCGAGGGACCTGATTCAGCGCGGCTTGGAACAGGAGGGATTTCAGGTCATAACCGCCGATGACGGACTGCAGGGCCGGCAGCTGGCAGTGCAGAAGCTTCCTGACGTCATGATATGCGAGCTCATGATACCGAAGCTCAGCGGTTTGACCTTAAGAAAGGATCTGCTGAAATCAGCAGAATGCGCCCATATTCCCTTTATCCTCATGTCGGCAAACAAGCATGAAGATACCGTCAGACGGGCAGTCGGATTGGGAATCAGCCATTTTTTCGCCAGACCTGTTATGCAGGCTGAACTGACCGGTGCTGTCTCGCTCATGACCAGGCTGCGGCAGGCAAGGAATCTGTAGGTATGGACGCCCGGACGGCAGCAGTTATCGCCGCAATAGTGCTCGTTCTTGATGTTCTGATGATCTGTCTGACCTACGGGGTGAAATTTCTCAGGTCAAAAAGATCGATGAAAACTGAGCAGCGGGAAGCATCCCTGCAGCAGCTGCTTCTGACAGATAAGGAAGCAGATCTTCAGTCCTTCCAGCCGTCCCAGTTAATGAAGATCTATATAAAGCTTGAACAGACAGTCCGGCTGCCGGAAGATAGGCGTAGGGAGATCAGGGAATATCTGCTGGCAAGCTCTTATTCACGCCGGCAGTTGGGAAAGCTGAGATCATTCTCTTATATAAAACGTGCTGAATCTGCATGGACTTTGAAATATCTGCCCAGTCCGGCCGTCCGGGAAGCGCTGCTGAATGCTCTGAGACGGGAAATCCATCCGCTGGTAATACTCCATATTGCAGATGCCCTGGCAGCTCAGGGGGTCACCAAGGCAATCTCCCCGATAGTCAGAAAACTCCCAAGTATGAATCTGTGGTACGCTCAGCGGATCCATGCTGTGCTCTACACCTTCGGAAAACATTTCCTCAGGTATGCCGTCCCTCGGCTGCACAACAGCAGAATCTATATGCAGCGGCTGTTCTGCGGCTTTGCCGCAGATTATCCTGCAGAAGAGCTGCGGCCGTTTCTTCTTCAGCGCGCCTGGTCGAAAAACAGATCTGTGAATACCCTGGCTCTTCAGGCTCTGATAAAACATTTTCCTGAGGAGCTGCGCAGACCGCCTTTTACCGATTCAAGGCGCCGTCATATTGCGGCAGCAGTAATTGAGGCCTACGGTAAAGAAGCTCGGAACGATCATGTGGAACTGATACTGGCCTATTCCGGACAGACGGCTGTCCATGAACACATCATCCAGGCATTATCTGCAATGGCAGCCGAAGAACCCAAAGTGCTGGCAGAAGTGCTCAGGAGATTCAACACAGCACATGACAATCGGAAGAAGACTTTGCTGGCGAAAGTGCTGTCCAACCGTATAGAATACTACCTTACCAGAATCATTTCTCCGATGCAGGAGCAAGTCGTTTCCCTCATTGAGCAGCTCGTAAAAGCTGACCATATCAGCGGCATCCTGATTTTCCTCAACAGGAACCAGGATAAGGAAATAGAGCAGAAGCTGGCTGCAGTGCTGCAGGAACTGATGTCCAGGCACAAGAAACTGCGGAGAGAGATGAACTATTATCTGCATCCGGAGAAACTGTCCCTGTTTTTTCTGAAACAGCCGAAGGCAGATCCCCCGCAGCCGGCACCTCATCAGGATCCCACCCCCAGAGGCACGCTGCTGGCATTCCTGGCGGCAGTGTTTGTGCTTTTCCCTGTGCTTATTTTCGGAACCAATTTCAGCACCGTCTCTGAGCTTGCATGGAGGGAGATCGGCAGGCTGTACGTGGTGCGGTTCAATTATCTGTTTGTGTTTTATTCGGCAGCAGTGAATTCAACCTATCTGATAATCCTGGCGGTATCTCTGCGGGCAGCGGGGGTGCAGAGCCGTTTATGGAACATCAAGGACAGAAGCCTTCTGTTTACGAGGCATCTGCTTCCGGCAGTGTCAATAGTAGCCCCTGCCTATAATGAATCTGCCAGCATCATAGAGAGCACCAATTCGCTGCTGAATCAGCAGTTCCCTGATTTTGAGCTCATCGTGGTCAACGACGGCTCAAAGGACCATACCCTCAACACCCTGATTGAGCATTTTGAGCTTGAGAAGCAGGACAGACTGATCAGCCGACGGCTGAAAACACGGCCTCTGCGGGGAGTATATACCAACCGAAACATCCCGAACCTGATCGTAGTTGATAAAACCAACGGAGGAAAAGCCGATTCGCTGAACATGGGAATCAACGTTTCCTCAAAGGAATTTTTCTGCGGCATCGATGCTGATTCCCTGCTGGAACCGGATGCGCTGCTGAAGTCTGTCTCGGTTATGCTTGACACCCCGGAGGAAAGCTTCGCTGCAGGAGGCAACATCTTTCCGGTAAACGGCTGCACCGTTGACCACGGATCCCTCGAGCAGATCAGCCTGCCGAAGCAGTTTCTGCCGAGGCTGCAGTCACTGGAATATATCAGGGCATTTATGGCCGGCAGGGTCGGCTGGGCTTATCTAAACTCGCTGCTGATCATATCCGGAGCCTTCGGCATCTTTGACCGGGAGTTTGCCGTACGGAGCGGAGGATATTTAACGAAAAGCGGAAAATATCACCGGGACACCGTAGGCGAAGACATGGAGCTGGTAGTCCGCATCACCCGTCAGCTTCGGGAGCGCGGCATTCCCTATCGGGTTGACTACGCCTTTCATTCAAACTGCTGGACGGAGGTGCCGGAGACCTGGAAAGTCCTGCACCGCCAGCGCAGCCGCTGGCACCGGGGATTAATTGACATCATGCTGATGCATCGCAGACTCATCGCAAACCCCCGGTACGGCCGTCTGGGAATGGTAAGCATGCTGTACTACTTTCTCTTCGAGTTTATCGGTCCATTTATTGAAACGAAGGGGATTATCCTGGTGGCCGTCTCGTTCATGATCGGAGTAATCAATCCCCCCATGGCGCTGCTGCTCTTTACCGCTACGGTCCTTCTGGGGATACTGGTTTCCAGTTCCGCTGTATTCATTTCCGAATTCAGCAGGCCGATTTATCATCGGCGTGATGTGGCGAAGCTGCTGCGCATGGCAGTGATTGAGAACTTCGGCATCCGCCAGTATATCAGCTTCTGGCGCGTCCAGGCATATTTCAGTGCCATGAAGGGCGCCGGAGGATGGGGAGCCCAGACAAGACGGGGCTTTGCTTCCAGTCAGCCGAGTGCTACGGCTCCCACGGATCAAACCGGAAAGAGCTCAC
>PWKH01000165.1 GCA_003559765.1 Spirochaetaceae bacterium
ATCCTGGGAGACATGGATTGCCGGATTTCTCACCGGTATCCCGGAAATCACCCTGCAGATGGCGCTTTTTGCATTCCTGCTTACGAAATGGATGCGCCGAGGCATGAAAAAACACCGCAAATCCGGTGTACTGGCAGAACAGCTGTAAAGTTTTCTCCCCCGGTCACTAATCAGGCCGGGGGAAAATTCATCAGAAGCTACAGTCCCGCATGCTCGCGGATGTAGCTTCTTGCCTTCAGGGCATATTCCAGCGGATCTGCAGCTGCCGGGTCCTGCTCTGCTTCAACCACCATCCACCCGGCGTATCCGGACTCGTCAAGCTCCCTGAAGATCGACGGAAAGTCTATGCTCCCGTCTCCAGGCACGGTGAACACTCCCGAGCGCACTGCGTCAAGAAAGCTCATATCCTCACGTTTCACCCGGGCAAAGACTGCTTCTCGGATATCCTTCAGATGCACATGCCCGATCCGGCTCATATACCGCTTCACCGCCTCAACCGGGTCCGCACCGGTGAAGGCAACATGTCCCGAATCATAGAGCAGCCGCACCGCATCAGGATCGGTGGCGTCGAGAAACCGGTCCACCTCCTCCAGCGTCTGACAGCCGGTCCCCATATGATGGTGGTAGCACAGGGCAAATCCCCGATCTGCGGCAATCCGCCCCAGACGGTTCATTCCCTCGGTCAGCTGCTTCCACTGTGCATCATCAAACACCGGCTTGCCCGAAAGCACCGGCACATCACTCAGCCCCTGCACGCTGAACCCCTGCTCCGCCGGACCAATCACCTGCGCTCCCATCGCCTCAAGAAAATCAAGCTGCTGCACAAACTCCTGCTCCACCTCCCGATAGGGTCTGGTAGTCAGAAAACTGCTGAACCACTGACTGCAGATCCGAAGCCCCCGAAGTTCCAGGGCATGCTTCAGCTGCTTCGGATCCTTCGGATACTTGTTTCCTACCTCCGTGCCGCTGAACCCGGCCAATGCCATCTCGCTGACGCACTGCTCAAAGGTATGCTCGCTTCCGAGATCCGGCATATCATCATTGGTCCACCCGATCGGCGCTACGGCCAGTTTCACCTGTTCACTGTTCATCATCCTGTCCTCATCAGTACTGCTTCGTCTTTGCTGTCTCCCGGCACAGCGCTTTATAGGCCCTGCGCACCGACTCCTTGTTCGATACCTCAGGCGTCCCGACCCGCCACCAGCTCTCATAGCCGCCGGACATGGAGTCGCAGTCAACCTTGATGTCGATCAGCGTCGACACCGGGCTCTCCTTCGCCTCCCTCACGGCCTGTCTCAGCTCCTCGCTGCTGCTCACCCGCCATACCCGGCATCCGTAGCCTTCGGCAATTTTGGCGTAGTCCACCGGGATCGGCTGTCCTCCCTCATCAAGACGGCCGGTTGCCGGATTCCGGTACCTCAGCTCACAGCCGAACTTCGGAATCCCCTGACTGCGCTGCAGATTGTCGATACAGCCGAAGCCGTTGTTGTCAAACAGCATCACGTTGATTTTGATCCCTTCCTGTATACTGGTCAGCAGCTCCGAATGCAGCATCACGAAGCTCCCGTCCCCGGCCATGGAGTACACCTCCTGATCAGGGCACGCAAGTTTCACCCCCACGGCTCCGGAGACCTCGTAGCCCATGCAGGAGAATCCGTATTCCATATGATAGGTCTCCGCCGTCCGGCTTCTCCACACCCGCTGCAGATCCCCCGGCAGACTCCCCGAGGCTCCCACGATGATCCCGTCTCCGGCAAAGAGCTCCTCATTCATCAGTCCGAGCACCCGCATCTGGGAATATCCGCCGTTCGGCCCGGTCTCGGCTGCATAGAGCCGGTCCACCTCCTGCCTCCAGGTCTCAGCCGCCTGCCGAACCTCCTGCTGATAGGACTCACTGGTCCGGTACCCGCGAGCCTGCAGCTGTGATGCAAGCGCCTCCAGCCCCGCCTTCGCATCGCACGGAAACCCCAGCGCATCCATCTTGCAGAGGTCAAACCGGTTCACATTCAGCGATACCACCCGCACATCCGGATTCTGAAACGCCCATTTGCTTCCCGTAGTAAAATCCGACAGCCGGGTCCCTACGGCAATGATCACATCTGCATCCCTGGCTATCGTATTGGCAGCCAGACCCCCGGTCACGCCCATGCCGCCGAGGTTCATCGGATGGTCCCAGACCACGGTGCTCTTCCCCGCCTGGGTCTCCCCGAAGGGAATGCCCAGAGACTCACAGAATGATGCAAAGGCAGCTCCTGCTCCCGAATACCGAACCCCGCCGCCGCACACGGCCATAGGCCGGCTTCCTGAGGCAACCGCATCGGCCAGCTGCCGCAGCGCATCCTCGCCTAAGGTCCTGCGGTCTACGGTATGGACTCTCCTGCGGAAAAACTCCTCGGGATAGTCCCACGCCTCCCCCTGCACATCCTGGGGCAGCGCCAGACACACCGCTCCGGTATCTGCAGGATCGGTGAGCACCCGCATCGCATGCAGGGCCGCACTCATCAGCTGCTCCGGCCGCTCCACCCGGTCCCAGTACCGCGTTACTGCACGAAACGCATCGTTGCTGGTTATCGTATAATCATGAAACTGCTCCAGCTGCTGCAGTACCGGATCAGGCTGACGGCAGGCAAACACGTCCCCGGGCAGAAGCAGCAGGGGTATCCGGTTCGTCGTCGCCAGCCCTGCTGCGGTCACCATATTCAGCGCACCCGG
>PWKH01000094.1 GCA_003559765.1 Spirochaetaceae bacterium
GGAGGAACAGAAACGCTATCGGGAGAACCGCACCTTATGGATGGCGGGGGCTGACTATGAATTCAGCGGTCTCTCAGGGATCCTGCGTCCAGTGCTTGCGCTCAGCGGCGGCGTGCGGCATTTGCGGCTGATTGAGTATCCCCAAAGCTCCATGGGGGAGCATCTGATGGATGTGACCCGGTTTGCCGCAGAGCTGACCGCCGGTGTGAGATTTCCCCTGGAAGGGCAGATTCAGCTTGACGGCATATCCTACGGGCTTGAGCTTCTGGGGGGAATGCAGTACACCGCTGATGCGCAGGATTTCAGCGAGTTCCAGGAGGCGGCGATATCTGAGGTGAGCACCTTCTCTCCCGTGGTGAGGCTGGGGCTGACGGCAGGACTCTCTTTGGAGTTGAAAAATTAAGGTAAACGTTTAACTGAATTATTACCTTTCAATCCTGCTGGATGGACAGATTTTTTCTTTCGGAATACATTCTTTTTGTATGCGCATACCCATGAAATCTCAGTGTCCACTGTAATCAGGATGAGATGTGTACTCATATTTATCTAGATCAACAGACATAAATATATATTCCACTGGTAAGAAAAACGATTAGAAAAACAGAAAGCAATTAGTTTTTTTGCAAGAAGTTGCATGCAGTATTTTCCGGATATGCGGGTAAACATCTAATAGATAATAAAATATTTTATTAATACCGCAAAGAAATGTTTGACAGATGAAAAAACTGGATGTACAATAAACATCTAATTAGAAAAACGATTAACTTTGGAGATTGCATGAAAACTTCGATCAAGGAAGTAGCAAAACTCGCCGGAGTCTCGGTTGCGACGGTATCTCATGCGCTCAATGATACGAAGCCGGTGCGGCCTGAGACCCGAAAACGGGTTGTCGATGCTGTGGGCAAGCTCAACTACCAAGTAAATCCCATGGCCAGAAACCTCCGCAAGGGGGAGTCGAAGATGGTCGGATTTGTCGTCGCCAACTTAACCAACTATTACTATCATGAAATCTCCCGAGGGCTGGAAGAGCGGCTCCTGAAGGACGGATACCGGCCGGTGCTCATCGATTCCAAGGAAGAAAAATCCATAGAAATTGAAAATGTGAAGGATATGCTGGCCAGTTCTGTTGATGCGCTGGTGATTGCTCCGACGACGGAGGACTGCTCCTACCTGAATTTTCTTCTCCAGGGAAGAAAGAAGCGGATACCGATTATCTTTGTGGACAGGAAACCGACAGGATATGACAGCGATCTGATTATGGCCACCAACGAGCACGGCGCCTATGAAGGAGTGATGCATCTGCTTGCAAAGGGGCACCGGCAAATTGCATTCTTCGGCTCCAGATTTGATCCGACGATGAATGAGCGGCTTAAAGGCTATAAGCGGGCGCTGACAGAATACGATGTACCAGTGAATCAGAACTACATCAAACTGGGAAGCAAAATATCCGTGACGCCGAAGGAGCTTCGGCATGGTTCCTGCTACCGGCATGCCCGGGATCTGCTGGAGACGCATCCTGAGGTAACCGCAATATTCTCCGGAAACAACCTGGCCACCATTGGCGTATACACCTGCATACGGGAAAAGAACCTGCGTGTTCCTGAAGATATTGCCTTCATGACCTTCGATGACTCCTTCTGGCTGACCATGACCACTCCCAGTATTTCAGCAATCGCCCAGGATCCCGAGGAATTCGGCAGGATGGCCGGAGATATTATTTTCGATCGCCTGAAACAGGATCCTGAAGCCGAACAGCAGCACCTGCACATACGGGTCGCCACAAAGATGATTCTCAGAGAATCTTGCTGATGAGATGATAACTGCAGCAGCAGTTAGAATATATGCACCTAATACAAAAGGAGGATTGCATGAAACATTTTACAAAGGTCTCACTGACCATGGTCCTGCTGGCTGTGTTTCTGTTCGCAGGAACGACAGTCTTTGCAGGAGGAGCACGGGAAGAAGTGGTGGAAGTCAACATTGCCTTGGCTAACAACCCGCTTTCTCAGGCGCTGGCACAGATAGCACAGGAGGAGTATTCAGCTGAAGGAGTACGGGTGAATATATCGGTGCTTCCGGAAAATGACCTGCGTCAGCGGATGACGACTGAAGCGTCAACCGGCGGAACTACCTACGACATGTTCTACATTGGTCCCTATGAAGGCCAGACCTGGGCACGGTATGGATGGCTGGAGAATCTTGAACCCTATTTTGACAACCTCTCTGCAGAAAGACTGGCCTGGTATGACCGGGATGACGTGATCCAGGGTATGGCAGATTCACTTTCACTTGACGGTGAAGCATACGCACTTCCGTTCTACGGAGAAAGTTCCTTTATCATGTACAACAAGGAGCTCTTTGAACAGAACGGGCTGGTCATGCCTGATGAGCCGACCTGGGAAGAGATTTACGAGCTGGCAAAGGAAATTCATGATCCTGATGCAGGCATCGTCGGAATGACCATGCGCGGTGCTCCGGGATGGGGAATGAGCGGAGCTCCCTTCGTGACGATGGTGAATGCCTTCGGCGGACGATTCTTCGACATGGACTGGAATGCCACCGTGGACACCCCTGAACAGCGGGCAGCCTGGGAAATGTACAAGCGGATTCTGCGGGATGCGGGACAGGAAGACATTCTTGCCTACACCTACAACGAATGTATTGCGCTGATGCAGTCCGGAAACTGCGGAATTTACTACGATGCAACTTCTATTGCACCGCCCCTGGAATCTGCGGAGTCTGCAGTCCGCGGTAAGGTCGGATACGCTATGGCTCCTCATCAGGAACTGAAGACCAACACATCATGGCTGTGGAACTGGGCAATGGGCGTCAACCCCAACAGTTCCCAGGCGAAAAAGGAAGCAGTATTCGACTTCATGATTTGGGCGACTTCTAAGGACTTCGTGCAGATGACTCTTGAAAGAGATCCCTCCGGAGCAAGCACTCCTCCGGGGTCCCGTTCCTCAACTTACCTGATCCCCGAGTATGCTGATGTTCCCTACGCTGAGATAACCCTGAGAACCCTCGAAGAGATTGATTTCACCAATCCGACCCTCGAACCCGTTCCGTATGTCGGTCTGCAGTACATTGCAATCCCGGAATTTGCCGATGCCGGCACCAGGATGACCGAGTACCTGGCTGACTATGTGGTTGACCGGATTACCCTTGATGAAGCTATCAGAAGGACCCAGGAAGTCTTCGAACAGGTTGCTGTTGAAGGAGAATACAAATAGCAGCTGAAGCTCAACGGACCAGCTCCGGCGGAAGCTGAGCCTTTCGCCGGAGCGTCTTAACCTGATTTCTGTATGCCATGCAGAACAGAAAACTGCGGCAGTCATGCAGACTGAGGAAGTTATGAAGAAGAAAAAATCTAAGGATTTTCTGTTTATTCTCCCGGCAATGATTGTGGTTGGGATTATGACTCAGGTACCCTTCCTGCTGACAATTATCTTTTCCACCCTGCGGTGGAATTTGGCCAGACCGGATCTGCCGAGAGTATTTACCGGATTTGACAACTATACGCATTTTCTGAAAATCCCTTCACTGCAGAACGTACCGGAGTTCTACAGCATCCTGTGGCAGACCATCGTCATTACCGGTTCAACGCTTATTTTGTGCGCAGTGTTCGGATTCCTGCTGGCCCTGCTTTTCGATCATAAAATCCCGGGAATTAATATCGCCCGTACGCTAATCCTCGGACCGTTTTTTGTCATGTCCACGGCAAGCGGAGTAATCTGGAAAACCACCATATTCAATACTACCTTCGGCTGGTACGGGTATTTTTCCAGACTGCTGGGTGCCTGGCCGATCGATCTGCTGAGCTATTATCCCGTACAGATTCTCATTATGCTGTTTACCTGGCAGTGGATGCCCTTTTTCATCCTGGTGCTGCTTGCGGGGCTCCAGGGTATTCCGAATGACCTGGTCGACAGCATGAAGATTGACGGGGTCAACTGGTTTCAGGGCACTTTCAAGATAAAGCTGCCCCTGATCATGAACCATATGCGGGTTGCTGTGATGCTGGGATTTGTATTCATCATCAAGGAATTCGGACTGATTCTCGTAACTACCGCCGGAGGACCGGGAACCCGATCCTACACCCTGCCGTACATGGTGTTTATGCAGGTATTCAATGCCAACAATATCGGAAGAGGAAGTGCGGTAGCAGTCATGACCGTAGCACTTACGCTGCTTTTGGTTAACCTGCTTTACAAGTCCATCAAAAAGCAGAATGAACGGTATGCGTAACGGAGGATGGAATTATGGAAGGACACAGAACGCTTCAACAGATTCAGCGGGGCATACGGACGAGACGCATCCTCAAACTGACGGTAATGACGGTGATTATCTACACCATTGCCATTGTATATTTTTCACCGATTCTCTATATGTTTCTCACCGGTTTCAAAACCGAGCATCAGGCAGTACTGCCGAGACTGTTCTTCACTCCTACCTTTGAAACATTTCAGCGAGTAGTAGGGGATCCCACCATGTTCAGGTTCATCAGGAATTCAGCGTATCAGGTGTTTTTCGGGACCCTGCTCAGTCTGCTGCTGGGGATTCCCGCCGCGTTCGGTCTTGTATTCGGACGTCTGAGAAAAGATACCACCAACGGGAATATCTATCTGTGGTTCATCACTACGATTCTGCTGCCTCCGGTGGCGGTTATCATTCCGCTGTACACCTGGTTTCAGCAGTTCAATCTGATCAATACTCCCTATGGTCTGCTGGTGGCATATGTCGGGTTTCATACCCCGATCGTCGTCTGGATGGTCCATTCATTCTTCTCTGATCTGCCGGTGGAAATATTCGAAGCTTCAGAGATTGACGGATGCTCAAGACTTCAGCAGCTGATATTTATTGCCGTCCCCCTTGTGCGCACCGGAATAATGTCTGCGGCCCTGCTGGTCGCTGTGTTCATTTGGAATGAATTCTTCCTTGGATTCAACCTGACCGGAAATCCGACTGCTACGCTGCCGGTGTATATGGCCAGGTTCAGGGAGCAGCAGGGGATGTTTGTGGCGCAGCTTTCGGCATCCTCGACCATCGCCGTTCTGCCGGCAGTTATTTTCGGCTGGATGACCCAGAAAGCGCTGGTGAAGGGATTAACCCTTGGAGCAGTGAAGGGCTGAGCATCCCGGATACTGCATCACGTAATGGAAAGGATAGCCTGCACATATGGACAGAATTCTGGTATTCGACATCGGTACAACCAGCTTGAAATCTGCAGTGTTTGATGCATCCGCCCAGGAAGCGGGGTCGGTTTCGGTCAGCTATGAAACCAGCTATCCCGCTCCGGGCCGGGCCGAACAGGATCCCGGCATGTTCTGGAGCGCTGCGGTTCAGGGGGTCCGACTGCTGAAGGAGAAGGGCTGTCTTGAAGGCGGGGAGCTGGCGGCAATCGGTCTAGCGGGGCATATGAACGGATGTCTCCCTGTTGATGCCGAGGGACAGCCGACACACCCCGAACTGATTCATTCCGATTCCCGAAGTGATGCCCAATGCGGTGAAATCCTTTCTCGGATTTCGGCTGAAGAGCTGTACCGGAGAACGGGAAACCGTCCGGCAGCGCACTTGTCTCTGCCGAAGATGCTCTGGATAAAACATCATGAGCCCGAGGCATACAAACGGACTGCCTGGTTCCTTAATTCAAAGGATTACCTGCGCTGCTGCCTCACCGGCGTGCTCGGAGAAACCGATTTTTCCGACGGATCTCTTACAGGGGCGCTGCTGCTGGAGCAGAAGGACTGGGACAGGGAACTGCTCAAAGAAATCGGACTCGATCCGGGTAAGTTTCCCAGCCTGCAGCGCAGTACAGAGACTGCGGGGACATTGTGCCGAAGGGCAGCTGGAGTGCTCGAGCTTCCCCAGGGCATCCCGGTATCCTATGGGGGAGGTGATGCAGCCTGTGCTACCAGAGGGGCCGGGGTCTGCGATTCATCAAAGGCCTATGCTTCCATCGGCTCCAGCGCCTGGGTGTCAACCCTGACGAAGGATCCGGTGCTGGATGAGCACATGCGGATGCAGCATTTTTTCGACCTTGACGGCCGCAGGTTCAATGTCTGCGGAACTGTGCAGAGCGCAGGAATTGCCGTTGACTGGGTGCTCGGGGTTTGTGCTGACGGCCGCCGGCTGTCCGGGCGGGAGTACCGGGAAATTGAAGCCTCCCTTGCGGAAATCCCTCCGGGCAGTGAAGGGATCGTGTTTCTTCCCTACCTCATGGGGGAGCGCACGCCCCATTGGGATGCCCAGGCTCGGGGTGCTTTTGTCGGGTTTTCTCTGTTTCACGGCAGAAATGAGCTGATCCGTTCTGTATATGAAGGGGTAGCCTTTGCCCTGAGGGACTGCATAGAGATATATGCCCAGCTGGATATACCGATCAGCGAAATCACCCTCCTCGGAGGAGGAATCAGGAGCAGACTCTGGCAGGAGATCATCTGCAATGTGATGAACATCCCTATGGGACTGCATCGGATGCCGACCCATGCTGCCTCCCTCGGAGCGGCCATGGCTGCCGGGACGGCTGCAGGGATATGGAAGGACCTTGATGCGGCATCCGCTGTCAGCCTTGCTGACGAGCACATCGAGCCGAATTCTGAAGCATCCCGGGTGTACCGGAACCTGTATCGGACCTACTCGGGCATGTATGAACGTCTTCAGCCGGTCTATAGTGAACTGGCTGCGCTGAGAGCTAAGGAGGAAAGATGAAAGCCCTCGTGATTGAAAAGCCCGGAACAGCTTTGGTAAAGGAAATGCCTGTTCCTGAAGCAGGGGACGGGGAGGTGCTGGTGCGGGTGATGCATTCAGGCATCTGCGGCACCGATATTCACATTTTCCGGGGAGAGTACTTCGGGGAATATCCAGTGGTTCCCGGGCATGAGTTTTCCGGGGTAGTTGAGCAGGTTGGAAGGAGCGTGAAGCGTTTCTCCCCCGGGGACCGGGTTGCCATAGAACCCAATGTCGCCTGCGACAACTGCAGCGCCTGTCTGAACAACCGGCAGAATTTCTGCGAAAACTGGAACGGAATCGGCGTCACCCTGCCGGGAGGCATGGCCGAATATGCCTGCGTTCCGGAAAAGGCAGTCTTTCCCATCGGCTCTATTCCCTTTGAAAACGGGGCATTTGTCGAGCCTCTGGCCTGCGTGATCCACGGGGTTGAGCGGGCAAGAATTCGGGGAGGAGACAGGGTGCTGATTGCCGGGGCCGGGCCCATCGGAATACTGCTCGCGCAGGTGATCAGGCTCCATGGAGCAAGTTTTATCGCTCAGGCGGACGTAAATGCAGATCGCCTCCAGCTGGCGCGGGAGTGCGGCGCAGATGCCGCCTTCGCTTCGCTGCAGGAGGCGCCCGAGGAAACCTTCGATGTGGTAGTGGACGCCACCGGGGTGATTCCCGTCATGGAGCAGTGCCTGAAGCATGTGAGAAAGGGAGGCACAGTCCTGCTGTTTGGGGTGCCGCCGAAGGAGGGGAAGCTTACCCTGCCTGCCTTCACCCTGTTTCAGCATGGGCTGACGGTGCTGTCCACCTTTACTTCGGTGAGAAACTCGATCCAGGCTGTCAGGCTTCTGGAAACTGGGGCCGTGGACGTTTCCGCACTGGTTTCACACACATTGCCGCTGGAGGGATTTGAAGACGGGGTCAAACTGATAGAATCAGGAACCGACGGAGTAAAGAAAGTTCTGATAAAACCCAAGGAATAACCGTGCGCAGCGGCGCACATGAGGAGCTAGCGATGAAGCGATTTGCAGGAAAGACGATTCTTGTCACCGGATCTGCCGGCGACATCGGCCGCGCCGTGGCGGTGCGGTTTGCCCGGGAGGGAGCAGGGCTCGCGCTGCTCGATATTGCAGACCAGGAAAAGACCCTTGCTGAGGTCAATGAAGCCGGAGCAGCGCAGGTGCGCACCTATCAATGTGATGTCAGCGACTATGCCCAGGTGGACCGGACGGTGTCTCAGGTGATCACGGACTTCGGTGCAGTAGACATGCTCTTCAACAATGCCGGATATCAGGGAGCGTTCAGCAAAACCCATACATATGATCCGGAGGATTTCGCCAAGGTGATGAACATCAACGTGATTGGTGCATTTCATGTGCTGCGCCGAGTATCAGAACATATGGCTGACCGGGGGAGCGGAGCCGTCGTCAATACCGCCAGCATGGCCGGGGTTGAGGGGCCGCCCAATATGGTGGGATACGGATGTTCAAAGTTTGCCGTCGTCGGCATGACCGAGACGGCCAGCAAGGACCTGGCTCCCTGCGGCATCCGGGTCAATGCCATTTCTCCAGCCTTTATGGGACCGGGGTTTATGTGGACCCGGCAGGTGGAACTGCAGGCCGAAGCCGGGTCTCAGTACTTCGATTCAGATCCGGACAGGGTGGCAGAGCAGATGATCGCACAGGTGCCTATGCGCCGGTACGGAGATATCACAGAGATCCCGGGAACGGTGGTCTTTCTGATGAGCGATGATGCCAGCTACATAACCGGGGTGAACATCCCCATAGCCGGCGGAATACTGTAAGAGGAGGAATACCATGGATGCACATATACCGATACTGCAGCGCTTCAGCCTTTCAGGGAAGACAGCTCTGGTAACCGGCGGAGCTTCCGGAATCGGACGGGGCTTCTGCCATGCCCTTGGTGAGGCAGGAGCTAAGGTTGCGGTAGCAGACGTCAATCAGGAAGCCGCCGAAACCGCAGTTGAGGAACTGAGGGCAAAGGGGATGACTGCAATGGCACTGTGCACTGATGTCACCGATCCTCAGGCGGTGGAGACCATGGTGCAGGCGGTTGTATCGGAATGGGGGGAGCTGACCATCGGGGTGAACAATGCCGGTATGGGCGTGTGGAGCGATGCGATGGAGATGCCCTATGCATTATGGCAGAAGATATCGAAACTGAACCTTGATGCAGTATTCCTCTGCGCCCGGGAGGAGGCAAAGGTAATGGCAGAGGCGGGATACGGCAAGATCATCAATACCGCATCCATGTCGGCTCATATCTCCAACACTCCCCAGAAGCAGTGCTGCTACAATGCGACAAAGGCAGGGGTGCTCCATCTCACCAGAAGTCTTGCGGCTGAATGGGCACCTCTGGGCATACGGGTGAACAGCATCTCCCCGGGATATACCAAGACCATGCTGGTGGACAAGCTCCTGGAGACCCCTGAGGGGAAGTCCATGCTGCCGAGATGGCTGGAAAAAATTCCCATGGGCAGGATGGCCCAGGTGGAGGATCTCCAGGGCGCAGCGGTGTATCTGGCTGCTGAGGTTTCCGACTATATGACCGGAAACGATCTCATCATCGACGGCGGATACTGCTGCTGGTAAGTAGGGCTCAATGGTTTCATTAGGAATAGATATCGGTACAACCAATATAGCAGTCTTTGCCTTTGACCTCTGCAGCGGCGAGGTGGTGGAGAGCTACAGTACGGCGAACCGCAGGATCTCCGGGCAGGAGCCCTATGGGTATCTGCAGGATCCGGATGCAGTGGAACGGGCAGTACGGACACTGCTTTCCCGGGTGCGGACGCCCTTTTCCTCCATCGGTGTGACCGGTCAGGTTCACGGGATCCTCTACTATGACAAACACGGGAGGGCTGTTTCCCCCCTGTACACCTGGCTGGATCAGCGAGGCAGCATGGAGTTTGCCGGGGTCTGCCCCCAGAAACAGCTGCATGAGAAGACCGGCTGGCTCCTGCCTCCGGGGTACGGACTGCTGACTCATTATACGAACATGCTTACCGGAAGCGTGCCCGAGGAGGCAGTCGGGGCAGCAGGCATTCTTGAATATATCACCGGACGGCTGACCGGTACGGTGCTGCCGGCAACCGATGCAAGCAGTGCTGCCACCTTCGGCGGATTTGATCCGGTGACCGGGACGTGTGATCCGTCTCTGCTGGAAACTGCCGCCCCGGGAATGCCCTTTCCCCGGGCTGCCGGTCCCTTCGAACTTGCCGGAGTCTGGGAAGAGTCGATTCCGGTAGCACTGCCGGTGGGAGACAACCAGGCAGGGTTTTTCGGGGTGGTCTCCGAACCTGAACATGCCTGCATGATCAGCATCGGCACCAGCGGCCAGCTGTCAGTATTCAGCCGCTCCTCAAAGGCGCCGGGCACCATGGAACTGAGACCGTACCTGGGGCTCGGGTATCTCCATGTAGGGGCGAGCTTAAGTGCCGGGAAGAGCTATGAGGTGCTCCACCGGTTCATCAAGTCAGTCATCGGATATGCAGGAAGGAATGTATCAGACGGGAAGGTCTTTGATCTCATGAAGGAGGCAGCCGCGGAAGCCGATCATACCCTCGAGGTCTGTACCGCCTTCAGCGGCACCAGGCAGGATCCGGCGGTGCGGGGGGCAGTAACCGGGATATCTCTGGATAACTTTACCCTGGGCAATCTGGTCCAGGGTACCGTGGACGGCATCGTAGGGGAGCTTTGGGAATTCACCCATGGCCTGGGGGAGGATTTCTCCCGGATCAGTGAATTGATAGCAACCGGCAGTTCGGTGAAGAAGAACCATCTGTTTCCCTCATCCCTGCAGCGCATATTTCAGCGGGATGTCCGCATTGCCCAGGTTGATGACGGCGCTGCTGCGGGAGCTGCCCTCATCAGTGCGGCTGCTGCCGGTCTGATGCGTCTTGAGGAGACCCCCCCGATCATTCAGGCCCTGGTTGAGGGCAGACAGGAGTAAGCCCATGAGAAATGTCGGAATTTACTACGCTTTCTGGACCCATGAATGGGATATAGATTTCAAGCCCTACATCAGAAAGGTGAAGGACCTTGGATTTGATCAGCTGGAAATCAACGGCGGAACCGTCGTACGTTTGGGCGAATCCGAACAGA
>PWKH01000176.1 GCA_003559765.1 Spirochaetaceae bacterium
GAACTGGTATTTATTGCCGGAGGAGACGGAATATTACGACATGAACATGACGTTTTTCCGCTCAGAAAAGGAACCATGATCTATCTGCATTACGACCTGTGGCATTCAATTGAAGCAAATCATGGATCATATTTAAATTTTTATTCCGTTCATTTCTCCTGGATGCTCGCCTCACACACCCAGGAAAGCTGGTCATATCACAAAAACATTAATTACTACTTGAAAAATGAACGCCAGACCGGAAACAACTGGTCCCTCACGGTGAATCCGGGACTGCTTCCTTTCTCCAGCACTATGAACATTTCCAATTATGAAAGGATCGAACATATTTATAAGCAAATGAATACAACGTACCATGAGAAAAAAGTCGGGTATCATATGAAGCTTTCACTCCTCTGCCAGGAGCTTGTGTATGAACTGTGTAAAGAGAAGTTCTTCCCCGCTGACCGGACAGCAAATGTTGAACGTCTGGAGAAGGCACTGGATTTTATTAATCAGAACTATGTTGAACGGATCACGACACAGGAGTTGTGTGATCAGATAAGTCTCAGTACAAGCAATGTCATAAAGCTTTTTAAGAAGAATCTCGGAATAACACCGACGGACTATATAAACAAGGTACGGGTGAATAAAGCAAAAGAATTACTGCTTTACTCACAGAGAAATATTAGAGAAGTCGCCTATGAAACCGGATTCAGCGATGAGTTCTATTTCTCCCGGGTATTTAAAAAAATCGAAGGGAAATCACCTCGCAACTTCAAAAAGCAGATGCTTTCCTAGCGGTTGACAGAGAATCATATGCAAAGGAACCAATGCTCCCTCTCTAGCAGTTTCTTTATGGGTGAGGGCAAAAAAAAGACCGTCCCGGCGAAAAGCGTAAGTCCGGGACGACCAATTCCACATAATACACAACCTAGTCCATAACTCTTAAAACAAAACCCCAAAACATAGGAACAATACCATCATAGCACGACAGCTGTGGTTGTTCCATATAGGGAGCATCATTTTTACAAAATAATTTCCTCCGTTCAATCCGTCCTTCCGCACGCTCTCTCCAGTTCCGTATTGCCCGGCAGCAGAAGCACAGACGATCCTCGGCACCGCCGGATATTCAGAGCAGTTTATTGATGTCTGCACCAGAAAAACTATGGTATAGTATGTCCTATGGAAAAAGCAGATGGTCGGCAGCTTGAACAGATGCTCTCAGAGCGGGAAAAGGAACTTGATGCGCTGTATCAGCTGGCAGTACTGTGCTCCAGACCAATAGTTGAAACTGAGACGCTGTTCAGCCGGACCGCAGACATCCTGAAAGAGGCTATGCAGTATGCTGAGTTCTGCTCAGTCACTATCTCCACCGGCGAAGACACCTACACCTCCCCGGTCTGCGGAGCTGAAGCCGCCTGCCACCGGGTACCACGGTCCTTCAGTCTGGAGAAACAGATTACCCTGGAGGTCTGCTACCATCTTCCCCATGACAGCAGGACTGCGGAACTCTCCTTTGTTCCCAGGGAGCAGCGGCTGATCGAATCGACTGCTTCCCTGCTGGCTGAAGTTCTTCAGCGGCGGGATATTGACCAGATGCTCCGGGAGTCAACGAAGGCCCTGCAGCAGCAGACCCAGCAGCTTGAGCAGAAGCATATTGCCCTCAAGGAGGTGCTTCTGCAGATTGAGTCAGACAAGCAGCATACCCTGAGCAGGGCACGGCAGTTTGTAAGCATGTTCATAGAGCCCTGCGTCAACAAGCTGAAGGAAAGCTCCGCTGTCTCCGGGCAGGACCGAAGCGTGCTGATGCAGCTGGAGCATGCCCTGGGAGGGCTGTTTTCCGAAGGGGCCGGCCCGATGGTTCAGCTCGGGGGGATGCTCAGTCCCAGAGAGACGGAACTGTGCGGCCTCCTGCGGGGAGGAATGTCCACAAAGCAGATTGCTGATCTGCTCGGCATCACCGAAACTACCGTTGAACGGCACCGCAACACCATCAGGAAGAAACTCGGACTGACCGGAAAACCGATAAGTCTGACGACCTACCTCAGATCCCTTTCCTGATATGCAGAAACCATGTATGACTGATGCATACTTTTCAGATGTTGCCCGAACTCAGACTCACTGATACTATACATATATCTTACACGGCGATGCCGTATCTCTTATTCGGGAGTTCCGCAAATGAGTGAAAAGCGTATTATCCTCAGTCACAGCAATTATACCGTACTGAAAGGATTAGTAGACAGCCTCAGGAGAAGCGGAAAAATGAAGCTCCCCCACTTCGCCCGCTTCTCCCAGGAGCTGAAAGCAGCCATCGTCATGGATGCCGGAACCATCCCGGACAATGTCATCACCATGCACTCCCGGGTACAGTACACCTATCTCAATACCGGAACCGCTTCAGAAGCGGTGATTGTCTTTCCGGCGGAGACAAAGGAAGCCCCGGACCATGTATCAATCCTTTCCCCCTTCGGTCTTGCCCTCATCGGCGAGCGGCAGGGAACAGAAATTGAATATGAGGCCCCCGGAGGGATGTACCGGCTGCGCATCGATTCAGTGGAGCACCTCCATTCGGTCTCTTCTGATGTCAACCGCTCATAGCGTCATGGGGTACTCACTGTACGATTTCCAGGAAGCAGCAGGAATCCGGAAGATACTCGTACTGCTTCAGACCCATAACCAGCAGGCATACCAGACCTGTCTCAGGATGGAGGAGGATCTCCGCAGTCTCTCGGAAGTTTTTTCCCGTTACCCCTCAATCATAGGCGGATCCGATACGGGACGTTCCCTGGACACCCTGATCGACGCACTGTACCAGGACGGCTGCGACCATACGGTGCTGCTTCCCACCAAGGTAGTGGTTGGACGGAGCTTCATGATAGCGAAATTCAATTTTTTCGGGTACCTGCTGAAGCTCTCCAGACAGGGACTGCCTGTCGGCATGCATATTGATGAACTGCGGAAATACCGGGAGCTCATTGTATTCTCCCTGCTGCTGGAAGATGTCTACCAGGTGATAATCGAACGGGACGGATGCTGCGATCCTGCCGTCCGCCGACAGGCTGCGGTTGATCTCATCAACCTCTGGGAGTACCGGTTCGACCGCACCGTAAGCCAGTATGCTCCGGTAGTTGTAGATCTGTGGCGGGTCAGAAAGCGTCTCGCCCCGGTGTTCGGCACCATGATGGGCACCATCGAGCTGATGAAGCTCTCCAGCCTGCTTTCCGACCTATGGCACCAGTTCCTCTGCGAAATCAGTGACCAGCTGGAGATTGTTCAGGCCCTGGAGGAATTCATCTTCGGTCTGACCTATGAGCAGATTACAAAGGTACGCTCCATTATGTCCAGGAGGCATATTGCCGTCGTCAACCGGGATGAGCTCAAAACCCTGCTCAGCGATCCCTCCAATCTTCATGAGCAGGACGCCGACGATCCCCGGGAGATGTACCGCTTTTATCAGTACCGCACGAAAAACCTGACCAGAAGGATCTACGCTCAGAAGACAGGCCCTAAGCGGACTCTTGAGGAGATCCTGCTGGCGTACCTGATTGAAAAGCGTCAGATCAGCGAAGCGGTGACCTGAGCACCTCCTCCCAGCGGGGAATCGAGGACAGGGCCCCGGGTCTGGTGACGCATAAGGCCGCCGCCCGGGAGGCGATATCCAGGGCTTCAAACCGCTCCATGCCCTTGAGCACTGCCCCGGCAAAAAAACCGATGAAGGTATCGCCGGCGGAGGTGGCGTCCACCGCCCGGACCTTCCTGGCAGGGATGGTGACGATCTCATCTGATCCGACGTACAGGGCTCCCCTGCTTCCCATGGTCAGTATCACCTCGGCGCTTCCGCTTTTGTGCTTCACCCGGGCGATCAGATCTGATGCCTTGGATCCTTCAATGCCGACCAGTTCTGAAGCCTCCAGTTCATTCACCGAGAGGGTATCCACCAGATCCAGGGGGTAGGAGGCGACCTCCCGGGTACAGGGCGCCGGGTTGAAGATGATATGCATTCCCCGCCTTTTTCCCCCTCGGATCAGATACGGAAGCAGGTTCACCTCATGCTGCAGCAGAAGGATATCACCGGGGCCGAAGGAGTCGAGTACTTCATCAATATATGTTTCATGTAAACCGTGGTTCTCTCCCCGGTAGAGCACGATGGCATTCTCCCCGCTGTCGGTCACCTGGATGAGCGCCTGGCCGGTTGCCCCGTCTCCCCGCTGCACCAGTGAGACATCGACTCCCTGCCGGCTGAGGGCATCCAGGACCGGTTCTCCGTCAGCGCCGATCCTGCCTGCAAAGCTGACCGGAACACCGGTCCGGGCGGCAGCGCAGGCCTGGTTCGCCCCCTTGCCTCCGGGGCCGATCTCCATGGCGCTGCTCTGCAGGGTCTCCCCCGGAGCGGCAATATGAGGAACACTGAATACCAGGTCCTTGTTGATTGAACCGAATGACAAGATGCTTCCGCTCATCTTCCTCCTCCTGAGCAGATTTTTTTCTGGAAACTGCATTGCATCAGCAGTATACTATGACCACACAGGCTCAGCAAGGAGGAATAGGGAAGTTGGAATCAATCACAGAGATTAACCTGCAGGCGCTGCAGGCAGACAGGGACTACCAGCAGTCACCGCAGAACTGGGAAGAGCTGATCTTCTATTTTCTGCTGGTCGACCGGTTTTCAGACGGCAGAGAGGGAGAAGACTCCGCTCCCCAGGGTGCTGCGGAGGATGCGGATGAGATTCTACGGGACAAGCAGCTGGAAGCGGCATGGCATGAGCATTCAGAACGCCGAAACGGGGGTAATCTCTCCGGACTGATGAGCAAACTTGACTATCTGCAGCAGCTGGGTATCACCGCTCTGTGGATCTCTCCGGTTTTCAAGCAGCCTGCCTTCGAGGACAGCTATCACGGGTACAGCATCCAGAATTTTCTCGAGATTGAGCCGAGACTCGGCACCCGGGAGGAGCTGAAGGAGCTGGTCCGGCAGGCCCATCAGCGGGGCATCTATGTCATCCTGGATATCGTGGTGAACCATACGGGGAATGTATTCACCTATGACACCCCGGAGGTTCCATGGACCGGCGAGGTGTATCCGATAAAGGGTTTCAACGCTCCCTCCGGGAAACCGGAGATCCCTCCAAACTCCCAGGACGGCGATGCTGTACGCCCCCGGGAGCTCCAGGTACCCGAGACTTTTTCCCGGAAGGGATACATTACCGACTGGGAGCACTACCCCGAATACATTGAGGGGGATTTCTTTTCCCTGAAGAACGTCTCTACCGGCACCGGCGAAGGTGAGGATTTTCACCCTTCCGAGGCCTTGAAGATCATAACCGAATGCTACAAATACTGGATCGCCTATGCCGATATCGACGGATTCCGCCTGGATACGGTGAAGCACATGTATCCCGAGGCTACCCGCTATTTTGCAACAGAGATCCACGAGTTCGCCCACACCCTCGGGAAGAACAATTTCTACATCATCGGTGAGATAACCGGCGGCTTTGATTTTGCCGTGGAGATGCAGAAGCGCACCGGCCTGGATGCGGCTTTGGGGCTCAACCGGATTCCCGAGTCCCTGGAGCAGGCCGCAAAGGGATACGGCAGCTTCAGCGACTATTTTTCGGTCTTCAGCAATTCCCCTTATGCAGATGAGGACGAGAACCGCTGGTACCGCAACAACGTCATCACGATGTTCGACGACCATGACATGGTCACCCAGAGCGAGCATCACAAAGCCCGGTTCTGCGCCGATGCGCAGACGGCTCCCCTGCTGCTCAATGCCCTGTGCATAAACATCATGACCATGGGCATTCCCTGCATCTACTACGGAACTGAGCAGGAATTTGACGGCAGCGGAGACCACGACAAGTTCATCCGGGAGGCGATGTTCGCCGGTCCCTTCGGCGCCTTCCGCAGCTCCGGAAAGCACTACTTCAATCAGGGCTCCTTCATCTACCGGGAGTTCTCGAAGCTGGCTGAACTGCGCCGAAGCTTCCTTCCCCTGCAGTACGGAAGACAGTATATCCGGGAAATCTCCTATGACGGCACCGCTTTCTATGTCCTTGAAAAATCTGGAAAAAAGCGTTTTGCCGGGGTTTACGGATGGTCCCGGATCTACAGCAGCCAGGAGATCGTGATCGCGGTGAATACCGACCTTGAGGCCGACCATACGGTGCGGATCAGTATAGACGTTGAGCTCCACGGGGATTCGGACACCTTCCGGGAACTCTACCGCAGCGACGGGAAGGATCTGTCAGTGTTTGGAATTGAAGCCTTCGAGGACCGCAGGGCGGTGCAGATCCGGGTCCCTGCGCACGGCTGCGTGATTCTCGGAAACAGCGAAAGCTGACAGTCGTCCCAGCGTATCCTCCGGAAGATCGGAGGATACGTGAAGCTATCACAGATCAGACAACCTGCTCCTCCGGTGAATCAGCTGCTGTCCCCCTCACGCTGAACGATTTGTTTATCCGGGGGGACGGTGAGTCCGTCGATGAGAAACTCCATGCGGTTCTCCACGTTTACCTCGCTCATCCCTGAGTCCATGTCAAGGAACAGCAGATTGACCTCAGGAAAGACGGTTTTGAGCTTCCGCTCAACCCCCTTGGCAATCACATGGTTGGCAATGCAGCCGAAGGGCTGAAGGCATACCACGTTTTCCACCCCCTCTTCAGCAAAGGCCACAATATCCCCGGCCAGCAGCCAGGACTCGCCGAACTGGTTGATCAGATCCAGCACCCGGGATGCCCGGTCGGCCATATCCTTGATGGAATGGAACGGGGTCAGCTCGCCGTGGAATTCCTCCAGCACGCCGTTGACATCCGTCACCAGCCGGTTCACGTACCGCTCTGCCCGGGAGAGCACATGGAGGACGAGCCATTTCACCCGTTCAATATGATTCTTCGCATTGTAGGGAGTCGACACCAGGGGAATCAGGAAGAAATCGATCAGCGGGGGCACCTCAGGCTGGATGCCGCGCCTGATCAGCCAGTCGGTGATGTAGAGATTTCCGAAGGGATTGAACTTCACATAGATCTCTCCGACAATGCCCACCCGGGGAATGTCTCCTTTCTCCTTCAGCTCCAGCTGGTTGAACTCCTCGACGGCCTCTCTCAGCAGTTTCAGCATCATATCCCGGGAGCGGTGACCGATGAATCGCTTTCCCCGTTCGATGTACTTGTTCGCCAGGGCCATGGACGATCCGGGAATCTTCTCACGGACCGCGCAGTAGTAGTAGAGCTTCGCCATTACGTCCCCGAAGATCATGCCGTAGAGCGCCGTCAGGGTGAAGGGCAAAGTCTTCACTCTGAAGCCCGGCTGCTGGTTCAGGGATCTGGGCCCCAGGCTCTTGGTGGATGCGGTCACCACGGGAATGTTCTCATACCCTGCCCGGATCAGCGCCTGCTTCAGCAGGGAGATATAGCTGGATGCCCGGCACTGTCCTCCGGTCTGGGTCAGTCCCACCGCTACTTTGGAGAGATCGTATTTCCCGCTGCGCAGCGCCTTAAGGATATCCCCGATGACTATGGTTGCCGGATAGCAGATATCGCTGTTGGAATACCGCAGTCCGAGTTTGATGCTCTCATGGTCCGCCATCGGGAGCACTTCGATGTTATAGCCCTCGTTGCGGTACGCGGCAATAATAAAATCGGTGTAGAAGGGAGAGAACTGAGGCGCCAGGACGGTGCGCTTGGCATCTTTTTTGGTGAAAATGGGCAGCTCCTTCCGGACCCGGGCAGTCACCGGCGTGCGGGAACGCTTCTTCCGCATGGCCATGGAGCCCACCAGGGAACGGATTCTCAGATTCACCGATGCGGGGCTGGTCATTTCGTCGATTTTGATGACCGTGGGATTCTTTCCGTACTGGTTGAGAATGGCCTTTATTTCATCAACGGTCAGGGCGTCGGGGCCGCAGCCGAAGGAGTTGGTCTGAAGCACCTCGACATGTTCCTGGGACCCGGCCCAGTGGGCGGCATAGAACATCCGGTTGGGATAGCCCCACTGGGTCAGCACCTGCACCTTGGGAAGTCGGGCAATCACCGGTGAGGGAACGGAATCCTCGGTGATGCAGTCAAACCCCTGGGCGGTGACAATTTCGGGAATCTTCATGTGCACCATCGGATCAATGTGATAGGGCCGTCCCACCAGGAGCATCACCGTCCGCCCCTCCTCCTTCGCCCGGCTGATGATGTCCTCAGCCTCCGCCTTCACCTGCTGGCGGAACCGTCCGATTTCCCGCTGGGCTTCCCGGAAGGCCCGCTTCGCCGAAGATTCATCCACCCCCAGAGTGGCAAGGTAGTCGATGCAGCGGCGCTGGAGCAGCTTCCGGTCATGAAAGCTGAAGGCAGGGGAATCTAAGGGGGTCCCCCGTCGCTCGGGGTCCACCGCCGATTCAATGACCTGGGGATACCCGGTGACCACCGGGCAGTTGAAGGTGTTCATGGTGTTGGAGAATTCCTTCCGGGTGTAGCGCACCTTGGGATAGAATATCCGGTCGACCCCCTTCTCCATCAGGTTGAAGATGTGCCCGTTAGTGATCTTGGCGGGAAAGCAGATATTCTCGGACATCACCGTCTGATACCCCTTCACTGCCAGATCCTGGGTGGAGGGATCGGAGAGGACCACCCTGATGCCCGTACGGATGAAGAGGGTGCACCAGAAGGGAAAGTCCTCCCATAAGTTAAGCACCCGGGGAATGCCGATGGTAAGTCCGCGGTCGTTTACTCCTTCAGCCGGTTCCATGGGGCGGCTGAACAGCAGCTCCCGTTTGAACGCCGGGAGGTTTCTCCCCTGGTATTCGCTCTTCCCGCTGTTGGAGAAGACCTGCTCGCATTTATTTCCGGAATAGAACTTCACCTGATTCCCTCCGGCACTGTGCCGGTGGGGAAAGGTGCAGACGCTGACCTCGCAGCGGTTTTCGCACCCCTTGCAGCGGATGATCCTCCGATCATAGATCATGGCTTCTTCTATTGCATCCAGTCCGATGAAAGCCGAAGCCCCGGGGGAGTGCTCATACCGGTCCTTGGCCAGGAGGGCCGCACCCCACGCTCCCATCAGTTCCGCCCGGTCGGGCCGGATGACCTCCTTGCCCACCAGGGTCTCAAAGGCCCGCAGAATGGCGGGATTTCTGAATGTTCCCCCCTGCACGACAATATGATCGCCCAGCACCGACATATCGGTGACCTTGAGCACCTTGTTGAGGCAGTTCTTGATGACCGAGAAAGCTAAGCCGGCAGAGATGTCAGAACTGCTGCCCCCTTCCCGGAGCACCTGCTTGACCTTGGAGTTCATGAACACGGTGCAGCGGGAGCCGAGGTCATAGGGACGGGAGGAACTGCAGGCGCTCCTGGAGAAGGTCTCCACATCCATCTCCATGGCGGAAGCAAAGGTCTGGATAAAGGATCCGCAACCCGAAGAGCAGGACTCATTGAGCTCTATGTTCCTGACGATGCCGTCGCTGATGTACATCGCCTTCATATCCTGTCCGCCGATATCCAGTATGAAGGAGACCTCCGGCTCAAAGAACTTCGCCCCGCGGAAGTGGGCCATGGTCTCCACAAATCCCCGGTCCAGGGAATAGGCGAACCGGACCAGATCCTCACCGTAGCCCGTTGAGGCGGTGGAGGCGATATGCAGGGTGATTCCAGCCTCCTGAACTTTGCTCCGAAGCTCCTCCAGCCCCTCCTTGACGGCGCGGACGGAGCTGCCCCGGTTTGCGGTGTAGTAGGTAAAGGCCAGTCTTCCCTCAGAGTCGGTGAGCACAATCTTGGTGGTGGTGGATCCTGAATCAATCCCCAGAAAGGCGGGAACGCCGTCCATCTGCCTGAGATCGGTCACCGGCAGCTGAAACTGAGCTTTCCGCTCTTCCCATTCCCGGTATTCCTCGGATGACGCAAAGAGCGGATCCAGGGTATTCGTGCTGGCAATGCGGATATCCCGGGAGTCATCAAGCTTGCAGTGCAGCTCCCGGAGGGATATCTCCTGTCCCCGGGTGCCGGCCCGCAGGGCGGCTCCAGTTGCAGGGATGAGGTCAGGGGTGAGCATCCGGTTGATCAGCTGCGGGTCGGTGATGTCGTCATCGGTCAGCTCCAGCACTTCCGCGAAGATCATCTTGAGGGCCGGCTGGTAGGCAAAGGGACCTCCGGCAAAGAGCACCTGGGACATGATGTCCCTTCCCCTGGCGAGGGCGCCTACCACCTGGAGAGCCACGGACTGATAAATTGATGCGGCGATGTTTTCCGGGGAGATGCCCCGGGCCATCAGGTTCTGCACGTCGGTCTTGGCGAAGACGCCGCAGCGTGACGCAATCGGGTAGAGACTGGTATGCTGCTGGGCCAGTCCGCTGAGCTGATCCACGGGGATATCCAGCAGGGAGGCCATCTGATCAATAACGCCCCGGTCCCGCCGGCGCAGTTTCCGTTCATCCTGATGTCGGGACGGAGATGATCATCAAAGAAGATGATCTTCGTATCCTCTCCGCCCAGATCGATGAAGGTGCGCACCTCGGGCATCCACTTCCGCACCACCTCGGCTGACGCCTGGACCTCCTGTACGAAACTGAGACCTGACCGCTCAGCTACCCCCATTCCTGCTGTTCCGGTAAACAGCACCTGCAGGTCAATATCTCCGAACTGATCACGGATCTCCTCCAGCAGGGACATGGTCACCGGAAACACTTCAGTCTGATGGCGTCGGTACGCCCCGAAAACCGTCTGCTGGCGGCCATCCAGCAGCACGCATTTAACAGTGGTAGAGCCGATATCGATACCCAGCTGATGCACCTGTTTCATCTTCATCATCCCCTGTAACCCTCTCGGTGTACCCCTGCATGATATACGATAACCTCCCTTGAATGCAATGGAGCGC
>PWKH01000087.1 GCA_003559765.1 Spirochaetaceae bacterium
AATGCCACCTTGCAGCAGGCGCTTGAATCGGTTTCACAGAAAAAACCTTAACTGCTGCGATTCATCTTGATTGAAAGCATCCCATCCGCTCCAGCTGATCACTCCCCATGATCAGAGCTCAGGCGTGTTATGAACACCCCAGCAGAGTTATTTCATCCCCCTGTTTTCAATACACATACAGTCATCTTATACCTACATGTCGCCGATGGCTCTTGGATTTGGTTTTTTTCTATCAAATTCAGATTTCATACGGTTGTCCTACCAAACTGCAGAAAAAGTTGACAGATGGCAGAAATAGGTGTATCGTGTGTTCAATAAGATAAACTAAGGGGGTTCTACATGGCCACTGTAAATCTCAAGGACATCACCAAAGTCTATGATGGTGGTGTGCTCGCCGTAGACAAGGCAAACATTACCGTAGAAGACAAAGAATTTGTCGTACTCGTCGGACCGTCGGGATGCGGAAAGTCCACTACCCTTCGAATGGTAGCCGGACTTGAAGACATCACCGAGGGTGAACTTACTATTGACGATAAAGTCGTGAATGACATCCCGCCGAAGGATCGGGATATCGCCATGGTCTTCCAGAACTACGCGCTGTATCCGCATATGAGCGTGTACGACAACATGGCGTTCGGACTGAAAATCCGGAAATTTCCCAAGGATCAGATCGAACAGCGGGTGAAGGAAGCAGCCCGGATCCTGGATATTGAAGAGCTGCTTGACAGAAAGCCGAAAGCGCTCTCCGGCGGTCAGCGGCAGCGTGTTGCAGTAGGACGGGCGATTGTGCGGAAACCGAAGGTGTTCCTCTTCGATGAGCCGCTTTCAAACCTCGATGCGAAGCTGCGTGTGCAGATGCGTGCAGAGATTTCCAGCCTGCATAACCGGCTGGAAGCAACCATGATCTACGTAACCCATGACCAGGTGGAAGCCATGACCATGGCTGACAAGATCGTGGTCATGAAGTTCGGCCTCATCCAGCAGATCGGCTCTCCCATGGAAATGTACGCTAAGCCTGCCAACAAATTCGTCGCCGGATTCATGGGATCTCCTCCCATGAACTTCATCACCGTTGAGCTGAAGAAAGAAGGCGAAGATATCTATGCAGTTGAAAAAGATTTCAACGTAAAACTGCCGAAGAAGCACCAGAAAGCACTGAAGGACTATGTCGGCAAGAGGGTGACCTTCGGAGCCAGACCGGAAGACCTTGATTTCGCCGCCAAGAGCGATTACACAACCATCAATGCTAAGGTAAGCATCATCGAGCCCCTCGGCGCTGAAACCCATATCTATGCCGCCACCAGCGAGCATCAGATGATCGCCCGGGTTGATCCGAACCTGGATCTCCATATTGATCAGTCAATCTTTCTGAAACCGAACCTGGACAAAGTCAGCTTTTTTGACATAGAAACCGAAGAAGCAATTCTCTAATTTGTTGAGAAACCTGCATGATTCCAGCCGTCCCGTATCGGGGCGGCTGTTTTGTGAGCCGCTGCTGTGAACATCGCCGTCATCGTTCCGCCGATTGAAGACTTCTACCACACTCCCCATCGCCATGCCTCCCTCGGTGCAGAGGTGGTCTGCACGATTATCCGGCAGCACGGCCATGAAAGCATCCTGCTGGACTTCCCCTGCATGGGGTCTGAAGCCACCGATATTCCCGGAGAGCTCGGGTATCTCAGGGAGGTGATCCTTCCCGGAGAATACGGGCCGACGGCGTTTTTCACCCGCAGAAGACGATACGGACCCTCCTATGAGGAATGTGCGGCCCGGATTGCAGCCCTGAAGCCTGATCTTGCCGCCCTCTCATGCTTTGCCTTTGCCTACAGCGACAGCTGCCTCAAACTGCTTCGAGCCCTGCGCAGACTGCTGCCGGAATGCCCGGTTATCGTCGGCGGGGCGGGGCCTTCGAGCATGCCGGATACGTTCATCGGAGATAATCTCGCAGATGCGGTCCTCCGGGGTGAGGCCGAGGTCTCCCTGCCTCCGCTTCTTGACGCCTTTTTGAAGGCAGGTTCCAGGAAGCTCCTGCAGAGCATCTGCCGGGAAATTCCCAACGGGGTTACTGCTCCGCTGGGAAAGCCCCCGGGTCCCCCGGGGTTGACTGCCTCGGCAGGAGAGATACAGACCGCCTGTGCGGCTTCCGCGGTTACCAAGCGGTTCCAGCAGTTCTCGGCAAGCATCTCCCGGGGCTGTCCTATGCACTGCCGGTTCTGCTCCATTTCCTTTTCCCACGGCAGGGATTTCCGCCTTCCGCCGTTGGAATCAGCGGCAACCCGGATCCTGGAGCGGACTGCTGCAGAAGGGGTACCCGGACTGCCGATCTCAATTAACATCGAAGATGACAATCTGCTGGCAGATTTCGGATACTGTTCGGCCCTTCTGGAGCGGCTTACTCAGCAGCTGGGGGCGATTTCCGTAACCGCGGAAAACGGCATGGACTACCGGCTGCTGGACCATGAACGGATCGACCGGCTCACGGCACTGGGTATGAGAAAATTCAATCTTTCTGCAGGCATTGTTCCCTCACAGGCTTCCCTGCAGCAGCGGCGCAGCCAGGATCTTGCCCTTCTGGAGGATTTGTGCAGGCATCTGCATGCACAGGGGACAGAGACCGTAGTGTATGCCATTGCCGGATTTCCCGGGGACAGCCGCAGACAGAGCATTTCAGCCCTTCAGTTTCTCCGCAGTATCCCCGCATATTCCGGACTGTCGCTTTTTTATCCCGTGCCCGGTCTTCCGGGATGCGCAGCAGCGGCTGATCATCCCTCGGTCCTTTCAGCAGGCTCCTCGCTGTATCCCTGGGGAGAGTCGCTGAGCACCCGGGAAATGGCTGCGCTGTTCCGTCTCTCCCGCTTTATCAATCTGGAGAAGCACAAGCACCTGTCTCACCGGGACAAGCGTCTGCTTGATCTGATACGAAGAGACAAAGTCCTGCATACATACATCAAAGGAAGGGATGAGCCGTTCGAAGTGCCGGATTATGCCGCAGACTCCGAACTTGTCAGGGAGTTCTTTTCATCATAGGAGCTTTTCCACATCACCGGAAATTTCGCAGGCTCCGGGATCGCCGGTTCCGTCAAAAAGCATGCTCCCCTGATTATCCTTCAGGGTAAGGCGGATCTTAGCAGACACCCCCTCCTTGATATACCGGTTCATTACTCCCTTCCGGGGAGCGGCAAGCAGCCCGGTTGCGGCATTCTGCACACTGATCCACAGCACATATCTTGAGTCGGCAATCCGCAGGGAAACGGCATGCCCGCTGACAGCAAGCTCTTCAATCTGGGACCGGGTGTAGGTTGCAAACCGGTACAGTCTTTCTCCGGTGTAGAGAAAGCCGAGAAATCCCACAAACTGCCGTCCCAGCCAGGGAATGGATGCGACCGAAAGCATGAAGGAGGTCCGGGGGTCGGCAAAATCATTGCTCTGCATCCACAGATAATCCTTCGGGAACGAGGTGCCCCAGTCCTTTTCGATATATCCCTTCCCGCCGGTGAAATCAACCGGAGCTCCGCCAATGGTCATACTGCCCTGAAGTGAATGGTTCATGGACACCACTCCGTGGAAGCATTCCATGAAGGGCACATACCCGTACCATCCCATGATTCCCGGTGAGGTGAGGGTCACCGGATAGGGAGTGGTGCCTTTGTATGCAATTGTTCCGGCGATTTGTATCTCCTCACGATCTATGGAGAGGGTCATCTCACTTCTGGAAAAATAGTTGTCCCCAATCCTTACAAAAAACCGGTGTTTCTCTGTCTGGAATTCACTGATGTCATAGGGAATGTAGCAGGAACCTTTGCTGCTGATAATCTGAATGAAGGCATGGCGATCATCCCGCTGCACCAGGGATATTCCGGGAATTACCGCCAGCACTTCACCGCTGCAGGTATGCTTGAAGTACCAGCCTTCGAAATAAGAGCGTTTCTTCAGATTTCCCTGGAAGATTTCAGGATGAAAGAGATGTCTTCCCATACTCAAGTATAGCACAGCTGACCGGCATTGCTCCAAGGGATATCAGATTTTTTTTGCCCACTTCAGGTAATGCATCAGGGAAATCATCATTATCCCGTTATCATAGACCCCATCTCCCATCTGGGCGGTCACGTCATCTACCGGCTGGGCAGTCACGTCAATCAGCTCAAATTCATCCAGGTTCTGTTCCTGCTGCTGCACCAGATCCAGGGCAAGGTAGGTGAACACCCGGTTGTTCATAAAGGCTGGGTTCGGAGAGACAGAACCCAGCTCAATCAGCGTCTCCGCATGATATCCTGTCTCCTCAAGCAGCTCCCGGTATGCCGCCTGAGTTTTCGGTTCATCATGCTCCACGACTCCGGCGGGAAACTCCCGGGTTATGGTCTCGTTGCCATGGCGGTACTGGTTCACCATCAGAAACCGCTTTCTCCCCTGGTCATCGGTTATCACCGGAACTACCGTTACCCAGTCGGGCGCATCAATCTGAATGAAAGTTCCCTCCACACCTTCGGCGGATTCCCGATGCACTGTATAGACCGAGAAGATCCTGCAGTCCTGCAGTTTCTTTTTCCCCCTGGTCTTCCAGGAGAGATGTCCCTGTTCTTCCTTCATATCAGCCCCATATTTTGAACTGCCTTCAGTATAGCTGAAAACCTGCATGAATTCGACAATCTTTACGTAAAATTCACCTTTTCTTTATCCAGACTCGATCCAGTTGCGGTGATACTGGTTTCATGAAACAGATCAAAATTATCAACCTATGCTGCATGGTTCTGATGCTCGCCGCTGCACCGGCTGCAGCCTGCGAATTCACCTATCGGATCACCAACAGTCTCGGATCCTCCCGGGAGGTGTCGCCGGACGAACTGATACCGCTGACTGCCGGGGAGATCTACGAACTGGAATTATCCTACTGGGAGGATCACCGTTCCTGTCCTCTAGGTCCGGAGGGGACCGTGCTGCTGCTGGAGGGAGGCAGGTGGATTACTCAGCGGCAGACCCAGCCGCTGGTGCTGCAGGCTCCGGTCTCCTGGCCGGAATCGTCAAGCAGAACAAAAACCGGATATGCTTCATTCATACCGCAGCAGCAGGGAACCTGGACGGTGGAAATACTGCGCATCTGCTCCCGGGAAGGTTACAGCGGATCGCTTCATTTTCACGTAACCAATTAACAGGAGATAAGGCATGAAACACAGAAAGTTTCCCTTCCGCACAGCGGCACAGCTGCTCATCCTGCTGCTGATTATCGGCGGAGCAAGTCTCAGAAATCTCGGTGAGCCGACTCCCCCGTGGATACCGGAGCTGCAGGGATTCTGCCCCTTCGGCGCCGTGCAGACCCTGGCAGGGTCGCTGCAGCAGCCGGAGCTGCTGCTCCAGCCTCATCGCTCCCATCTCTGGGTGCTCTCGGGAGTGCTGCTGATCACTTTGCTGTTCGGAACAGTCTTCTGCGGTTATCTCTGTCCCCTGGGATCAGTTCAGGAGTGGCTGGGAGCTTTGGGGAAAAAACTGTTTCCCAAGCGCTTTAACCGCGCCGTACCTCCAGTCCTCGATACGTTCAGCTTTATCCCAAGAACGGCCGTGTTCCTGGTGATTCTTTTCTCAGTGTACGGCGGCATCACCGTATCACTGGATCTGCTGAATCCTTCCTTCGCCTTGGCGCATATATGGACTGCCGCAGTCCCGGCTGCCGCGGGTTTTCTGCTGCTGACAGTTTCGCTGCTGTCGCTGATTGTCTACCGGCCCTGGTGCAGATGGCTCTGTCCCTACGGCCTGCTGCTTGGTCTGCTGAGCAGGGCAAGCCTGGTAAAAATCCGTCGGAACACCGCAGGCTGCACCGGCTGCCGACGCTGCGACCGCTCCTGCCCCATGCATATTCCGGTATCACAGAAGCAGAGCATCTCCGGGATCCGCTGTATCCAGTGCAGCCGGTGTGCAGACTCCTGTCCGGTGCCCGGCGCGCTCGGCAGCTCTGTCCCTCTCGGCAGCGCGGCTGCTTCCCTGCTGGTGGTCGTGCTCTTTTTCACCCCCCTGACCGCGGCATGGGCCTTCGGGGGCTATGCTCCTTCCCCGGCTCAGAGTTCGGCGGAGGGGGAAGTTTCTTCGGTGAATCTCTCTCCGATGATGAGTCTGCAGGATCTTGCCAGTCAGCTGCACATGGAGTACCATGATCTTACTTCACTGCTGGGACTTCCTGCAGCGTACCCCGAAGAAACGCTGCTTTTTGATATCGAACTGGACAGCGGATTTGAGGAAGTAACCTTCGGTTTTATTCGCGAGCAGGTGGAACAGCTGCTTAAATAAGGAAGCATCATGGCGGAAATCATCCTTACTGAGGACAATGAAGCATTGGCCGAAGCAGTAGCCGGCTACCTGGAAGCAGACGGTCACCGGGTGATCCGTTTTTCCCGGCTGCAGGGGGTGGAAACGGCGATCAGGATGCGAAAACCGGATCTGCTGATCCTTGATGTGATGCTTCCCGACGGCGACGGATTCCGGTTTGCCCGCAGCATCAGACAGCACCAAGTCGCCGTGCTGTTTCTCACCGCACGGAGCACTGAATCCGACCGCATTACCGGTCTGGAACTTGGAGCGGATGATTACGTGGTGAAGCCCTTCTCCATGCGGGAGCTGGTGCTGCGGGTGAGAAAAATTCTTGAACGCAGCCCCCCGAAGCAGAGTTCACCTGAAACAGAAACATGGACAGCGGAGGACAGCGGCACACCCCGATGCATCCGTTTCGATAACCGGGGACACCGCTGTTTTATCGATGACCGGGAAATCAGCCTGACCGCCGCGGAATGGAGAATACTCCAGTACCTGGCTGCGAACGAGGGGATGGTGATCAGTCGGGAGCAGATACTCGGAACATGTCTGGACTCCTATGCGGAAGGGTCCCTGCGCAGCGTGAACACCCACATGAAAAATATCCGGGCAAAACTCGGCAGCAGCATCTGGGTTGAAACCGTCAGGGGGTTCGGATACCGGTTTACCGGCAGGAAACAGCAGATATGAATCTGGTGAGAAAAACCTTTATGCTCTTTCTCGGTGCATTTCTCCTGCAGATGGCCCTGCTCTCGATCATGCTGCTGCTCGGTTATACCCATTCTGAAGGAACCTGGAAGCAGCTTCGGCTTCATACCATAGAACGAGCAGCTGCAGATATTATCGCCGGAGACCCCTCCCGCCAGCTTCCCCAGGATATCCCCGCCGCGGTATATGACGCAGACCGTAATCTCCTGGAAGCAAATCGGGGAGTCGGCCGGGGAAGCAGCCTGCATCACGCAGAACTGATACCGGTAACTAGGGGAGATGAGATAACCGGCTACTATGCTGCCGGTCAGCTGAGCTTCCGCTATGATGCAGCCAATCGGCAGCTGCTTGATACCATGACCAGGGTATTTTTCTTCGGCCTCATCTTTGCCTTGCTTATCTCCCTCGCTGCGGCACGCTACTTTTCCAACCATATTGCAAAACCGGCTCAAAGAATTGCCCAGTCTCTGGAAGGGTTCACCCGGAACAGCAGATCGGCCGAGCTTCCCGCTGAGGGAGCCGAAGAGATACTGCACATTGCCGCAGCTCTTGCGGGGCTGCAGCAGCGGCTTCAGGATGAACAGAAACTGCGCTCGCAATGGGCCCAGGATATTGCCCATGATCTGCGCACCCCCGTTGCTTCTGTGAAGGCGCAGCTTGAGGCGATGAAGGACGGAATCCTTCCTGCCACGCAAAGCAGGTTCACCCTCATCGCAGGAGAGCTTTCCCGGCTTGAGCAGCTGGTATGCCAGCTGGAGGAGCTGATGCAGCTGGAATCCCCGGAAATGGTCATCAGCCCTCGGACCATTGATGCCGCCGGGTTTCTTGCACAGGCTGCCAGGCAGCATGACCCCAATCCCCGAAAGGTGACGGTCCGCACGGAGACAGCAGTACCGGTACTGACCGCTGACGAAGCGCTGCTGTACCGGGGGGTATCGAACCTGCTGACTAATGCCGTCCGTCATACCCCTGAAGGCGAAACCGTCACGCTCAGGATATTCCCCGAAGATCAGGGAACAGCCCTGCAGGTCAGCAACCCCGGTGATCCGATACCGCCGGAGGAACTTCCTAACATATTCAACCGGCTCTTCCGGGGAGAATATGCCCGCAGCTCCCATGGGAGCGGCCTTGGTCTGACCATCGTAAAACAGATTGCCCTGCTGCACGGCGGCTCCGTCCGGTGCAGCAGTTCTGCAGAAGCAGAGACCGTCTTCACTCTTTATCTCCCGCAGTAATCTTTACCAATTATTTACCGGCACCACATGGAAACTCCATATCCCGATGATACGGTAAGACTATCTTAGACAAAGGAGCAGACAATGAAACTTGTAATGCTGGTAGTTGGATTGATTCTCACCCTGGGGGTATCGGCTCAGGGAGTCACGGAAACAGAGCAGGACCTCAGACCTGCTGCAGCGGAGACTGCCCCAGGCGGTCCGGAAAACCCCGATGATCCCCTCGGGAGGGAAGTGGCCGCATTCGGTACGCTGAAAACCCTGGACGGAACCCTGCAGTATTTCCATGACGAGTGGCATCTTGAAGCAGACTCGGTGATGTATGAACTCCATATGGGACCGACAGGGCACGACAGTGAAGAACTCTTTCCTCAGGGAGCGGCAGCGGTCGTCAGAGGGTTCGTCTTCAGCGATCATATATCGCCGATTTCCATCAGCACAGCTGAACTGGAAGTGCAGTACTGGACCGAAGAGCGTCATTCGGTATGGGCCGGAAGCGGTGAAGGCGCGATGCGCCGAACAGACGGACAGCAGCCTGAAGACGGCATCCAGCGGGTGAGCGAACAGGGAGAGCGGGGGGAAGCGATTCCCATGCAGCAGAGACTGCTGATGCGTCAGGCACCGTAACAGCAGCCCGGCAGAGCCGGCAGGTGCTACTGCCGGCTTTCCTGGGAAATCTGAGCGCCGGCAATGATGTCCTGAAGTTTTTTGGGAAGTTCATGCTTCTGCTCTTCAGTCAGCCCGGCAGTATCAACGGCCGGATGCACGGTCATATAAATATCCGTAGCCTTCACCCGGTGATCCTCCTCCCATAGACGGTAGGTGTTCTGAATGGTCACCGGTATAATGGTTGCCTTGGACCGGGTAGCCAGTTTCAGGCTCCCCTCCTTGAACCGGTTTATGGTATTGGACCTGCTTCGCGTACCCTCCGGGAACATAATCAAGGGGGTTCCCGATTCGATCCGCTTCACCCCGTCCAAAATCATTTTCACAGAGGACCGGGCGCTCCCCCGTTTTATGGTCACGCATCCCATGGAATCCATCCACTGTCTGAGCAGCGGCACTTTCCGCAGTTCCTCCTTAGCAATAAACCCTGCCCATATCGGGAAATGCCCCACCAGCAGAGGAATATCCATATAGCTTTGATGATTGGAAATCACGCAGATCCGCCCCGCTTCCCGGGGAAGGTGCTCAAGTCCGGTCATATGCACCCTCCCCCGCAGAGCGGATATAATTCCTCGGGAAAGAAACCGTCCGTTCTTCCTCAGCACCCGCTCAGCCTGCTCGCGCAGACCGATCAGTCTGAGCAGCCCGTAGGACACAAGCCCAGTCAGAGAAACAGCAACAAAAAGTACGGCGAGATACAGCAGCACAAGCACCGTGCCGATTAATCGGACCATCTGTCAACTCACTTTACACGTATTATCCTGAAGCCGAAGGCGCAGAATCCGCCGCGGCTCAGCTGTCTTTTCCCAGCAGCCGTCCCAGCAGTCCCCGCTTCCGTTTCTGCTTCGGTTTTTCCTTCCGGGGAGCAGCAGGCTGCTGTTTGCGCTGCGGGGGTTTATTCTCAGGAGCCTGCTGTTTCGGCTGCTCCTTGGATTTCTGTTCCATGGATGCGCCGTACTTCTGCTTGTAGTAGGCTATCCGCTCTTCAAGAGGAAGCCCCTGAATATCCCGGACCTCCTGGGGCTTCAGTCCCTCCTTCCTTTCTGCCTGGGGCTTCCTCCCCTTCGGACGGGACGCAGCTGCCGCGGGATCCCGTTTCGGCTTAGGTTTCGGTTTTGGTTTCCCAGCAGGCTCATTCTGTATTTCCTGAGACTTCTGCTGCTCCCGGGGTTTCCGCCTGTCCCCTCCCCGCTCAGGTTTTCCGTCCTTCCGACGGCGTGAACCGCCGCCTCTGCCGGGTTTCCGAGGTTCCTGTTTGGCACGGTATTTCAGGTCTCCGGCGGGCACGTCGGCACTCTTGTCAACAACCCGGTCCAGGTCTTCGCACCACTCAACGGAAATCTTCATGCCGATAAAGTTCTCGATTGCCTCAACCCCGTAGACAAACTGCTCGCAGGCAAAGGAAACCGCCGCTCCGCTCTTCCCTGCCCTGGCGGTACGGCCGATGCGGTGGACGTAGCTTTCGTAGTCTTCAGGAATGTCGTAATTGACCACCAGGGACAAGTCGTTGATATGCAGCCCCCTGGCGGCTACGTCCGTTGCTACCAGATACCGGAGGCTTCCCTCCTTCATGGTGTCGATGATCTTCAGCCGCTTGCGCTGGGGAAGATCCCCCATGAGAAACTGGGAATGGTATCCGTTGAGCTGCAGCCGTTTGGATACCTCAACCGCCCTATGGCGGGTATTGGTGAAGATCAGCGCGGTTGCCGGATCTTTGGTCCGAAGGATATGCAGCAGCAGCTTGAATTTCTCATGCTTGGTCACATGATACATCTCCTGCTTGATGTCCTCAACGGTGATGTTCTCGGGAGTAATCTCCACGGTAGCAGGATCATTCATGAACTCCCATGCCAGATGGCGGACCCGGGTGGTAAGGGTGGCGCTGAAGAGCATGGTCTGCCGCTCGGTCTTGCTGCGCATTTTGCTGAGCATCTTCTTGATGTCGGGATAAAACCCCATGTCAAAGAGGCGGTCGGCCTCATCAATGACTACGATATCAAGGGAGCGGAAATCAATCTTATTGGAGCTCTGGAAATCTATCAGCCTTCCCGGTGTTCCGATAAACAGATCAACCCCGGCATTGACCGCCTTGTCCTGGCGGTGATACCCCATGCCTCCGAAAAACGTGGCTATCCGGATCTCCGGAATACCGGCGGCAAGGAGCTTTGCATCATCCTCTATCTGATCTGCCAGTTCCCTGGTGGGAACGATGATCAGTGCCTTTACATTGCCCGATCGCCTCACATACTGGTCAAGGATGGTTATGAGAAATGCCGCCGTCTTCCCGCTTCCCGTCTGGGACTGTACCAGTATATCCTTCCCCTTCAGGGAATGGGCGAACACCTGTTCCTGCACCGGCATGGCGGTCTCAAACTGAGCCTCCCGAATACCGTCTAACACTCGCTGGTGGATATCAAATTCTGTAAACTTCATTTGCATTGTACTTCTCTTTTCTTCTCTCAATCTTGTTTCTTACGTTATGCCTGATTAACGTAGTCCTTTTCAAGGGTCCGAATCAGCTGATGGATACGCAAGGTCACCTGATGCTGCTTGAATATCCGTGTCTCATCCACCCTGCCCACGGGCATCGCACCCATGCTGGTGCTCGAAATAAACACCTCACTAAAGGCGCCGTCATACAGATCCTGGAGCGTAATGCACCGGTATGCGACATCAAGCCCGATTTCCCGGGCACTTTCGATAATATGCTTCCTGGTCACCCCGGCGAGCACCCCTGAAGAGGCGGTGATCAGGGTTGATCCGGACAGTGCGAATACATTGGTCCGGGTCCCCTCAATGGTGCAGCCCCGCCGGTCCACGAAGAGCGCCTCAAAGGCCCCGCGCCGTTCAGCCTCCCGAAGGGCGACATAATTGAGCAGCAGGGAGGTTGACTTCACCTCGGGGACCACCCGTTCCCCCTCATAGGTAATTACCTTCACCCCTCGGCGGTAGTACTCAGCAGGATATGCGGGCAGATCGGTATAGAAAATAAACAGCATCGGTGAGCTGCCGCCGATAAGCTGTACCCGCAGCGTCGCCCGGTCGATGGAGTCGGCCTTGATGAGCCGGTAGACAAACTCATAAAGCTGTCCGGCCGACCAGGTATGGGGAATCTCCAGCCGGCCGGCCGAATCCAGCAGCCGGTCGATGTGGTCCTCCAGGAACACCGCCACCGACTTGAGCACCTTTACCGATTCATAGACGCTGAAATTAAAAAATACTTCCCTGATGCTCACGGGCACCCGGGCTTCAGACTCCGGGATTACCCTCCCGTCACGCACTGCAGATTTCATGTGTCCCGTCTCTCCCGTCAATCAGCTGTCTCCGAAATCATGGAATCTGAGCACTTCCCGGGGCTTGCTTCCCGCAGCCGGGCCGACCACCCCCATCTCTTCCATGGTTTCTATCATCCGTGCAGCCCGGTTGTACCCGATCTTCAGCCTCCGCTGCAGCATGGACGCTGAGGCCACGGACCGCTCCTGCACAATCTGCATGGCCTGTGTCATTAAAGGATCGTTCTCATGCCCCTCACCGTCAAAATCGTCTGCATCCGGGTCTTCGTCATCCAGGAAATAGGATTCATCCAGGTAGTCGGGTTCACCGTTTTCCTTCACATGACCGACGATCCGCTCAACCTCCTCCTCCGACAGAAAGGCGCCCTGAATCCTGGTCGGATAGGCCTCCCAGGAGGAGAGAAAAAGCATGTCCCCTTTCCCCAGAAGCTTCTCGGCCCCCGGCATGTCGATTATGATGCGCGAATCCGTATTGCTGACCACCATGAAGGCGATCCGGGAGGGAATATTGGCTTTGATCAGACCGGTGATCACATTGGTGGAAGGCCGCTGGGTGGCCAGCACCAGATGAATTCCCACTGCCCTGGCCATGGCCGCCAGCCGGGCAAGATACTGCTCCAGTTCCTTTCCGATGGTGCTCATGAGATCGGCAAACTCGTCAATCACCAATACAATATAGGGAAGATGTTCGGCGGTAGTATCCCGGGTCTGTATCTTCATATTGTAGGAACTGATATCCCGGACCCCCAATGCATCCAGCAGATTGTACCGCCGTTCCATCTCGTAGATGCAGTACTGCAGTGCCTTGAGGGTCTTCTTCGCATCGCTGATCACCGGGGTGAGCAGATGGGGAATATCGTTATACAGCTTCAGTTCCACAATCTTGGGATCAATCAGCATCAGCCGAACATCCTTGGGAGAACGGCGGTAGAGGATGGAACAGATCAGTGCATTCACGCATACCGATTTTCCGGAACCGGTGGCCCCTGCAATCAGCAGGTGGGGAGTTCGCACCAGATCAATCAGCTTCAGTTCCCCCATGATATCCTTCCCCAGGGCCATGGGAATTTTCAGCTGTCCCTGCCGGTCGGCTTCTTCAATCATTGCCTTGAATGAGACAATCGTCCGCTTTCGGTTGGGAACTTCGATGCCCACCGCCTGTTTCCCCGGAATGGGAGCAACGATCCGCACCCGGGAGGCCGCCAGCTGCAGGGCGATATTGTCCGAGAGATTGGTAATCGCAGAAACCCGGACCCCCGGCGCCGGCAGGATTTCAAACATCGTCACCACCGGACCCTTTTTAACTCCAGTCAGTTCCGCTTCAATACCGAATTCAGAAAAGGTCCGCATCAGCGCCTCGGAGGCCGCCCTGGTATAGGCGTCGTCCTCATCGGTGAGATCCGGATAGGTTGCCAGGATATCCTCAGGAGGCGGCCGGTAGTCCCCCCGGGGCCTGCCCGAAGATTTTTTCCTGGTCAAAGGAGCTGTCTCCGCCTCCCGGCGGGCCCAGTCCTGCTCTGCCGGGTCTCTGTTCTCCTCCTCCGGCTCCACCAGGTTCTGAAACTTCGGATCCTCCGGAGGAAGGGTCGGGGTCACGGTATTTTTCAGATCGACCTCTTCGCGGGTGAGCACTCCCCCGGAGTAGTCCCGCTCCAGCTGCTCATCCTGCAGCTCCTCCTCGGAAGGCTCCTGCGGTGCCTGGTCCTGCTCATCCTTATCATCCGGATAAGCAGGAGCACGGTAGGGCCTGGGATGCACCCCGAAGATCGGCCGCACCGGTTCGTTCTCCCCCTGCAGAAACTCATCCTCCCCGTCAATCGGCTGTTCCGGCTGCTCTTCATCCTCCATGGCGCTGAATATCTTACGGAAGGAGGGAAGTTCCGGAACCGCCGGAATATCGGGGAATCTCAGTGTTCCGTCTGGAGGAATCTTTACTGAGTCGATCTCGATCTGATGCCCAGAAGAAGCTCCGGCAGGCTGCTGGGACACGATGTCTCCGGTGGACTTCGACCTGATGAACGAGAAAAACAGCAGGGTAAGCTGCAGCAGCAGAATAATACCGACAATTGATGCGGCGGCACTGCGGCCGAAAAGCTGGGCTGCCCCCTGAGCCGGGGCAAATTCTCCGGAGGGATCCTGGACGGCAAGATACAGCAGTCCAGTAAGAAAGGGGATCACTGTCAGCAGCAGATGCATGAACTGACGCCGCGATTTGGTGCCCCGAACCAGCAGCACAGCGAGGAAGAGATAGAAAACGGGGATATACCAGGCGGCCGGGCCGAACAACTGGGTAAGGGTTTGGGCAAGGGGCATGAGTATCCAGGAAAGCTCCCCGGGCACACTGAGACCGTGGTTCCGGACAGCCAGGGACCCCCCTGAACCGATACTGATCATGCATGCAGCGAATGCTGCAGCTGTTCTCATAATGTTTGCGCCCAATACCGTACTCCTCTGCTGATAAATCCAATTGTGCAATAAAATACCAAGAAATACAACAGTGCAGTCATGCTGTCAGCGAAACAGCAGGCCGTACAGCCCCAGGGGAATCAGGTAGAAACAGAATAGATAAAGCTTCCCTCCCCGGATGAGGTACAGCAGCAGCTTCAGGGATGCAAATCCCGAGACCAGGGCCGCAATGAATCCCGCAGCCAGCGCTTCTGCCGATACCGCTGCGGTGATCGTCTCCGCTGCAGCCAGCTCAAGTATCAGTGCGCCAATTATCGCCGGAATGGATATAAGAAACGATATTTCCCCAGCCCGCCTGCGGTCGGCTCCGCTTACCAGGGCTGTCGAAATGGTGATCCCCGAACGGGAAATTCCCGGAAGGGTGCCCAGCCCCTGACTGATCCCCAGCACGGCGCTTTTTACCGGAGAAAGATGGATGCTTCCGACCGGCCGCTGGAATACCCGTCCGATGATCAGGATGGCCGAGGTGACTAAAAAGAGCGCATAGACCCCAGTTATCGGCATAGCAGGCTGCACCCGGGAAACTGCAAGGCCTACCGCACCGGTGAATACGGTTGCAATGACGATCATCCTTACGGTCCGCATATGGGACCGGTGGATATCCTCCTCCCCGAGGGGAACGGATTTTGAAACAGCCTGGTACAGCGCCCGGATCAGCTCCCAGATGCGGCGGCGGAATACAAAACAGACGGCAATGAGGGTGGCGATATGGAGCAGCACGTCATAGAGCAGCGGTATTCCGTCAATCTGAAGCACATCCCGGAATACCGCCAGATGCCCGGAACTTGAAACGGGAAGAAACTCTGTTACCCCCTGCACGAGGCCGAGAATAAGCGACTGCAGTACACTCATTGCAGTATGATAATCAAATCCCGCCTTCAGCGCAAGGAAAAAATGTTTAGCCGCTGATGAGCACCAGCTGCCGGCGGTATCCGTCCATCAGGGGATTGGTGATGTCGGCAGTCCGCACCGTAAGCTCCGGTCTTTCAGCAGTCAGTTCGGTAATCTCCTCTGCAACCCGCCGGTCAGTGCCCTTGTAAGCGGCGATCACCCCGTGTTTCTTCAGCAGGGGAGCAAGCATCGGATAGATCTCCCTGAGGCGTGCAACGGCCCGGAAGGTGACTGCATCGCAGGTAAAGCCTGCCTGCCGGAGGTCCCCTTCAAAGACCGACACCCTGGGGTGCAGCCCCGCCGCAGCCGCGGCATTCCTGAGAAAACCCGAGCGTTTGCCCGAGCGCTCAATGAGCACCATCCTGATTCCGGGAAGCATGACCGCCAGCGGGATGCCGGGGACACCGTTGCCGGATCCTGCATCGGCCATACTGCTCCCCCGGGGAAGAAGCCGCTGCAGCACCGGAACTGCCGCCAGCGCATCCATGATATGACGGACGACAAACTCCTCCCCGGCCGCCCGCACCAGATTGTACCGGGGATTCCACAAATCAATTTCCCGGCAGTAGGCATTCAGCTGCTCAAGCTGTTCGGTGCTCCAGGTCAGTCCGAGGGTGTTAAGCCCGGAGGCAAGATATCCGGAATAATCCATACCGGCTACCGCCCCAGGTGCACCATAAGCACCGCAAGATCAGCGTTCCGTACCCCGGAAATCCGTGAAGCCTGGCCTACCGACAGCGGCCTGATCTGCTTCATCTTTTCCCGGGATTCACTGGACAGCCCCTCAACGCCGTCATAGTCGAAATCCCGGGGAATTCGGATGCGCTCCATCTTCTCAAAACGCTTCACCTGCATCTCCTGGCGTTTGATATACCCTTCATACTTCACATCCAGCTCCGCCTGCCGCAGATGAGCCGGCTGATACCGCTTCAGCTCCTCGAACTCCTCCAGGAGGTCCTCCAGGGTGATCAGGGGATTTTTCACATGCTGGGAGAGGGACTTCCCACCCGGAAGTCTGCGCTGTCCCAGAAGCTCCTTAATCTCATCTATCTGCTCCATCTTCTGCCGAAACTGCTCCATGGCCTCCCGGTCATGCATCCCTGCCCGGAAGGCTGTCTCCATCAGCCGCTGGTCTGCTGAATCATGACGCAGATTCAGCCGGTATTCCGCCCGGGAGGTGAACATGCGGTAGGGTTCATTGGTTCCCTTGGTCACCAGGTCGTCGATGAGCACTCCCGTATAGGCCTGAGCCCGGGAGAGCACCATGGGCTGCTCCCCCCGGAGCTTAAGAGCCGCGTTGATCCCCGCCATCAGGCCCTGGCATGCCGCCTCCTCATACCCGGAAGTTCCGTTGGTCTGTCCCGCTGCATAGAGGCCTGATACCAGCTTCGTCTCCAAAGTCGGGTACAGCTGGGTCGGATCAAGATAATCGTACTCGACGGCATACCCGGGGCGCATGATCCGGGCATGCTCCAGTCCCGGGATGGTGCGGATGAACTGCTCCTGCACCGCTTCGGGAAGGGAGGATGAGATGCCGTTGAGATACATCTCCTCAGTGCCGATTCCCTCGGGCTCAACAAAGATCTGGTGCCGGTCCCGCTGGGGAAATTTGACTACCTTGTCCTCGATGGAGGGACAGTAGCGGGGTCCGAGGCCGGTGATCCTGCCGCTGAACAGCGGGGAGGTATGGATGTTTTCCTGGATGACGGCATGGGTGTGTTCGTTAGTATAGGTGATGTAGCAGGGCACGGAGGGGCGCTCAATACTGCCGGCGGAAAAGGAGAAGGGCAGCATCTGCTCATCCCCGGGCTGCTCCTCCATCCGGGAGAAGTCCAGAGAGCTTTTCCTCACCCGAGCCGGTGTGCCTGTCTTCATCCGTCCCAGCCGGAACCCGAGAGATCGCAGACAGCTGCCGAGCCCGTAGGCTCCCGGCTCCCCGAGTCTCCCCTCCGGGGCGGTATGCTCGCCGATGAAGACAGCTCCGTCCATGAAGGTGCCCGTGGTGATTACGACGCATCGTGCGGTAATGCGGTTTCCCCGGCGGGTCACCACCCCCTCCACCCTCTTTTCCTGCTCATTGATCAGCAGATCGGTTACGGTATCCTGAAACAGATGCAGGTGCTGCTGTGCTTCCACAGTCTCCTTGGCAAGACGGCTGTAGCTGTATTTATCAGACTGGGCCCGGGGCGCCTGGACCGCCGGACCGCGCCGGCGGTTCAGGATCCGGAACTGGATCATGGTCCGGTCTATCAGCCGGGCCATGACGCCGCCGAGTGCATCGATCTCCCTGACGATATTCCCCTTCGACAGGCCACCTACGGCGGGGTTGCAGGAAAGACGCCCCACTGCATCCAGGCTCTGGGTGATCATCAGGGTAGAGAACTGCAGTTTTGCCAGGGCGCAGGCCGCCTCAATACCGGCATGACCTCCCCCGATTACGATCGCATCAACATCCATCGGCATCTTCCTTCATTATTTCCCGACGCAGAATCCCGAGAATATCCGGTCAAGGATATCATCGGGGGTCAGCGCTCCGGTGAGTTCTCCTAATGCGGCAAGCGCCTCCTGAAGCTCCGAGGCGATTACGTCCATGGGCATGGCTGTCCCGACTGCGCGATGAGCTTCCCGGAGGGCACTGACAGCCCGGTCAAGCAGCTCCTTCTGCCGGAATGAGTCAATCATTACCTCCTGATCACGGGATGCCTCGCCGGCTGAACCGGGCAGACGGCGAAGAATCTCCGCCTCCAGACGGGCAAATCCCTCGCCTGAGTGGGCGCTGACCGGCAGGGCTCCCTCAGGCGAAGGGCTCACCTCCGGGCTGTCGCATTTATTCCAGAGGAACAGGTACCGGGGATCCTGCCGCTTTTGGTGAAACAGATCCTGCTCCTGGTCGTTCAGCCCGGCTACCCCGTCACATACATAGAGCACCAGCTCCGCCCGGTCCACCACATCCCGGCTGCGGAGCATGCCCTCCTGCTCAATGTCATCAGCATCATCAATGCCGATATACCTGAATCCTGCCGTATCATACAGACGGACCGGAACTCCCTCAAGGGCAATCCAGGACTCGATGTAGTCCCGGGTAGTTCCATGGACATCTGAAACGATTGAGCGGTCCTGCTTGAGAAAAAGATTGAACAGGGAGGATTTCCCCGCATTGGTCTTTCCTGCCAGGGCGATAGTGACCCCTTCATGGTACAGCCGGCCCGCCTGATAGGTGTCTGCAAGCTGCTGAAGCCGCCCAGCGGCAGCCTCTATTGTCTCTGCCGGCACAGGAATCTCCTCTTCTATCTCGTCTTCTGCATAATCAAGCTGGAGCTCCAGTATGCTCAGCACGTCCGCCAGCTCCTGCTTCTGCTCGTCTATCCGCTGATGCAGAGTTCCGGAGAGCCGCTGAAAAGCAAAGCTGTGAGCCTTTCCAGACTTCGAACCGACTATTTCCTGGACCGCCTCCGCTCTGGTGAGATCCATCTTGCCGTTAATAAACGCCCGAAAGGTAAACTCTCCCGGCTGGGCATCCCGGAACCCGACTGCCCGCAGCGCCTCGAGAATCCGCTGGATCCCCGGAAGGCTTCCGTGACAGAATATCTCAACACTCTCCTCGCCGGTATATCCTCCGGGAGCCCGATACACTCCGAGCACCACATCATCGATTGCTTCACGGCTTTCGGGATCTGAAAACACCCCGTGGTGCAGAGTCCCGTGGGCAGCCTGTCTCAGCCGGCGGGGTCGGGAGAAGCACCGGGCAACCAGGTCAACCGCTCCGGTTCCGGAGGTGCGCACCACCGCCAGGGCGCTTGACGCAAAGGGAGTAGCTAATGCCGCAATAGGCTCTTCTGTCTGGTAAGATCGGTCATTCATGGGACTTGAGTATAATCAACCGCAGGGGATGTATCAACTCCGGATGCCGCTTATATTCTGATCAGCAGAATGGTGATGTTGTCCTTTCCGCTGATTCGGTTTCCCTCCCGGACCAGGTCGCTGCAGACAGTCTCAAGAGAGCTGCCGGAGGCGATAATCCGCTGGATATCTGCTTCAGGGATGACATCGGTGAGACCGTCGCTGCACAGTATGATCACGTCCCCCTCCTGAAGATCCCGGCGGTACAGCCCGATATCCTGATCGCTGAGTTCAGGCTTCATCCCGACGGCCATACTGATCAGGTGATTCATGGGATGGTTGAACATCTGGTCCTTGGAGATGCTGCCCTGCCGGTAGAGCTCCCATACATAGGACTGGTCCTCGGTGATCTGGGTGAGCTCCCCTCCGCGCTGTATATACCCCCGGCTGTCGCCGACTGAGGAGAACCATGCCCGGATTCCGTCGGTCCATACCGTCGTCAAGGTGGTTCCCATTCCCGAGTATTCATCCACAGAGGCCGAAAGCCGCCATATCCGCTGGTTTGCCTGCTGCACAGCCCGGACCATGCACTGACGGATATCATCACCGGCATCCCGGCGGAGCTCCATGAAGGCCTTCCGCATCGTCTCAGCCGCCTCTTCGCTGGCCACTTCACCGGCAAGGCAGCCTCCGAGTCCGTCGCAGACAATGCCGAGCAGCCCCGCTTCTTCGCTGCTGCTGTCAAGAAGCACATAATCCTCGTTGAGATCCCGAATCTTCCCGATATCCGTCACGTACTTCCATTCCATAGGCACCACCTTTTTTTTCGCGACTCTCTCCTTCCATTATATACGTCATCCCCGCACCTCTCAACACCGGAGAGGCAAATTGACCCCCACCGAGATATTCTGCTACAATCACCCATCCCCTGAAAAAGGACTGATATTAATGAATCGAAGGATAACCGAAAAGGTGCTTGCAATTCTCCGGGAGGTCGGGGAGTATCAGCTGTCTTATTTCCGCTCCATCCCCCTGGGGTCGGGAGACTCTAAGCTCGGCAGTGAAATGGTGAGCGAAATAGATATTGAAAGTGAGCGCAGACTTCATGCAGCCCTGACTGACCTTATTCCTGAAAGCACCTTCTACGGAGAAGAAACGGTGCAGCAGCAGGGGGGCGCATACAACTGGGTTGTCGATCCCCTGGACGGCACGGCCAACTATCTCAGCGGGTATGACGCCTGGAGCATATCAGTCGCCTTAGTATCACCTGAGTGCATCGAGGCTGGCTTTGTCTACAAGCCCTTCACGGGGGAATATTTTCATGCCCGCAGCGGGTTGGGCGCCTGGTACATGGACCATCCGCTGCCGAAGCACAGCTCCCTCACCCTGGCTGAAAGCCTTCTGGGCACCGGCTTCCCCTACCGTTCAGCCTATTCCTCCCGGGCCATGTTTGACTCCCTGGAGGAGCTGCTGTTTTCCTGCAGAGGCATTCGGCGAAGCGGTTCTGCGGCCCTGGATCTCTGCTTTCTTGCCGCCGGGTTTCTCCAGGGATTCTGGGAAATTGATCTGCAGCCCTATGACTCCGCCGCAGGAATTCTGATGCTTGAGGAGACCGGATGCAGGTGGAGCGACTTCTTCGGGGACACCTACGAACTGTTTTCGACAAACTCCCTGGTGGCGGGTCTCCCCGGGGTATATGAGGAGCTCCAGCCGGTCATCGGGAAGCATTACCGGAAGATTGAGGCTTAACGATTTCTCTGATCCGTAGTATAGTATTCCCATGAAATATATTGGAGCCCACGTAAGTGCGGCAGGGGGCGTCAGCAATGCCCCGGTGCGCGCAGCAGAGATCGGAGCGACAGCCTTTGCCTTGTTCACAAAGAACCAGCGCCAATGGAAGTCGAAACCGCTGTCGGAATCGGAAATCAGGGAATTCAAAGCACAGATGCAGAAGCACGGTTTCACCCCGAAGCAGGTGCTTCCCCACGACAGCTACCTGATAAACCTCGGCAATGTAAAGGACGAGCAGACTCGAAACAAGCACCTTTCAAGCTTTGTTGACGAGATGCAGCGGGTCGAACAGCTGGGACTTGACCGGCTGAACTTCCATCCCGGCTCCCACCTCAATGAACTCACGACGGATGCGGCCATGCAGAAGATTGCCGAAGGGATTGGTCTGGGCATCCGGGAGAGCTCGGGGGTGTATGCGGTCATTGAAATTACCGCCGGTCAGGGAACAAACCTGGGATTCTCCTTTGAGCAGCTGGCTCAGCTGATAGATCTGATACCGCAGCAGGACCGCATAGGGGTGTGCCTTGATACCTGTCATATGTTTGCCGGGGGCTACGACCTCAGACAGCAGGAGGCCTATGACGCGGTGATGGCCCAGTTCCAAAAACTCATCGGATTCGAACTGCTTATGGGGATGCATTTGAATGATGCAAAAAGCTCTCTGGGAAGCAGGGTTGACCGCCATGCGAGTCTCGGCAGAGGTGAACTCGGCATTGAGCCCTTCTCATATATCATGCAGGATGAACGGATGGATGAAATCCCCTTTATCCTTGAAACGGTTGAGCCTGAACTGTGGCCTGAAGAAATCAGAACGCTCAAGGAGTTTGCCCATGGCTGATAGGATATTTCCCGAGCTGGCAAAACCTGCAGTGCTGGGACATCGGGGGTTTTCCAGCATCGCCCCGGAAAACACCATGAGCGCCTTTGAAGCCTGCCGCCGGGAGAGCATACCGGGGATAGAGCTCGACGTGCATCGGTGCGCCTCCGGCGAAGTGGTGGTTATCCATGACCACCAGCTCAAGCGGACTACCGGAGCAGAAGGCACGGTGGAGGAGAGCTCCTTCGCAAAGCTGCGCAGTCTGGATGCAGGCTCCTTTTTTTCCCCGGAGTTCGCCGGAGAACGGATCCCGCTGCTCCAGGAGGTGTTTGAAACCTTCGGATCATCCATGTACTTCGACGTGGAGCTGAAATACCAGGGGCGCGACGACATCGGCCTCGGCAAGCGGGTATCTGAACTCATCAGTTCCTACGGCCTTGCATCACAGGTATTGGTCTCCTCCTTCAATCCCTTTCAGATCCGCCATTTTGAAAAGCATGCCCGGGGAGCGGTTCCTACTGCGGTTATATTTGCCGTCGACCCGGAGGTGCCCAAACGCCTGCAGCGCGGGCAGGGACGGCTGTTCACCCATGCCTCGGTGCTGAAGCCGAAATACTCCCAGGTCACCGAAGCCTGGTTTGCCCGATATCATGACAGAAAATCCTACGGCGTATTTACCTGGACGGTAGATGATCCGGAGGAGATCCGCCGGCTGGCCCGCCTCGGAGTGGAGGGCATTATTTCAAACGATCCGAAACAGACCATGGAGGTGCTTGCTACAGCGTATTGAGCAGCACCGAAGCGGCAATTTCTCCGAACCGCCGAAGCGCTGCTGTTTTTGCCTCATGATCGGATGCGCCGGTACCGTTGGCCACCACCGTGTCGGTTGACGCGAGCACCCTGCGGGTCCGGGTCTCCACAATCTGCACTTCCCCCCGGGCGGTTGCTACAAAGCGGTCCCGTGAATGCACCACTGATACGATTTCAACTTCCCCGACCACCGCGTGCACCCCCTGACCTGCCTGCTGAAGGATGGACTGGATAACCTGGACCTGCGGTCCCGGGGAAACAGTCATGGGAACTGCATTCACCGTATTTTCCCGGAATACTTCCACCAGCGCTTCCGTGGCGGCCGCATCATGCCGAAGGTCTCCTGCCCGATCATATTCCAGGATGGATGCAGCCACGGCTCCCCGCAGCACCTCGGGAAGCACGGTAAAGGAGAAGTACGTCTGCCGCTCACCTCCCAGCCGGTACAGTCCGCTCACCAGGGTGTTCAGCTCCTGGCTGCCCCGCAGGACTTCACTGGGCCCGTCGAACCGGGAAGTATCCAGGTGCACAGTCACCCGCCCGCTTCCCCGAAATCCCGGATGGGTGATCTGCACAGATGCAAATCCCCTGACGTCTGTTGCTGCCTGCTGTTCCAGCTGTATGCGGCGTCCGAGGCTGTCATAGACCGGATAGGCAAAGATGAGTTCAGCATTTGCAATTCCGCTGCTGAAAGCCCGCCCGTCGCGGACCAGCCGGACGGAAAAAACTGTATCCCCGTCACTTCTCCGCTGGGGCTCCATCCTCACCCGCTCCAGAATACCGATTGCCTGGTTCAAATACTCCTGGGAAAGCTCCAGATGCTCAGGCAGTTCAGAGGCATAGGCAGCCCGGGCAGCCTCCAGATATGCATGTACCGCCTCGGTGTCCTGATTCCTCGCATAATTCCGCCGTGCCGCATCCCGGTAAGACAGATGTTCCTGTCCCTCCCGGGCCAGCCGGTCCTGCTGAATACGTCGGAAGTTATTGATGGTTCTCCGATTCGCCTCGGCCAGCAGATATACCGTGGTTTTGCCGTCTTCACTGCGCTCAAATTCATCAGCAACAAAGAGGCTCAAATCGGCAATTTCTCCGTTGTCGACCAGTTCCCTCCGGTATCTGTCCTCAAGACGGTATCCGATATATGCCGAGAGCTGATTCATCAGATCATTCAGGGCCCGGTCTCTGGCAAGCTCCGTCTGATCTTCCTGTGCGCTTCCTTCGGCGACAAAGGAGATCGTCGTCAAGGTAGCCGAAGGGGTGCTGATGGTCCACCGGGGAACCCCTTGAATCAGACTGGTTATGGTGGCACACCCTGTGAGCGCCAGCACCAGCAGAGCTGCGGCAATAACGGAGCATATCGGCTTCTTCATTCCTGCCGCCCTGCATCAAAAATGAGGGAATTCTCCTGCTGATTTACCAGGTGCATATGAGCGGCCCCCGGAACCATTGCAGCCGCCCGGCGGATGCGCTTTTCAAGCTCCTCCGGAGATCCGTCAAAGACCAGCACAAAACGGATTTCATCCAGGGAGAAGGAGGTTCTGCGCAGCGACGCAGCCTGCTGCTCCAGCCGGCTGATAAACTCATCCATACCCGGATCGGCCGCCGCACCGATGAATACAAGCTCATACTGCTCGCCGCGGTGCACCTGATCCGTGATCCTCCCGCTGATCTGCACAAGAAGATTTTCCATGACTTCCTCCGTTCCTGTGCGCAGCGCCCGCATCCCGGCTCCGTACAGGGATGCCGTGCTGGAAACCGCTTTGGTCTGATGAACTGCACCGCCGATTTCTTGTCCGGTTGAGGCATCATAACAGGTCACGGTAATGAACGCCCTCCCCAGATACCGGGATGAGCCGGTCTGCTCAACGGAGGTTTCAGCAGAAATCTCGATATGATAGTCATAGGGAAGCGGGGATGCATCCAGCCGCAAATGAGCAGGAACCCCCGGGACATCCATGACGGCTGCTTGCTGCTGCATCTGATCATATTCAGCTGCAGGAAACCCGTATCGGACGAGCACGCCCCTGGCGGCGGCAGTTGCAGTATCGGCAAAGGCTGCATCGGTGATGCCGGCGGCGGAACAGGAGACCAGAAATACGGGACGGCTGACATCCTGCCACAGCATTTCGGGGCGGAACAGCACCTCCGAAAGGGGCCGCTCCCCGTCAATTTCCGGGAACGGCTCGTCGGGCAGGCGGAGTCCGAACACCTGATCTCTGATCATTCCTGCCTCAATACCGGAGCTGACAATCCGGTCGGACAGTGCTCTCAGGTTAATCCGCACTCCTGCGATCAGCTGATACTTCCCCTCAGCACGGTCCCAGGCAACAGTCTCCAGGGTCCCCGGTATGCAGTAGGGCTCCAGGTTCCTGATTCCGGCGATAATCCGCTGCACCTGATCGCCGTAGAGCAGGGCGGATTCCTCAAGCATCACCACTGCCGATCGAAACAGGGCATCCTGCTTGGCAGCAGCTTCTGCTTCCTGCCGGCTTGCCCCTTCCCCGTAGCCGAAGAACATCGGAGCAGTTACTCCGGCTCGCTCCAGCAGCCTTGGGTCGGTCCGGGGCGCTTCTTCCCGGTATCGATCCCCGCCGTAATAGGAGGCGCAGCCGACTGTCGGCAGCATCAGCAGTATGATGATGATCCGCTGCAGGACGGACCCTGATGAATGGAATCTCCTGTACATACTGCTATTGTACGGGTGATTTCGCGAGAGGGCAATACAGCAAATCTGCTACAGCCGCAGGGTCACACCGGCGCCGGCAGCAGGAACAAGGCGCCAGTCCCCGTGGGTGCCTCCGGCAGGACCGATGATGTGCCCCTTGGCGCAGACCCCTGCCTTCCACCGGGGAGAGGCGTATGCCTGCAGGGAAACCCCGACGGTGCCTGTCAGCAGGGTATCCGCCTTGCGGGTGTCCCAGCCCGGTCCTCCGGCAAAGGAGAGATCAAGTGCAAGCATATCAATAAAGGACGGCTCCCGGCTGATGCCGCGCGGCAGCGGCAGGGGAACCTGCCAGCCTCCCTGCAGCATGATCAGCTGATCCCCTCCGCCGAAGAAGTGCCCCTCGACGGCAATCATCCCGGAGACAAACCGCAGCAGGGAGTCCGCCGCCGCCTGCAGGGAAATCGCCGGTGCGATGGTCCCTTCCGGATGCAGGGCCGCTCCGCCCTGCAGGGAAAGAGATATTCCCAGCCGGTTCAGAGGTTCCACAGGCATACCTGGAACGATTCTGCCGGATGCATAGAGCACATCGGCTGCAAGATAGCGCCTCCAGGGCTCGCGTCCCCACTCCGCCTCAAGCGATGCGGCCTCAGTCTCACGGGAATCCCAGTATCCTGAAGGGGCAGTGCGCAGCAGCGCCCGGGAACTTCCCTCCGGCCCCTGCACCAGGAATTCCGCTCTCCTGGAGAAAACCGGCTCCTCTGTCAGTATAAACAGCTGCCCCGGGGCTGCCAGCTCCACCCTCGGAGGAGGCAGCAGACCGGGAAATTCTATCAGCATTCCCGGAAGCGCCCGGGCCAGATATTCTGCGGCATCCTCCAGCGCTTCCCGGGGGGTATCCCCGATGCCGGCAGGACGGACCTGCACCGCTTCAGCCTCCCAGGTGATCATCAGGGAGGCTTCACTGCGGTACAGTCCTGAAGGAAGCTGAGTCTCCTGATACTCGGCAAAATCCAGGGAGAGTGCTTCCTGAACGCCCTTCAGCAGTTCAGTGCCCTCCAGGAAAGCCTGCAGAAAGACCTCCTGGGGATCTGCAGGAAGAGACACCGCTGCAAGTCCCAGCAGTACACTCAGCAGGATGCGTTTTCCCATCCCGGCTTCACTCCTCCCGGGCCCACTGAAGCACGGTCTCAACTACCACCCGTGAGGCTTCGGCCATGTAGTCAGCGCAGGCCCATTCATACCGGCTGTGGTAGTTGAACCCCCCGGAGAAAATGTTCGGAGCTGGAATGCCCATGGCGGTCAGCCGGGCACCGTCGGTACCGCCCCGGATGCTCGTCATTTCAGGGGTGATGCCTGCCGAAGCAATCGAGCGCTTCAGCACATCCAGCACCTTCGGGTCCCTGCTGATGGCATCATACATATTCTCATACTGCCAGAGAGTCTCAACCCGGACCGCGCCGCCGGGAAAGGCAGACTGCACTGAGCGGGCCATCTGCTCCACCGCCTCGGACCGGCGCACCGCCTCAGTACGGTCAAAGTCCCGGATAAACACGGTCACCGACGCCTGCTCCGCATCGCCGGTGACCGTCAGGGGGCAGTAGTACCCGAACCGGCCGTCGGTTGCCTCAGGGCTCTCAGCCTGGGGAAGCATGGAGATAAAGGATGCGGCCATCGTAACGGCATTGACCATCCGTCCCCGGGCATTCCCGAGATGGTAGGACACGCCGGTGAAAATCACGTCGCATTTCAGCGCATTGAAGCATTCAGCTTCCATGGTGCCCCGGCCGGGACCGTCCAGGGTATAGCAGTACCGGGAGCGCAGCTTCTCCACCGGGAAATGGTCCATTCCCCTGCCGGTCTCCTCGTCGGTGGTGAAAATGAGCTCAACCGCCCCGTGCTCCAGTTCCGGGCGGGCTGTCAGATATTCCGCTGCGGTGATGATCTCAGCAATCCCGGCTTTATCATCGGCTCCGAGGAGGGTGGTGCCGTCTGCAGTAATGATATCCTTACCCACGCATGAGAGCAGTTCGGGATGCTCCTTCGGTGAAAGCACATATCCGCTGGTTCCCAGGGGGATATCGTTGCCGGTATACTCCTTGATTACCTGAGGGACTACCCCTCTGCCTGAAACATCCTCGGCGGTGTCCACATGGGCCATAAATCCCACTGCAGGAACCTGCTCTAGTCGCCGGTTAGTCGGAGGAATGCGGGCAATGAGAAAGCCCTCATCTAATACTGAGATATCGGTGATGCCCAGATCCTGCAGTTCGCTGCTGATGATATTCAGCAGGTCCCATTGTCCGGGGGTGGTGGGCCGGGAGGTGCTGCTGCGGTCAGACTGCGTATCGACAACTGCATATCTGAGCAGCCGCTCCGTTACCCTTTCGGAGAACCAATGCTGCATACTGCCTCCTTCTTGCTTGATCATGCTTCATCCTAGCCGTTTTCCCCTGCCGCCGCAAGCAATAATTACCGGCTATTGTGCTATCTCCCACACATGATATAATACTCCCTGTGCCCGGAGGGGCTTTTCATTTTCATCAAGCATAAGGATAGCACATGAAAGCAGAACGGCTTACGCAGCTCGAGCTTCTCCTCCTGTCCCATCCCGAGGGTATGCGCCGCGCTGAAATTGCCCGGCGCCTGGGGGTGCACCGTTCAACCATCGGGCGGTACATCGAAGAACTGAAACACCATATGGACATCGAGGAGGACGGGTTTATTATCAAGCCTTCGGGAAAGCACGACATGGATATGATGAAGCTCAGCGTCTACGAGAGTCTTGCCTTCAACCTCTCCGCGGAGCTGCTCGCGTCCCATGTTGAGTTCCAGAATCCCCATCTTGCATCAGGACTCCGTAAGATTGCAGGAAACATGCGGAACTATGCGCCCACCATGAGCCGGAACCTCAATGCCGCGGCCGAGGCGATAGAGGTGGGGTCAAAAAAAAGCAATCCCACTTTCATGAAGGCCCTTGAGGTGCTTACCGATGCCTGGATTTCCGGGAAAATCGTACGCATTCGGCACACCGGCTCCCAGGACGGTCAGCCCCAAGAGACAGAATTTGCCCCGTACTTCATTGGATTCAGGGAGGAGGGGACCGGACGAAGACCGATCAGCGTCACCGGCAGGCTGCGCCATACCGCAGAGATCACCACCATAGACATCCTCGACATCCATGAGGCGGAAATCCTTGATGAGATTTACACAATTCCTGACAACCTGAAGCCCTTTTTCAAACCTGATGCGCAGCAGCGCTACGGGGGAATTGATCTCATCCCGCTGAAGCTGAAGCTCAAGGAGCGCTCTGCCCTGAATTCTCTCTCCCTCGTCTACCGCGAACGCTGCGAAATCTACCGGAATACCGAGGGAGAGCTGATCTGTGAAATGGAGGCGGAGAATTCCATCGAACTGATGCTGCGGATCGTCCAGAGCGGAGACTCCATCGAAATCATTGAGCCGCAGTCGTACCGAAAAAAATTCATGAAAGAACTGGAAAAGATCTTCCGCGTTTACAAAGATATTGTATGATGTATACTAATAGTATAATCTACACAAAGACACTATAAAACCTAGGAGGGAACCATGAAGTCTTTGAATGGAACCGCAACTGAAAAAAACCTGCTTACGGCATTTGCAGGTGAGTCACAGGCACGAAACCGCTATACCTATTTCGCCGCAGCGGCGAAGAAGGAAGGGTTTGTGATGATTTCCGAAAAGTTCAGCGAAACAGCTGATCAGGAGAAGGAACATGCCAAGCGGTTCTTTAAATTTCTCGATGGGGGAGAAGTTGAAATCACCGGTGCATTTCCAGCAGGGAAGATCGGCACTACCGCGGAAAACCTTCGCGCAGCAGCGGCCGGGGAAAATTATGAGTGGACCACCATGTATCCGGAATTTGCCAAGACGGCAGAGGAAGAAGGGTTCAACGAAATCGCTGCAGTGTTCAGGGCAGTAGCTGCTGCTGAAACACGGCATGAAGACCGGTATCTGAACATGCTGAAACTGGTGGAGGATGGTACCATGTTCAAGCGGGACACCCCGGTGAAGTGGCAGTGCCGCAACTGCGGATATATCCATGAAGGAGCCGCTGCGCCGGCAAAATGTGCCGCCTGCGCCCATCCTCAGGCCCATTTTGAGGTGTTCGGAGAGACTGTATAATATTATATTTGGTCCAAGGAGGACAATTATGGCAGAAGCAGTAAAACACGGAGTGTATTTGTGTGAGATCTGCGGAAACGTAGCAGAACTGCTGCGTGCAGGTCAGGGGGAATTGGTTTGCTGCGGTGAACCAATGAAGCGTATGGATGAACAGACCGCTGATTCATCTACGGAAAAACATGTTCCAGTTATCGAAAAAACCGATTCCGGTTACAGCGTAGTAGTCGGTTCAACCCTTCATCCGATGGTTGAAAAACACTTTATTGAATGGATTGAACTCATCGTAGACGGAAAATCCTGTAAGAAATTCCTCAAACCCGGTGATGAGCCGAAGGCTGAATTCTGCACCTGTACTGATGATGCAGCTGCGTCGGTTTCAGCCAGGGAATTCTGCAACGTCCACGGACTCTGGAGGGCGGAAAAGTAATGATAAGCAAAGCAGTGGAACAGGCGTTCAATGAGCAGTTCAACAAGGAACTCGCATCAGCATATATCTATGCCGCAATGGCTGCGGATTTTGAATCCAAGAATTACTCCGGATTCGCCCGCTGGATGACCGCCCAGGCAAAGGAAGAGGTCGAGCATGCCCAAAAATTTTATCATTTTTTACTTGAACGCGGCGGCAGACCCTTGTATGATACAGTAGAGAAGCCTCAAGAAAGCTGGGCAAGCGTCCGGGAGGTCTTTGAACATGCGCTCAAACATGAACGGTTTATTACCAAGAGCATTGATGAGCTGGTGAACACAGCCCGGAAGCATGACGACAAAGCATCTGAAGTATTTCTTCAGTGGTTTGTGTCAGAACAGATTGAAGAGGAAAGTACTGTTGAATCCATCCTGGCTAAATTTGATCTTGCCGGGGAAGATAACCGAGGGCTTTACCTGCTGGATAAAGAACTGGGAGCTCGAGGATAAGTTTCTCTAAAATGAGGAGGCAAACATGGAAAAATATGTATGTGATTTATGCGGATATGTATATGATCCCGCAGAAGGTGATCCGGATAACGGGGTCGATCCCGGAACGGCATTCAGCGACATTCCCGATGACTGGGTGTGTCCGCTCTGCGGCGCGGCCAAGGATGACTTTTCTCCCCTTGAATAATTTAGGGATGTGAAGTACACACACCTATGAACCCACAGGCTGTCTGCGGGATTGTGCAGACAGCCTTTTTCTCTGTCTTTCTTTTCCAAAGGGATTGACAAGGTGCTGCATTGAACACTCAGCAGCAGGCGGCATCAATTCAAGGAGCAAACCAGTATGGGTAACAGGAAAACACCTAGAGTACATCCATGGGGTATCCTGGTTACTGCATTCTTTCTCATCATAACCCTCCCATTGCTCATCGGGTGCAGCGATGAACCGATGCGCTTTACCCTTGAAGATATTTCCGAACCCATCAATATTTCCGATCCCCAGGACATTCTTCCGGGAACCTGGGAAGGAACCTTCACCATGCAGGGAACCGAATACACTGTACGCTTCTCCCTTCAGGAGAATGAAGACGGCAGCTTCATCGGAGCATTCTCTCTGCCGCAGCAGACTCAGGCGCTGTTTATCTTCGATGAGATTGAAATAGACGAGGACGGCGTAATAACCTTCCAGGCATCCTCCATCCAGGCAGGATATACTGCGACCTTGCGGGCTGTGCAGGATTCCCAGCAGATCACCCTCTCAGGAACATGGAAGCATGCAGGGAGCCAGGCGGAACTGACCATGCAGCCGAGGCAGTTCGATACGCTCACCAGGATAGAACGGCCTCAGGATCCCGCACGTCCCTATCCCTATCACGAAAAAGAGGTGGTATTCCCCAATGTCCGGGAGGATTTTGAGCTGGCAGGAACCCTGACCTATCCTGAAGGAGCAGGACCCTTTCCGGTGGTAATCCTTATTTCCGGATCCGGTTCCCATGACCGGAATGAAGAGATTTTTGGACATCGGCCGTTCTTAGTGCTCGCCGATCATCTGACACGGAACGGCATCGCCGTTCTCAGATATGATGACAGAGGAGTGGGCGGTTCCGGTGGAGAATCCGAAACTGCTGACTCCTATGACCTTTCCATTGATGCTGAAAGCGCCCTGGATTACCTGCTGGAGCACCATAGAGATATCATATCGGATGAAATCGGACTGGTCGGGCACAGTGAAGGAGGCATCATCGCCCCGATGGTCGCCGACAGACGGAATGAGATATCCTTTTTGATCCTGCTGGCCGGTCCCGGACAGCAGGGTGATCAAGTGCTGCTTTCGCAGACCCGGGCCATCCTCGAAGCACAGAGCCTGCCTGAATCACTGGTGGAGACTACCTTGACGACGAACCGGGCTATCTATTCACTGCTGATGGAAGAGGATAATGAGGACAAACTGCAGACGAAAATCACACAGATCATGCGCAGCGTCGGCATACCTGAAGATCAGATCCGCCAGCAGCTGCCGTCGATCCTGCTTCCGTGGTTCAGGTTCTTCCTCTCCTATGATCCCGGGGAGGTGCTCACCAGGCTGTCCGTCCCGGTGCTCGCCCTGGGAGGCAGTCTTGACCTTCAGGTGCTTGCTGAAGAGAACATCCCACGGATAGAAGCGCACCTGGAAGCAGGGGAATCACCTCAGGTGACGACAAAAATCTATGAGGGGCTCAACCACCTGTTCCAGCCTGCTCAGACCGGTATGGTGGACGAATACGGAACAATCCCGATTACCATCGCACCCCAGGTGCTGGAGGATATTTCCCAGTGGATCTGGGCGATTCTGTAATCTGACGGCTCATGACGGCATCTTCCGGTATAATCCCGCGGTCTTAAACAGCCACGGTGCTGCAAAGGTAACCCATGCGCCCATAACAAAGTACCTGAGGAAAGTCATGCATGCAAACAGCAGTTCCTGATCCTCCCCGACTCCCGTCAGGCCGATAAAAAGCGTCCGGGTAACCACCCGAAGACCGAAGAGTATCCCCAGACCGATGACAGCCTTCAGAATCTGCTGCCACCATGCGGCTTGTTCCACGAATTTCACCACCTGTTTCTCCAGCCGGTATCCCCACAGCGCTGCAAGGATGTATCCAAGAACTACCGGCGCAAGGCCGAAGGACTGGTTGAGAAACAGCAGCAGCACTGTTCCTCCGGTAAACAGCACATATCTCCTGCCGCTCATTTCCAGGGTGTATTTTCGCTGAAGAAATTCGAATCCTGTAAGAATCAGCAGGCCGATCAGCACCCCGGCGATAATATCCACCGGATAGTGGACTCCGAGGTATACCCGGGAAAATGCGACCAGCACGATCAGAACCGCTGCGGTCCCGTAGGCCCATCTCCGGTCGATCTCCCGGGCAAGATACCCCCAGAATGCAGTGTTGCCCTGGGCATGCCCGCTGGGAAAGGAGAAGCCGTCCTCTTCAATCAGTCTCACCGCCAGGTCTGGCCGTTCAGTCATATAGTTATATTTGATTGCAGTATTCAAGTAGATAGAGGTTACGAACACCAGAGAGAACCTGATGCCGAAGTCCTTGTTCCAGAGCCAGTAGAGCAGCGGAATGACGATCATGTAGTATTCCTGATCTCCCAGCAGGGTGATCCAGCGGAAGAACCCGTCGAGTACCGGGTTTGAAAACTGCTGCACCCAAAGAATGAACGAGAGGTCTGCCATAAAAACACCCCCTGAATCATCCTATAGTAGGTTCCTAAGTCTGTATTTGTCAATCTTTTCACAGCAAACTAATAGAACCTTGGCTGTTTTCCTTCAGAAAATGGGGTATGGGCGCTTCACCTCAGGCAAACTTGACGCCGAGCAGAAATTTAGGAACCTTGTCATTATAAACAATTTTGTAATGATTGGAGGCTGAACATGTATCTCAAGAACCAATGGAAACCCTATGTGTACGGCGCGCTATCGGGGCTGCTGCTTACGATCAGTGTAGCCCTCCAGGGGCAGTTTTTCGGAACGTCGACAACCTTTCCGCGATTCACCACCCTTGTTCTCGATACGGTAGGCATTGATCTCGGTTTTCTCAGTTTCTACCAGGCGAGTGACGGGAACCTGACCGGAGCAGCTTTCCCTAACTGGCAGCTGCTGTTTGTCCTCGGCATTGCCCTCGGAGCTTTTATCACCTCAAAACTGACAGGCACCTTCAAGCGTGAGGAGATGCCCCCT
>PWKH01000187.1 GCA_003559765.1 Spirochaetaceae bacterium
CCGGCAGAAAGCTCAGCAGGACTGCAGGTCTTCCGAGGCGGAGGAGCTGCTCCTTATCAATACCGAATCCGGCACGCAGCAGGATGACAACCAGTGCAATTATTCGCAAATCGGGGGCAATGCGCATGATATCAGGATGTATCACGGAAAATCCGGTATTTCCCAGCAGGATGCCCGCAGCGAGCATGCCGAGAAGCGCCGGAAGCCGAAGCAGTTCAAACAGTTTTCCGGCAAGCATACCGAAAAGAATGATCAGAGCCAAGCTGAGCGCCATAAAAAAACTCCTGTCTCCCCGACTGTTGGGGGTATTCACAGGAGCCATCAACTGCACGAGTCCGCAGTGGTTTTCAGGTGAGCCCCATCACCGACTGTAACTGTACTGAACAATCCGCTGTCTGTCTATAACCGTCCATGGCGGAATATGGCAAACACCAGCAGCAGGCCGAAGAGTCCTGCCACAATGAACCCGACAATGCATACGCTGGGCATCCCGGCTATCGTGGGCTGGCAGTCCGGACCGATCATGAATGATGAGCCGATGAGGATGGCGGCGATGATCAGCGAGAGGGCGAGGCGGTTCACCGAACGCTCCACGCTCTGCATGGCCTGTTCTATTCCATGGTGCTTCAGTCCCATGGTGAAATCCCCTTTATTGGCCTTCTGCATGATCTGGGAAGCTTCAAAGGGGATGGTTTTGGAAAACTCAGCAAACTCCTCCACAGCAACAGCAGAATCCTTCATGAGCGTGGACACCTTGAACCGCTCCCGGATTTTCCGCTTCACAAAGGGCTGCATATATTCCACAAGATTGAACTCAGGATCCAGCCGGGATCCTCCGTTGTTCTGAAGCAGAATCATGGTGCGGCCCAGCAGGTAGAGGTCTCCGGGAAGCACCAGTCCCTGCTGAGGAAACATGCGGATGGACTTTCGTATCACCTCGTCGATATTGATGTACTCCAATGTGGAGCAGAAGAACAGATCAGCCAGTTCGGCTATGCGGCTTTCCAGCTCCTGCTCATCCACTTGCCGCTGGGTCCTGCAGATACGCAGGACATGTTTCGTGATGTATTCGCTGTCCTTCATCACCGCGCCGACCAGCAGGGCATTTACCAGCCTTTTGGAGGAGGGGGTGAGTTTCTCCATCATGCCGTAGTCGAGGAAGCACAGCCGCTGATCCGGCATGACCACCAGATTGCCCTCATGGGGGTCCGCATGAAAATACCCCTCCTCAAAGATGTGGCGGAGCATCACATCAATACCCCGCCGGGCGAGCATGTTCATATCATATCCCTGCGTTTTAAGCTTCCGGGTTTCGGAGATCTTTATTCCGTTGATGAACTCCATCGTGAGGACTTTCCTGGTGCTGAAGGATCGATAGCAGCGGGGGACATACAGCTCTTCCATGTCATGATAAAAGGAACTGAAAAGCTCCATATTTGAAGCTTCATTGAGAAAATCCAGTTCAAGCTCAATAGTCTTGGAAAACTCGCTGAGGATTTCCTGCAGATTATACACCCGCATCTCCGGAATTCGTTTTGCCATGGATTCGGCGATGTACTGCATAATCTCAATATCGGTGCGAACCAGCTTGAGCACCTCCGGCCGCTGCACCTTTACGGCTACCGTTTCTCCGGAATGCAGCACCGCCCGATGCACCTGAGCAAGGGAGCCCGCTGCAATCGGCGCATCCTGAAATTCTGAAAAGAGATCACTGATCTCTCCTTCAAGTTCGGCTTCGATGAGTTTTTTAGCCGATTCCGCCGGGAAGGGAGGGACATCATCGGTCAGTTTTTCCAGCTCCGTCACCAAATCAATGGGAATGATATCACCCCGGAAGCACAGCAGCTGACCGAATTTAATATATGCCGGTCCAAGCTGCTCAAAGACATTTCTTATCCGGACCCACACTTCCTCGGGATAATCCAGCCGGGCCATCTCCGGAATCTCTCCGGTTCGGGTGAAGTCAACCGCCTGCTCTATTCCGGATCTGGTAATAAGATCTCCGAATCCGTTCCTCACCAGCACCTGGATAATTTCACGATACCGTTTCAGATGGCGAACAGTTCTGCCGTACATGTTTCGTTTTTTTCTCATGCATTCCTCCAGACTCCCGAATCGGGAACGGTTTATCTCTGTATGGGAAAGTATATACTATTCTATACTGATTGGCCATGGGAATGTATATCTGCTACATCTTCCCGTGGCGAAGGATGGCGATAATCAGCCATAAGCCGAAGATCGCAGCCGTCAGAAAACCCACGATCCCGACCAGGGGAATGCCGAATATCTGGGGGTAGGTTCCTGAGACGATAATCAGGGATGACCCGATAAGTATTGCCGCCACGATTATCGCGAAGGAGAGACGGTTGAAGGCCCGCTCGATCACCGTCTGGGTTGTCTCCAGTCCCCGATGATTAAACTGAATGCCCAGCTTGCCGAACTTGATCTTATCCACAATGTCGCGAAGTTCAAAGGGAAACACCCTGGCAAGTTCAGAGAACTCCTCCATGGTAATGGCAAAATCCTTGAACAGCCTGGAGAGCTTCAGCCGCTCCCGGTAGAGCTGTTTCATGTAGGGGACCAGGTACTCGGATATATTGAACTGAGGATCAAGGCGTTCACCGTTTGCCTGCAGCAGGATAATGGTGCGGCCGAGCAGGTACATATCAGCCGGAAGAACAAGCCCCTGCTCGGGGAACAGCCTGACGATCCGGTTGATCACCCCGGGCATGTCGATATTTTCCAGAGAGGTGTAGAACATGCTGTCCACGATGTCCGCTACGGCAGTTTCCAGTTCCCGCTGATTCACCTCACGCTGGGTTTCGCAGAGCCTCAGCAGATTCCTGGTGATGAATTCACTGTCTTTTATCACCGCTCCGATGAGAATTGCCGTCAGCAGCCGTTTTGTCGGCGGGCTCAGTTTTCCCATCATGCCGTAGTCAAGCAGGCAGAGGCGGCTATCCTCCAGAACCAGCAGATTGCCGGGATGGGGATCGGCATGGAAGAACCCCTCTTCAAACACCTGCCTGAGCACCACGTCTATTCCCCGGTGCGCCAGCAGTTTCAGGTCGTACCCCTCCTGGGTAAGTCTTTCGATATTTGAGATCTTAATTCCACTGACATATTCTGCGGTCAGCACCTTTCTGCCGCTGTAGCGGCGGTAGCACTGGGGAACATGGAGCTCTTCCATAGCTCCGTAGCAGGAAGCAAAGTTTTCCATATTCGACGCTTCCTGGAGAAAATCAAGCTCCAGTTCAATAGACCGGGAGAATTCACGGATCACCTTTGTCAGGTTATAAACCTGAGCTTCCGGAACAAAGCGGTTAATCCGCTCGGCTATCCCGTACATGATCTCAATATCGGTTCTGGTCTGCTTGAGGATCTCCGGGCGCTGCACCTTCACCGCCACTTCTTCACCGGTAATCAGAACAGCCCGGTGAACCTGCGCAATGGAGCCTGCAGCCAGGGGTTCATCACTGAACTCTGCAAACACTTCATCCGCCGTCTCCTCAAGCTCTGATTCAATCACTTCCTTCACCAATTCTGTCGGGAAGGGAGCGACATCGTCCTGAAGCCGCTCCAGCTCTTTGATCAGATCCAGGGGGATCAGATCCCCTCTGAGGCTCATCAGCTGGGCGAATTTGATGTAGGTCGGTCCCAGTTCTTCAAATACATGCCTGATCCGCTCCCAGGTGCTCATCTGGTACACCTGGGGATCAGCTTTCTGGAAGGTCACCTTTCTGCCGATGGTTATTGCCTTTTCCAGCCCTGACCGTGAGACAAGGTCTGCAAACCCGTATTTCATGAGTACCCGGAGAATTTCAATATACCGGTTTACATGCCGGAACGGTCGAGAGAGGGGATTCAGTGTCCGCATCAGTTACTGTCCTGCTGCTTTCCCTCCTGAGACTTGTCTCCTGTTTCCTGCTTCTTTGATCCCTGGGCTTTTTTCCCCTGGGGACGGCCTTTACTGGAAGCCGGTTTGCTCATCGCATCGATCTTCTTTTCAAGCCGACTGAGATCTGCCTGGGTAACCAGTCCCATCCGCTCCACAGCATCCTGCACTTGCTGCTGCACCCGTTCATCAACCTGACGGCGTGTTTTTTCTGCCTGTGACTTCAGCTCCTCAATAAATTCTTTTGTCTCATCCTCCGAGAGCTTCGCCTCTTCAGCGAGCTGTCTTGCCTTCTCCTCTACCTTTTCCTTGGCAAAGAGTCCTAAGCCGATACCGGAAAGAATTCCCTTTTTGAACCAGTTACTCATTATGCTACCCTCCAACATCAGTATACCTTGATTTATTCCAGTTTACTACACAATATCATACGGAAAGACCTCCGTGTAAAGTCTGTATTCGCTTCATCTTGCCGCTTCTGCCGTCAGCGGGACAGCCGTGCAGCATATTCCCGCACACCTTGTACGATATGCATATAAAAACGTCACAGCTTTCTGCAGGGCTCATGCATCGGGGGAGCGCAGCTGCCTCTGCAGCCTGTTCCACCTGCCGGAGAGCTCATTGAGTCGCTCCCGATAATCGCAGAACAGGGAGAACACCTCCTGGTACTGTCGATGGCGCTTATCCTCCGGCTCAAAGGTTTTTCCGAAACCGGCAGCTGCCCGGCAGGCCTCTTCAAATCCCTGATACACCCCGGCTCCGATTCCTGCCAGCAGCGCAGCTCCCAGGGCACCTGCCTCCTCAACCTCTGAACGGATCAGCGGCTTTCCAAAAATGTCCGCTGCAATCTGCACCGCCCGGTCATCCCTGCTTCCACCGCCGACGGCGAGAAACCGGTCAACATCAATACCCGCCTCCGGCAGTTTTGATACCAGCAGATTCAGCGCCATGGTATTCGCCTCAAGGATCCCCTTCAATATCCCCCCCCGGGTTGTCTCCAGACTCAGACCGGCAACAGCACCGAAGGGCTCTTCCTCATAATCCGGGGGGCCCATGGGAGCAAACCGGGGAAGCACCAGTACCGGGGCCGGCTGTCTGGGCATTTCATCATACATCAGCTGATATACGCTTTTTCCCTCCCGCCCGGCCGCCTCCTTCCTGTCGGCAGCAAGGGTGTCGCGGTACCATCTGACCGCAGAACCGCCCATATGGAAGATGAAAGAAACATACCGTCCGGGAACCGCATGATGCTCAATATTCAGGCGGTTTCTGATCATCACCTGCCGGTCAGGCAGATCAGCATAGACCGGGGCAATCGTCGGGAATGTGCCCATACCGTACATCGCCGTGTTCTGCTCTACCGCGCCGCAGCCAAGGGCATTTGCGCACTGATCATGGGCTCCGCTTACTAAGGGAGTGCCTGCAGGGATACCAAGCTCCTCTGCCTGAGCAGTCCCTACCGCTCCGATCTGCGTCCCCGAAGGAAGGATATCCGGAAGTTTCTCACGGTCAATTCCACTGATCTCAAGCAGCTCCCGGGACCACTGACCCCGGGAGATATCGAACAGGAGGCTCCGGTTTGCCAGGGAATAATCCACCACTGGCTCACTGCCCAGCATAAAGGTCACAAATGCGGCCCAGTGGAGAAACTTCCAGGTTTTTTCATACAATTCCGGCTGGTGCTTCTGTATCCACATCAGTTTCGGCAGGGTATACTGGTTTCCCCATACGTTTCCGTTGATCTCATGAAGTCGGCGGTCATCCATTGATTCCCGAAGCTGCGGAAGAAACTCTTCGCCCCGCTGATCAATATTGAGAATTGACGGTCCGAGGATGCGCCGGTCACGGCTTACCGGCACCACATTCTCCCCCATGGAGGTTACCGAAATTCCCTTCAGATCTTTGAGCGTCCCGCTTTCAGCAGCGGCAGATCTGATTACTTCCCTGATCTGAATCCAGACCTGTTCGCTGTTCAGCTGCGCACATCTGGGTTTCGGCCTGTCAATGAGATATTCGGCATAGCGCAGCGAGATCAGCTTACCGGATTCACTGAAAACCGCAGCCTTGCACCCCGTGGTTCCGACATCAATTCCCATGACGCTCATGCGCTTGCTCCTAGGTGATCTGAGCTGCTGTTCCCGACACCCCGAAAAAATCTCTCAGCAGGGTTCTTGTTCGGTCATATACCGCCTGCTGCGCCTGATCGATGCTGGATGAGTGTTTCAAGGTCTGCTCATAGGTCTGCCTGATTTCTGTCCCGATATTGATTTTTGCAACTCCGTGCTCCACAGCCCGGAGGATGTCCTCCCGGGGAATCCCGCTTCCCCCGTGGAGCACCAGGGGAATCCCTGCTGCATCCTGGAGGATTTTGAGATGGTCTATATCCAGCCGGGCGGCGACTTTTTTATCATGGCGAAGGGTTTCTGATACGGCACCATGGATATTTCCGAAGGCAACCGACAGCCAGTCGCAGCCGGTTTCTTCCACAAACCGTCTTGCCTCATCGGGTTTCGTGAATCCGGTTTTTGTACGAAGCATTTCCTCATAGCTCATCACCGGGGTGCCTTCATGCCCCATCACTGCTCCGAGCTCCGCTTCAACCGGCACCCCGCTGCGGCGGGCCGCAATCACAACCTTCCGAGTCGCTCTTATGTTCTCATCCAGTGACAGCCTTGATCCGTCCACCATCACCGACTGGTACCCGAGGTCGATTGCTTCTGCAATTATGTCATAAAAGGGAACTTCCTGATTATCCTCATCAATTACCGGTATATGATCGAGATGTATCCGGATCTGATCTCCCGGATGCTGTGCATAAAACTCTTTGATTACCGCTTTCATGCTCCTGCTTTCAAACTTCATCCATTCAAGCCGGGCAACTGCGGCAAGACAGAAGGCATCTTCATCCGCTGAGGCCTGAACCACCGGTGCCATCATGGGCAGGTAGGGGATATTGAAAGCGGGGACTGTCAAGTCCCTGATCCAGGCTGCGTGAACAGCGGCATTGGTCTTCATGCAAACTCCTACTAGCCGAAAACGTATGAGTTCAGTATTTTCCGATATTCTCCAGCGGTCAACCCTCCCGCCTGTATTGTACTGTTATTTCAGCCTGTTTCTCTGCATCGAACATGATAGAAGCATCCCCGATGCAGGAGCCGCTCAGCTGCCGCATCCTGAACCCGCTACAGTGATACCGGCGATTTCTTTTTTGCTGAATCAATTTCAGCCAGGGTAACCTCCAGGGCTTCAAGGGCGGATTCAGGCGTCACCACGGAGGGTCTGCTCCCGGTCTTCACATTATCCGCAAAGGATCGCAGCTCATGATAATACCCGTCCTTCTCATCAAGTTCCGGTACAATCCGCTCACCCCCGTCGGGAATAATCGTAAGCATCGGCTGCTTTGAGGAATCCAGCTCCACCACCGCCTGCTCAAGCACGATAAACGCCCGCATCGCCAGTCCGAAGCCGCTGCTGCAGACCCAGTTTCCGACGGAGCTTACGGCAACATCAGGATAGTCGTACACCGTCGTGATATGGCTGAATCCCTCGGCCATGGTCTTCACCCCTTGGGAACACACCTTCCGGGGCTTCCCGAAAAGGTGCACAATCATGTCAACATCGTGGATGTGCATATCAAGGGCGGCGTTTCCCGACACCGACCCGTCGAGGATCCAGCTGTCCCGGCTCCACAGCGGTGTGGAGGAGTAGCGGGTAAACTCCCCGCTGATAACCCTGCCGTACTGCTTTGAATCTATGATCTCCTTCAGCCTCACATACATCGGCCAGAACCGCAGACACTGACCGACGGTGAGCATCTTCCCGGACTCCTTTGATGCCCTGATCATATCCCTGCCCTCATCGGCAGTCAGGGCCATGGGCTTCTCACAGAATACGTGATACCCCGCATGCAGGGCCGCTGCGGCATACTCCCGATGCAGATGGGTGGGTATGCACAAGTCGACAAAGTCGAATCCCCCGTCTGTGAGCATCCGGCTGTAATCGGTGTATGTCCGGGCTCCGCTTACATCTGCTGCAGAATCACCTACAGCAATATTCGTTTCGCCCGCAGATCCTCCCAGTGTCAGGGCGTCCTCATGTGCGTCGCACAGCGCCGTCACTTCCGCATCGTCAAACTGCCCATAGATGCTCAGATGCATCTTTCCCATGAATCCAAGTCCGACTACCGCTATCTTTACCATAGTTTCCTCCCGGCTACATCTGCTCAATTAACTTCAGCGCTGCTGCTGCTTTCTCCGCCGCTCCCAGCGTCGGAGGCACATATTCCGCTACATAGACCCCGCTGTATCCGATTTCCCGGAATGTCTTCATCACCTCGGGAAAGCAGACATCTCCGGCAAGCAGGTCCACAAACCCGTTGAGGCTGCCCACTTCCCGCCGGAAGTCCTTCATATGCACGGCGAAGATCCTGTCGCCGAGTATCCGGATCCAGTGCTCAGGATGGCCGTAGAGCATGGTGTTTCCCACATCAAAGTATGATCCCACATACTCGGACTGAAAGGAGTCGATAAACTCCCGCATTTCCAGAGGACTGAGCAGATACCGGTTCCAGACATTCTCCACGCCCATGCGGATCCCCAGCTTCTCTGCGGTATCAAGCAGCCTCGATACCGCCTCCCTCGCCCGAGCGTCAACGTCGTCGTACTGCTGGGGGGTGAAATCGGGAATAAAGGGAGCAGAAACCATGCCGGGCAGATAGAGGATGGTCTCCGCCCCGAGCCAGGAGGCAATCTCCATCACCTTGGCGGAGTTCTCGACTGCCTGTTTCCGCACCGCCGGGTCGGGATCCGTGGGGGAACAGCCCCATGCCAGTCCGGAGGCGACAGTGGCAATTTCAATTCCCGCCTTTTCGGCGGAGACACGCAAAGATTCTGCTTCCCGCCGGGTAGTCTCCAGGGAAAGGGGTGAGCCGGGGCCGTCCACCGTCGGTTCGAAGACCTCAAACCCGAGGGATGCTGCATAGCTGAACGCTTCTTCCAGAGCCAAGGGCACTCCTGCATCCGAAGCCGGAAACGCCCAGTAGTTTATTCCTTTTTTCATGAGGATACCTCCTTGCAGTGATTCGCGAACATTTGCTCCTCCGGTTTATGCCTTCACCGCACCTGCTGCAAGTCCCTGCACCAGCCGCTTCTCAATCAGGTAGAACAGAATCAGCACCGGAAGGAGCGCAAAAAAGGCCGCAGCCGTCAGCAGCTCCCATTGGGTCTGAAAGCGTCCCACAAAGTTGTACAGCCCGACAGTGAGGGGGAACTTGCTCTGGGAGCGAAGCAGAGTCATGGGAAACAGCAGCTCATTCCATGACCAGATAAAGGTATAGGTCATTGCCGTAACCAGTCCGGGAGCGGCAATTGGAAGCATGATTCGAATGATCGTCTGAATCCGGGTGGCTCCGTCCACCCGGGCGCATTCCTCAATCGCCATTGGAATTGCCCGGAAATATCCGGTCATCATCCATACGGTGAAGGTCATGGTGAACACCGTGTTTGCGAGGATGACGCTGAAATAGCTGTCGATAAGCCCGAACTCGGCAAATATTCGGAACAGTGACACTACAATTATCACCGGCGAGAACATCTGAATCGCAAGAAAGAAGTACAGGGAGAATTTTCTTCCCGGAAACCGCAGCCTTGCCACCGCATAGGCAGCGGGCACGCAGATTACCAGGTTCAGCAGCAGCGTTCCGAAGGCGATTACCGCACTGCTGTAGAAATACATACCCAGGTAGTATTCTCCCCAGACAGAGAAAAGATTGTTCAGGGTAGGCTCATGGGGCCACCACCGGGGCACAGCATATATCTCCCTGGCCGGAGTAATCATCGTCACGACCATAATGGCAAAGGGAAACAGCATGATCACCAGCAGAATTATCGTGAGGCCTATTACAAATGTTAATTGCGCGTTTTCCGTCCCTTTCTGTGTCATAGGCTACTCGTTTTCTCCTTTGAAATAGAGCCTTGCATAACTCACCGCAAGGGCCATCAGGATGAAGAAGGTCACCACCGCCAGTACACCGGCTCTGCTGAAGCGGAGCCACTCAAAGGCGCTCTTATACAGTCCGGTAATGAGAATATCCGTCGTTCCTGCGGGCCCTCCCTTGGTCATGATCCAGACGACGTTGAAGTCGTTAAAGGTCCATAATGCAGAAAGCAGGGTCGCAATAATGATGATATGGCGGATGCCGGGAAGGGTAATGCTGGTAAATTTCCGCATCGCCCCGGCGCCGTCTATGGAGGCTGATTCATACAGATCGGCAGATATCGACTGCATTCCGGCCAGGAACACCAGGGCCATAAAGGGAATGCCGATCCAGATATCCACCCACATGTTTGAAATGAATGCCGAGAGCGGTCTTCCCAGCCATACCGGCGGGCTCATTACTCCGAGCATCCGCAGGGTATGGTTCATAAGACCGAATTCGTGATTGAGCACCCACCTCCACAGAATAGCGCTGATGGGAACCGCAGAAGCCCAGGGAAGGATGAAGAGCATCCGCGCAGCTTTCCTCCCGCGGAATCGAACGTTCAGCAGCAGCGCTATGACCATGCCGAAAATCGTCTTTGCGACAACCCCGGTTATCGTCCAGATTGCCGTCTGCCGTAAGGTATTCCAAAACCGCTCTTCCTGAAACACTTCAATAAAGTTCGCCAGACCGGCAAACTCCTGGATATGTCCGATCCGTGAGGTATGATGCGTAGCCATCATGAAGATATGAATCACCGGATAGAGCATGAAGAATGCAATGAACAGCACAGCCGGCAGCATCATGATATAGGCAAGGCGCGCTTCCGGATTCCAA
>PWKH01000070.1 GCA_003559765.1 Spirochaetaceae bacterium
ACCAGGGACCTTGCCTCTCTGATCATGATGGACAGCGCCAAGATCCAGGCGCGGGATATTGAATATCTGAAGAAGCAGGCGGCGAAGCAGGGAGAGACCTTCGAAAAGGAGCCCCTCTACACCAGCGAGGATGCGGTGAAGGCGGTGAATCATTTCGTTACCCTCTCCTACCGACGGCCTCTGTGGATCGCCCCCCAGATAGAGCTGGAGCTGTTTGAGGCCGGGCATATCCTCGGCTCATCCCAGGCGCTGTTCCGCATCAAGGACAACAACTCCCAGGAGCTGCGGGTGGCCTTCAGCGGGGATCTGGGCAGAAAGAACAAGGCTATCATCAGGGATCCCGAGGTGGTTGACGATCCCGATTATCTGGTGCTGGAGAGCACCTACGGCAATCGGCTCCATGAGAGCACCGATGACGCCATGGAGGAGCTCGCAGAAGTGGTCCGCTCCACTGCGGAGAAAGGGGGAAAGGTGGTGATTCCCGCCTTTGCGGTTGAGCGTACCCAGGAACTGATATTCTATCTCCACCTGCTCAGCGATCAGAAGCGGATTCCCGATATTCCGATCTTTGTGGACAGTCCCATGGCGATAAACGCCACCTCGATTTTCCGGGTGCATCCGGAATGCTACGATCAGCGCACCCAGGATGCCTTCATCCAGCACAACAAGAATCCCTTCGGCTTCAACGCCCTGCGCTACACTTCCAGCGTGGAGGAGTCAAAGGAGATCAATGACGTCAAAGGCCCGGCGATCATCATTTCCGCCGACGGCATGTGTGAAGTCGGCAGGATACGCCATCATCTGGCGAATACCATTGAGAGCCCTCAGAACACCGTGCTGATCGTCGGATTCATGGCGCGGCACACCACGGGAAGGCGGATCGTTGACCGGGAGCCCAAGGTGAAGATGTTCGGCAGGAACTTCACCGTTCGGGCCCGGGTGAAGGCGATCAATGCATTCAGCGCCCATGCGGACTATAAGGAGCTTGCCGAATATGTCACCCAGCTTGATCTCAAGCGGCTTAAGCGGGTGTTTCTGGTGCACGGAGAGCCCGAAGCTCAGAGCCACCTGTCCCAGGTGCTTCTTGATGCGGGAGTTCGGGATGTGACGATTGTGAAGGCCGGTGAGATGTATGATCTCACCTGAGGAGGGATCATGGCAAAGCATCTGCTGTGCTACGGCGATTCCAACACCTGGGGGTATGACCCGGAACTGGGGGAGCGTTTCTCCCGGTATCAGCGGTGGCCCGGACTGCTACAGCGCATACTCGGGGAGCGGTATTATGTAGTGGAGGAGGGGCTGTGCGGACGTACCACCGTCTTTTCTGATCCGCTGATGCCCTTCTGCAGCGGCGCGGAGTACCTGAGGCCGTGCCTGGAGTCCCATGCACCGGTGGATCTGTGCATCCTCATGCTCGGGACCAATGACCTGAAGACGCGCTTCGGTGTCTCAGCCCAGGAGATTGCCATGGGGATGGGGATGCTTCTGGATATCATCAGTGCAAGCGGCACCGGCAGAAAGGAGACAGCCCCCCAGATACTGCTGATTGCTCCGGCGCCTCTGGCGGAGAACACCCAGTTCGTCGAGTTTCTCCCCGATGGTCCGGGAAAGTCGAAAAGACTGTCTCAGCTCTACCGCCGTCTGGCCGAGGAGCGGGGAACTGCCTTCCTCGATGCTGCCGATTATGCGCAGACGGCGGACTTGGAAGGGGTTCACCTGACCCTGGAGAGCCACCATCAGCTCGCATCGGCGGCTGCTTCATGCATCACCGAACACATGACCCTATGAAGATGCTCCTGCTGCTGATCATACTGATGCTGCTGCCGGGATCTGCAGCAGCATCACATACTGCATTAATTCCCGGCATCGCCTCCCAGGCGGGGATGTATGCCGCCGTCGCCGCCTCCCCCTGGTGGGAGGATGATCATCCCTTGCTGACTGAAGCCCTGCTCTTCGGCACCGCCGCCGCCGCTCCGATCGGTCTCTACCCGAGCCGGCCGGCAGCGGCTGGAGGTATCCATGTGCTTCAGGGAGCCGCTGCCGCGGGAAGTTCGCTCAGCCGGCACTACCTGGCCAATGCCTATGTATCCTCATCCCTGGTGAACCTGGCGGTGAAAAGCGGCATGTATTCCGGTTATCTGGCCAGCCGGGATGCTGCAGGAAAACCTCCGGTTCCCCTCGGCCGGCTTATCTCCGCCCCGGTGAGACATATAGCCAGTCCCTATGTCTGGGGGAGCATTGTGCTTTTTGCAGGACTCGGGACGGCCGAGGGACTCTCCGGGGAGGGAGTGCCGCTCTGTGAATCCGACCGGGTGGAGATTGCCGGCCAGCAGTACGATGCAGCCTTGGGCATTCCCCTTTATCTGGCGGGAGAAAGCTTCAGCATGCTGGTCACCGGCATCGGTGAGGAGGCCTATTACCGGGGGGTGGTCTATGATCGTCTGCGGGAGGCGACCTCCCCAACTGCAGCCAAGGCGATTGATGCGGTATTCTTTCCGCTTCTCCATCTGCCCCAGGAACTTGCAGAAATTCATCAGGGAGAGATGACCTGGCAGTCGGCGGCGCTCAACTTCGCCGTGCGTTCAGGGATTACGCTGATGCTGGATTTCGCCTATGATGCCGGCGGTCTGGAACTGTCGACGGCGGTGCACACCTGG
>PWKH01000186.1 GCA_003559765.1 Spirochaetaceae bacterium
GAGCGGGCCTGGCTGCTGATTGAAGGAGAGGTTGAATTTTCCTGGGACGGGAAAAGTCATCGTGAAGCCAGGGAATCATTTCTTGATGAGAACCCGGTGGTGCTGCATGTCCCCAAAAGTGCTGTTGTCACCATAAAGGCATATGAAGAAAGTGAGCTGGCAGTTGAGCGTACGGAGAATGAAACTGTATTTACCCCGGTGCTCTACGCCAAAGCAGATATCAAGTCTGACGTGTTCGGCAAGGGGGTGCTTGATGAGACCTCCATCAGAACCGTCCGGACCGTGTTTGACGGAAATACCGCTGAATATTCCAACATGGTCCTCGGTGAGGTAATCACCCATCCGGGCAAGTGGTCAAGCTATCCGCCCCATGATCATCCCCATCCGGAAATCTACTATTACCGGTTTTTCCCGAAGCAGGGATTCGGCATTTCGGTGCTGGAGGAGGAGCCCCGGCTGGTGAAGGACCGGAATGCATCTCTGGTGAAGCCTGATCAGACTCACTCGCAGGCGGCGGCCCCCGGCTATGCCATGTACTATGTCTGGGCAATTCCTCATCTGGAAGGCGACCGCTGGATACCCTCCACCCGGTATTTCAGAAGCGAGCACGACTGGATGCTCGAGAAGGATGTGAAGACCTGGCCGGAACTGAAGTATTCCAAATCATAAGAGGATAAAAAAAGGAGATATCGAAAACGATATCTCCTTTTTTGGGTCTATGAGGCGCGGGTGAAGCGCTTCTTTTTGCCGCGGCTAAATTTATTGTTTCTGTTTTTCGAATGAAACTGATTCGGCTTCCGCTCCGAGGAGAAGTTCGGCCGCTGGATTTCCCGGTAATGGGCATGGCACAGCTCATGCTGCTTCGTATGGTGAAGCAGTGAGGCGACCACATCCTCGGGAGAGCCCCGCAGCAGCAGTTCCTCCGCGATGTTCCGGAACTCCTCATGGGTATTCTGTGCAATAATCTGCTGGATTGCTCCGAGCATCCGCTCCTGTTTTCTGGAAGCCACATGACCTGCCTTCGGAAGCTTGCTCCGCTTCAGGGGAAGCTTCAGCATCTGCTTGTAGACATGCATCCTGCGGGCCTCTGAAGGGTTCACCAGCGTCAGTGCGATTCCGCTGTGTCCCGCCCGGCCGGTTCGTCCGATGCGGTGCATGTAACTTTCAGGATCCTGGGGCAGGGCATAGTTGATCACATGGGTGAGTTCAGCGATATCTAATCCCCGGGCGGCAACATCGGTAGCCACCAGCACGGTAATCTTTCGGGCTCTGCAGGATCGGAGAATTGATTCCCGCTGGCCCTGGGAAATATCACCATGGAGCGCCTCTGCGGCATACCCTCGCTGCTGCAGCTGTACTGCCACATTCGCAGTATCCACTTTCGTTCTGCAGAACACCAGCCCGTAGAAATCATCTTCCATATCGATAATCCGGGCGAGTGCTTCCAGCTTGTCCTGCTCATGCACCTCAATATAGGACTGGGCCGTCAGTTCCGCATCGGCGGTTTCAGGCTTCAGCGCAATATGCTCGTAAGTGCCCATGTACCGCCGGGCAATCAGGAGAATCCGATGCGGCATAGTTGCTGAAAAGAGGGTAGTCTGTTTTTCCCCGGGCATCGCTTCAAGAATAGTTTCAATATCTTCGATAAATCCCTGGTTGAGCATTTCATCAGCCTCATCCAGTACTACCTGGGAGACCTGATGGAGCTTCATGGTGCCCCGGGACAGATGGTCCAGCACTCGTCCGGGAGTTCCTACCATGATATCCACGCCCCGTTTCAGAGAACGTATCTGGAGTCCGATGGACTGTCCCCCGTAGACCGGAACAATCGAAAGATTCCGATCTCCCTGGAGCGAGTTCAGTTCATCGGCCACCTGAATTGCCAGCTCCCTTGTAGGAACCAGAATAACCGCCTGGGGATGATTTCCCCTTGGAGTGATTTTTTCAAAAATCGGCAGACCGAAGGCTGCGGTCTTTCCGGTTCCGGTCTGGGCCTGCCCAATGAGTCCGGTATGAGAATTCAGCAGAACCGGGATGGCTGCCGCCTGAATGGCAGTCGGAGTGTGAAAGCCCTTGCGCGCAAGCGCCTTGAGGGTTGTCTCTGACAACCCGAGTGAAGAAAACGTATGGGATGCATTCTGCATGGTTACTTCCTGTGATTTTAGCATTTGAGTACTGGATCAAGCGGCATACGCAAAGTGAGGCGGGTATGGTAGCGTGATATTCTGTACACTTGAGGGTCATTCTATCGGGAAAGCGAAAAAATTGCAATATCAAAAAAGAGGCGGCAGTGCTGACTCCCCGGCTTACACCGGGGAGGTCATGATAGCAGCTGGATGAAACACCTTGGAAAAATCAATATCAAAGCGCACCACATCCTTAATCTTTGCCTGGAGGTAGGTTCGGACCAGCTCACGCATCAATGATGCAGTCGGCACAATCCGCTCCACCCGGTAGGCGTTTGATCCTGCAAAGACAAATCCGCGGTCCAGTTTCCCCTGTCTTGCACTGTTGAGCGCCAGGGATATGCAGTAATAGGCTTCGTCAGCCCGGCATCCGGCAAGGCACTGCCAGGGGCAGGTGAAGGAGCGTTTGCTGACTTCGGCTTTTTCGAGAAAGGCATTGTTAATTGCCCGCCCCGGCATCCCTACGGGAC
>PWKH01000143.1 GCA_003559765.1 Spirochaetaceae bacterium
ATCATCCTGTCCCGCTTCCAGAAGTACAGAAGCGAGCCCTTTTTCATCGTGTCATTGTACTGCTTTCCTGATGGCAGATAAAAGGATTCTGAATACCGCGAATAAATCTCTTCATTGGCAACTAAAATCCTCATACCGCGTTGTTGATAATCTGGATCAACAAATCCCTGCTGCCGGCTCTGTGTTTTCGCCTCAGGTGTGTAAACAGTGACATAACTCCGGTCATACTAACCTCCCGATAAATCTGCTAGCACACCAGTAGAGATTCTGGGTTCTGTCCGCATGAGAAACAACACTGGATACACTGAAGCTGCATTACAGATAAGGCGATATGACAGGTGAAGCAATATATAACTGTCGCTTTCATCGGGCAGTGATCCATACCTCTATGCTATGCTGTGCTGTACGTATCGACTGCCTCATGGCCACTGTATCCTCTAAATGTAACTGAACAGAACAACGCAAAGGGTTTTTAGTGAAATACAGTAAGACAATATGATAATTCCCGCAACTGGTCCGGTTTCCGCGGCTCTGTAAACGTGTGTACAAATTATGTTGAACTGGCTATACTCTCTGCCATGATAGATCTCAGCGGCATCACGGTCCGAAAGCAGGGAAAAACCCTGATCGATGACATCTCCTTTTCCGTCAGACCCGGGGAGCATACCGCCATTGTCGGGCCCAACGGAGCGGGGAAGTCCTCTCTCATCAAGGTGCTCACCAAGGAGTTTCATCCCCTGCAGCAGCCCGCCATGCAGCTGGAGCTCTTCGGCTCCCGGCGCTGGGACGTGATGAATCTGCGGAAACGACTGGGAATCGTCACTCCGGACCTGCAGCGCATCTGCCATACACCCTACTCCGTGCAGGAGGTGGTCCTCTCGGGATTTTTCAGCAGCATCGGCCTTTTCCATCAGCAGCACCGGATTGAACCGGAGATGCATGAACAGGCCTCCCGGATGCTGGATCTGCTGGAATGCATACATCTGGCCGACGAGCCGATGCACCATCTCTCGTCAGGAGAAGCCCGGCGGGTGCTCATTGCCCGGGCGCTGATTCATGATCCCGAGATGCTCGTGCTGGATGAGCCCTCGGACAATCTGGATATCAAGGCGCAGAAGACGCTGCGCAGCACCCTGAGCTCCCTGACTGAACTGGGAAAGACCATAGTGATCATCACCCATGATCTGGCGGATATCCTTCCTGAGATCAACCGGGTGATATTCATGCGCGGCGGCAGGATTACCGCCGACGGGGACAAATCTGAACTGCTGACCGAAACCCGCCTCTCCCAGATCTTCGGCACCAGGGTGTATGTAGACCAACGGGCGGGCTTTTACAAAGCCTGGGGATAGCCTTGCCTTCTGAAGAGCAATTCATTACAATACAGTAAATGAGCCCGAAAGAACTGACCTTATCGCAAAGCTTGGAAGATTATCTCGAGGCGATCCTGACATTGGAGCACACCCATAAAGTAGCCAGAGTCAAGCAGATAGCTGATCTGCTGCAGGTGCGCATGCCCTCGGTAACCAACGCTTTGAAGCATCTGCGGGACAAGCATCTGGTGCACTACGAAAAAAACTCCTATATCTCCCTGACCGATGAAGGACGCAGGATTGCCCGGCGGGTGACCATGCGGCATAAGACTATCCGCACCTTTCTCCAGGACGTCCTCCATTTCACGCCGGAGGATGCAGAGGAGACCGCCTGCAGAATTGAGCACGTCATAGACGGCGAGTTTATTGACCGGCTGGAGCTGCTCAACGAGTTCTTCGAGAAAAACATCACCGGCACCGAACGCTCTGAGGAGTGGCTCTCCTACATCAGCCAGAAAAGCGGGAAGACAAAACAGCCTGCAAAGGACATGCAGCTTTAGCGGACCCGCTGGTCGAAAAACTCACTGATCACCTCTTCAGCAAGTTCAGCTCCCATTTCCACCACCCTGACGCATCCGGCCTCTTCGCTGTAGTGCCGATCCTTCAGGGTTTCGCACATGACAGATCCGAAGCGCTCCTGGGCAAGCGCAAGGTAGCGCCGATTCACCCGTTTCATGAGATCACTTTCATGGGAGCGCTCTTTGACAAAAAGATTGCCCATCCCGAGGATTGCACCGGTGAGGGCTCCGCAGACAGAGCCGATTCCCATACCACCGCCCAGACCTGATGCGGTCCGCAGCCCCCGGTCGTCAAGTCCGAGGTCATAGAGCTCGTTCATCCCCGAAAGCAGGGATTCCGCACAGTTTTTGTCAAACTGATCATACTGATGTACCGCCGCTTGAACTAATGCTTTGTATTCCATGGCGTATCCTAGTCCTCCCAGGCTTTGTTCGTCAATATAGAAACTCTTGTACAACGGCAGGTTTCATGCAACTATACAAAATATCCTGATCAGGGAGATTAATGAGACGCTGATGAAATCCTTCAGAACTACCGTATCAACCGGGCTGCTGATGCTGATGCTCCTCCCCCCGATTCTTGCCGCTGAATCTGCAGACCCTGAGATCAGTCTGGTCACCATCGGCCAGGGGGACCCGGTCTACATCTGGTTCGGCCATACCGCCCTGGTTGCGGACGACCCTGCAGAGCAGACTCCCCTGCTCTACGACTACGGTTTGTTCGACTTTCAGCAGGATAACTTCTTTCTCAATTTCGCCATGGGCAGGCTGATCTATGCGAAAGCCGAGACACCCCTGCGGTACTATCTCTACGCCGCACAGGAGGCTGAACGTAATTTCCGCATGACCCCCTTGAACCTGCCCGCTGGAGCAGGAACTGCGGCTGCTGCATTTCTCAAGGCTGAAGTGCAGCCTGACCGGAATACCTATCTCTACCACCATTATGACGATAACTGCTCCACCCGCATCAGGGACATCATCGACGAGGCTGTCGGCGGGCAGTTCAGACAGTGGGCCCAGGCCCAGGAGGGGCGGATGACCATCCGGGAGCATTTCAGCAGACACTCCCGGGACTCCTTCTTTATGCTGTGGCTGCTGAACTTTCTCCAGGGCTCTGTTATCGACCGGCCGATTACCCGCTGGGATGAGCTGTTTCTCCCCTTTGAACTGGAGCAGGCGGTTGAGGAGTTCTCCTACCTGGCTGAAGACGGCAGGAGCGTTTCCCTTTCCGGAGGTATCCGGACCGTCCTGGAATACGAGCACCGGCAGCCGGTGCCGGAGACCTGGGATCCGGTATGGCCGAAGGGACTGGCGCTGGGACTGCTGATTGCCGCACTTACAGGTTATGCCCTCCGCCGGATGCACCGCTGTCTTCGGGAGGGTGATGGAACCGGACTGAAGATCTACGGCTCACTCCAGATTGCCCTGGGGGGATTTTTCGGTCTGGCCGGCACGATACTGCTGTTCATGATGCTGTTTACCGACCATGACGTCACCCGGGAAAACCTGAATATCCTCATGGTTAATCCCCTCTGGCTGGCTGCGGTGTATTACGGAATCATGCTGGTGCGGGGAAAAGCCGCATACCTGCGGCACCTGGATGCTCTCTGGAGGGTCATCGGAGTGCTTACCGCAGGAATGGTCGTCATCAGACTGGGCATGACATACCCTCAGGGCAACCAGCTCACCATGGCCCTGCTCATCCCGGTGATCCTCGTCCAGGGCCGGTGGCAGCGGCTGCTTGTTCGGCTGAAGGGGCTTATCCTGCCTGGACGACGCTGATCAGTCCGTTTCTGGATCTGAAGACCGGAAGCCACAGATCGTATCCCCCGTCAAGATTGACTGCCTGAAATCCGTGCTGGGTGAGCATCCGGCATGCGAGATATCCCCGGTGGCCGACCTTGCAGTACACCAGGTAGGTCTTCGACCGGTCAAGCTCATCGAGTCTGCTTCGCAGCTGATCCACGCTGATATTCAGCGAACCGGGTATAGCTCCTCCCCGATGTTCCATGGGGGTTCTCACATCCAGCGCTTCAGTGTCTTCGCGCTGGAGCAGACTGTCGACCTCATGATAGGAGACGGTGCTGACCATTCCCTCCAGGATGTTTTCGGCGGCATAGCCTGCTATGTTCACCGGATCCTTGGCGGCATTATAGGGAGGTGCATAGGCAACCTCCAGATCCTGGAGGTCCCAGATGTTCATGCCTCCCTTAACTGCTGCGGCAATGAGATCAATCCGCTTATCGACACCGCTTCTGCCGATGCCCTGTGCTCCGAGAATCTCTCCCTGGGGGGAGAACAGGAGCTTCAGCACCAGGGACTCCGCTCCGGGATAATACCCCGCATGGTCCTTCCTGCTGACGGTCACCGTGCGGAAGGAAATATCATGCCGGGCGAGCAGTTTCTCATTCATCCCCGCAGCGGCGACGGTGAGGTCAAACACCTTGAGAATCGAGGTGCCCAGAGAACCGCGGTAGCTTCGCTTCCGCCTTCCGGTCATCGTATCAGCGACGATCCGGCCCTGGCGGTTTGCCGGCCATGCCAGGGGAATCAGAGTCTTTTTCCCTCCGATGATATGAGCGACCTCCACGGCATCCCCCACGGCAAAGATTGAGGGATCAGAGGTCTGGAGATATTCATTGACCTGAATTCCGCCGGTGCTCCCGATTTCCAGTCCCGCTTCCTTGGCCAGCCAGGTCTCCGGACGCACTCCGATGGAAAGAATCACCATATCAGCGGGGAGGCGGGTTCCGTCCTCAAGCTGCACCGTCAGTCCGGCATCCCCGGGCTCAAAGGCGCATACGCCGTTCTCCAGATAGAGATCCACTCCGTGTTCCGCCACATGCTCATGCACCTGAGCGGCGATCTCAAAATCAACGGGAGCAAGGACCTGGTCCATCTTTTCAACCACCGCCGTCTCAATGTCCAGTTCCCGCAGATTTTCAGCGATCTCGATGCCGATAAATCCGGCCCCGACCACCACCGCGCGCTTCACCTGCTTTGAACGAATGATTTCGATAATCCGGTCCATGTCCTCAAGGGATCGAAGCGCGGTAATCCGGTCGGAATCGATTCCCGGAATCGGCGGACGTACCGGTTCAGCCCCCGGCGACAGCAGGAGCTTGTCATAGGACTCCTGATACTCCCGGCTGTCTGAAAGATCCCGGACGGTCACGGTCTTCTCTGCCGGATCAACCCGGATTACTTCACTTCGCACCCGGATATCCATATCGAAGGTGGAACAGAGATTTTCCCGGCTCTGCACCAGCAGGTCGCTCCGGTTCTGTATCACCCCGCCGATATGGTAGGGCAGCCCGCAGTTTGCAAAACTGACGTTTTTTCCCCGCTCAAGCATGACGATCTCGGCATGCTCATCAATTCTTCTCAGCCTGGCGGCGGCACTTGCTCCGCCGGCCACTCCGCCGATCACTATATATTTCATCCTAGCTGTCCTGTTTTTCAAACTCAACCTGCTCCAGCAGATCATTCAGGCTTTCAGCCTTCACCATAATGATCCCCTGTCTGCCGCTGCTGAGGACCATTAAGGTGTCCCCTGGGTGTATATCCGCCTCGACTCGTGCCTTTTTCGGTATCACTACCTGACCGCGCTCACCTACGGTGGCAGAACCGTAGAGCCGCTGCTGGTCTTTCTTATCACTCATATATTATCCAGCTCCTCATATTTTTCACGCTGATCATATTTTCCTAAAGGGTAATGAACATTACTATTTTTGTCAACTTTATCAGAGAGGCAGACAGCTACGGAACAACCCGCGTCCCGGCACGGCCCTGGGTGGCTGCAACCAGATGATCCGGGTTTGTCAGCACGCCGATACTGCCGGTTGAGCTGACGAAGTCGGTAAGCGCCTCCATTTTAGGAAGCATGCTGCCGGGGGCGAAATGCCCTTCATCCATATACTGCCGAGCCTGCCGGCAGGTGAGCTCTTCAAGATCCTGCTGATCGGGGGTGCCGAAGAAGAGGGAGGCCTTCTCAACGGCTGTTGAAATAATGAAGATATCCGCATGCAGCTGCTTGGCAAGAAGGCATGCGGCCAGGTCCTTGTCGATCACCGCCTCAACCCCCTCAAGAGAACCGGAGGAGTCCTCCACCACGGGGATGCCGCCTCCTCCGACGGTGATCACCGGCATGGAGCGTTCAGTCAGGGCTCGGACCGCCTCCAGCTCCACGATCCGCAGTGGTCTGGGAGAGGGCACGACCCGGCGGTAGCCTCTGCCGGAATCCTCGACTATGTCCCAGCCCTCCTCGTCCCGGTGCTGTTCAGCGGTGATTTGGTCCATGAAGGAGCCGATGGGTTTTGCAGGCCGGGTGAAGGAGGGATCCTTCGGATCCACAACGACCTGGGTCACCACGGTTACTGCAGTGAGGGGACATCCGCATCTGCGAAGTTCGTTCTGCAGTGCCATCTGGAGATTATACCCGATGGCCCCCTGAGTGTCGGCTACGCAGGAGTCCAGAGGCACCATATGCAGTTCATGGCGGGCCAGTTCCGCCCTCCTGAGGATAAACCCCACCTGCGGTCCGTTTCCATGGGCTATCACAACGCGATGGCCGTCACAAATCAGTGCGGCAATATGCTCGGCCGTTTCCGCCGCCGCCCGGTACTGAGCTTTCACGGTTACGTGATTCGGATCGGTGATCAGGGAGTTTCCCCCCACTGCCAGGACAATCAGTTTTTCCGCCGACATAGTGCTTCCTCCAGAGGTATTTCCTCCATTATACCTGCTGCGCAACATAACGCAACACATAATTGAGTGTCTGCCCGCTTATCCCGCCGGTAGACGAAAGCGTAAAAAACCGGTACCTTCTTTCCATTATCCAGAACAGCTATGAACCCAATCATCCACGAGGAGTATTTTTTATGGAACAGAGAAACTTGAAAGTCGACATCATGCTCGCACTGTTTGTGGGGTCCATGATCATCGTCAACACCATCGGCTCGAAAATCACCACCATGTTCGGAATTCGGGTATCAGTGGGGATTATTTTCATGCCCCTGCTCTTTCTCATTACCGACATGATCAGCGAAGTCTACGGCCGGGATCTGGCCCGCAGGTTCGTCAAGATATCAACTGGGCTGCTGGTGTTTATGTTCGTGATGATCTTTCTGGCAATTCAGCTCCCCCCGGATTCCACCTACGCCATGCAGTCGGAGTTTGAGATGATCTTCGGCGGGAGTCTGCGGATGACCTTTGCCAGCATCATCTCCTTTGCAGTGAGTCAGTACTTTGATGTTTCCATCTTCTCCTTCTGGAAGAAGGTGACCCGGGGCAGACACCTGTGGCTGCGGAACAACGCATCCACGATCTCCAGTCAGTTCATTGATACGACGATCTTCATGTTCATCGCGTTCTACCAGATGACGCCGCAGTACACCGCTGCCTTTGTGTTTTCTCTGATCATCCCCTACTGGCTGTTCAAAATCGCCTTCGCCTTCATCGACACTCCGCTGTGCTATCTCGGAGTCCGCTGGCTCCGGGGGGAAGCGATGTTCAGACGCAGAAACAGCCCTCAGGAAGAAAGCACCCCTGCATCATAGTCCCCCTCTGCGCTTCCATACAGCTTCCGGTGTCCGCCGGAGGCTGTACTGAGGCCTGCCGCCCTTGCCGAAGGGCATGCATGATGACTACATTACATAGTATATGATGCCGCGCTTAAGCGGCTCCACGGAGGAATATGGATGGCTTTATTTCGTATTCATTTCACCTATGAGAAAAAAGAGTTCATACTGCTGGCACGCAGCCTCGATATGACCCACCCCTATTTCGTCTCCATCAAAGATATTGAACTGCCCAAAAGCAGCGATCTGATCATAGATCCGAACCGCGACACTCTGGAGAAGCATTTCGGAGATTCCTATCATATTATGATTCCCTTCCAGTCGGTCAGCCTGATTGAGGAGCTCCGGGAGGGCGGAAAACATGCCCGGGAGCCGAAAAGCTATTTGAACATGGTGACCGATGCATCCAAAGAGAATGAATAGCACCGCCGGTATTTACCTTCCCGGTGCCCCATGGTAGCATGCCTGCTATGAATACAGTAATTCACAATGCACTGATCATTCCGATGTCCGACACCCTGCCCCGATACCTTCGGGGGGATATCAGGATAACTGACGGGATTCTCAAGCAGGTGGGCGGAACCTGCACCCCCGAAGCGGGGGATAAGGTAGTCGACGGCAGTCTCTCGATTGCGCTTCCGGGACTGATCAACAGTCATACCCATCTGGCGATGTCTCTGCTGCGCAATCTGGCAGACGATATGGACCTGTTCACCTGGCTCCAGGAGCACATCTGGCCCCGGGAGGAGCGGCTGACCCATGAGGATATCCGGCGGGGATCCTATCTCGGGCTGGCGGAACTGATCCGTTCGGGGGTGACCACCTTCGCCGATATGTATTTTTATCAGCAGGAGACCGCCGATGCGGTTGAGGCAAGCGGCATCCGGGCCCATATCGGTGCGACCCTGATGGGTGACCGGGAGGCGACGGCACAGCGCATGCCCGAGCTTCGGGAACTGCTTGTCTCCCGTCACAACAGCGCCGGCGGGAGAATCCGTGTTGATATAGCCCCTCATGCTGTCTACACCTGCAGCGGCCACACCCTCACTGCCGCCAGAGACCTGGCTGATGAGTTCGGCACGATGATCCACACTCACATCTCTGAGAGCCGGCAGGAGCAGGAAGATGCCCGGAGGGAGTACGGCACCACCCCGGTGCAGTACCTTGACTCCCTGGAGTTTTTCTCCGTCCCGGTCTATGCCGCCCACGGAGTATTCCTCAGCGACAGAGACCTGGAGATCTGCCGCAGCAGGGATGTGCGGCTGGTCCACTGCCCCACCAGCAATTTAAAGCTTGCCAACGGAACAGCCCCGGTTGCGCAGTTTCTCGAACACGGCCTTGCCGTGGGACTGGGAACCGACGGCGCTTCAAGCAACAATAACCTGAATATGATCGAGGAGATGCATATCGCCTCGCTGATCCATAAAGCCGCAGAAGAAGATCCAAAGGCCGCCTCAGCCTATGAGATTCTCTCCATGGCCACCCGGGAGGGTGCCAGGGTGCTCGGCCGAGACGGAGAAATCGGAACTCTTGATGAGGGAAAGCAGGCTGATCTCATCCTCCTTGATATGGATGCGCCCCATCTGATTCCCCTGAACGACCCGGTAAGTGCGGTGGTCTATGCCGCCCAGGCTTCAGACGTCCGGGGGGTGATGTGCGCAGGGACATGGATCATGGAGGATCGAAAGCTCGTCACTCTGGATGAGGAGCGCATCTGTGCCGAGGCTGAGGAAAGCGCCCGGCGGATCCGCTAGCAGGAGGAGTCAGTGCAGGAGAAATTCAAGTCCCTTGTCTTTGAGGAGGGGGTGCTGAAGCTGCTGGACCAGCGGCTGCTGCCGAACCGGGAGGAGCTGTTTATCTGCAGAAACTGCCGGGATGTAATTGATGCTGTCCGGGATATGGTCGTCCGGGGCGCCCCGGCAATCGGAGCAAGTGCCGCCTACGGATACTACCTTGCCGCTCGGGAATGCGCTGAAGATCACACGGGCGAGGCATTTTTCTCCGGACTTGCCGAGACATCCCGGGATCTTGAGAGGGCACGGCCGACGGCGGTCAATCTGCGGTGGGCCCTCCAGCGGATGGAGCGGTGCACCGAGGCTCACCGGCAGCTGCCGATACAGAAACTGCTTGAAGCGCTGCTTGCAGAAGCCCATGCGGTCACAGATGAAGATATTGAGACCAACCGGAAGCTGTCACGCATTGGTGCGGAGGTCATCCCGGAAAACGCAGCGGTGCTCACCCACTGCAATACCGGGGCTCTGGCCACCGCCGGCTGGGGAACTGCCCTGGGGGTCATCAAGGAAGCCCACTATTCGGGCAAGCAGGTCTTTGTCTACGCTGATGAAACCCGGCCCAGGCTGCAGGGGGCACGGCTTACCGCATGGGAGCTCATCCAGGAAGGCATTCCCTCGAAATTGATTGCAGACAGCACCGCCGCCGCCCTGATCCGCGACAGGGTCATCGACTGCGTGATCCTGGGAGCCGACCGGGTGGCCGCAAACGGTGATGTGTGCAACAAGATCGGCACCTTCATGCTTGCGGTGGTCTGCAGCCGCTATAACGTTCCCTTCTACAGTGCCTGCCCGGTCTCCACCATCGATTTCGACACTCCTACGGGGGAGGATATTCCCATCGAGCAGCGGGATGCCGAGGAACTCCTCCAGATCGAGGGGACCTATATCGCCCCGCCTTCCATGGAGGTGTACAATCCCGCCTTCGACGTCACTCCCCATGAACTGGTCACCGGCATCATTACCGAGGCGGGGATCCTCCGTCCTCCCTTTGCTCAGGCAATTGCCGAGCTGAAGAATGACCGGGAGACGGTGATCGTGCACAAGGATGAGAAGGGCAATCTCTATCTCAAGGGAATCCCCGTCACTGAGGATGAACTGCGCCGGCTGGAGGAACAGGGGACTCGGGTAATCATGCTTCCCCGGGTGTTCAAAGGACTCTAGCCATTGACACGGTTCAGGGTTTTTTGGATATTCTTACAGAAGCAGTCTGCAGTAAAAGGAGTACACACGTGATAGAAAGCGGAAGAAATAAACTTGACTGGGTTCGGCCCCATATGCCGATCCTTCAGGAAATTGAGAAGCGGTTCCTCCGGGAGCAGCCGTTAGCGG
>PWKH01000188.1 GCA_003559765.1 Spirochaetaceae bacterium
ACCTGCGCTGCTGCTCCAGGGGCTTCATCTTCCTGATGCTGCTCCAGTCAGCCGGGCTTCGGTCCATATGAAATGCCGAAGGGATCATCAGGAGCGTGCAGCCGGAGCGCTCGCACAGGTTCTCCGCCCATGGCAAGTACTTATGCCAGCTTCGTTCATTGAGCCCGTGAAGCATGAGGATGATCCCCCGGGGGCTGTGCTGCGGCCGGATCACGGGAATACGGAACTGCCGGTTCTCAGAGATATCCATATCCTCGGCGGAAGCCGCCCAGCCGCTGCTGCTGCGGGAAATCACTTCTCTCTGCAGTCCTTCCTGTCTGTACAGCACCTGTTCTGCCATGGCATGCTCCTTATACGAACAGATATACTTACAAAACAGGGAGTTTGCTATAATGAGAATTTGCTAAATCTAACGAAATCAGATAATAGCTAATACTAGCTAGGGATGGGCAAACAGAAATAAAGATGCGCCGGAGCAGAGCCTGCTCCGGCATTCCGTAAGAAGCGGGCCGTTAAGTCAGTTTGAGGAAACCGTAAATATAATTTCCCCATTATAATCACCAGCTAACGGATAATCTCCACCTGGGTTTTCTAAGCTATCAAAAAACTGAAGGTTTTCAAGAACAATGGTAGTGGGATCGCTCCAACCAGGCAGGGTTGCATTGTTGCTTTCAGCAAAGACGCTTCCAGTCATTCCCTGCAGATCAAAGGTGATGTAGCTGTCGGTGCTCTGGTGTTCAAGATGATTGATAGTTGCCTCTACGGTCCAGGCGGATACGGCAAGAACTCTCAAATTGGTTTCAGTATCAACTGTATCCAAGAGTGTACCATAATTATCTACATCCGTTATGTCCTCGTGCACAATTTGCGGACTGATAGTACGACCTTCACCAGCGTCAAGCGCATTGAATCGTACCAAAAATGCTCCCGGGACATTACTGTTAATGGTGAGTAGTGCTGAGGTGGGATCTGCAAACAAACTGCCCGAAACAAGCATCAGTACGGCGAACAGAATCATAAACTTTTTCATAATAGATACTCCTTACTTTTTTATTTATACTTATAGGTAATATCTACCCAATGTTACGCATTGTCAAGTATTTTTTTGCTGAAAATGAATGAAAAATACGAAAATTGTTATCCCAGTTTCATAATAATAAACAAACTGTTTTAGTGTTCAGGTAAGTGTTTTTGAGCAGTATAAGTAGAGGGTGTTAGAATACCACGTCGTCGACTTCCGTCTCTGCAGGAGGGGCTCCTGCTATATGGATGAAGATTTCGTTCGGCAGGCAGATGATCCACTGCCCCGGTCTGCTGATCCGGCCGGTCGAGACGCAGATTCTCAGGGGACAGCAGCTGCACTCCTCCACGAAGACGTACCCTCCGGCTGCAGTGACCTCCATATCTCCGTTGGGACCGGGGACAGAGACCACTGCGGATTCCTCCAGGGAATAGATCCAGCGGCTGTTCTGGGCATTCTCTATCCGCACCTGAAGATGCTCCTGCCGAGGGCCATAAACCTGGAGGGAAGTGAAGAGAATGATTCCGGAAGCCAGCAGGATCACCAGCAAATCGCCCATGGAGATGGTGCGCTTCATGGTCCTGCCGTACAAAAAATTCATCTGCTGACTAAAGCCTCGGCCGCATCAGATTGAGCAGATCGATCCGGCTGCGCACGCCGGTCTTGTCATAGATGTTCGCGATGTGGTTGTTTACGGTGTAGTGGGAGATAAACAGTTTTTCCCCGATTTCCCGGTTGGTGTCCCCCTGGCGGATCAGTTCAATGATCTCAGCCTCCCGTTCGGTGATGCGAAACTTCTTCAGCTGCAGCTGATCAATCTGGTCATCCGGGGCTTCCGGTATGTGGAGAAAATAGCTGACCAGGTAGATGCAGATGATCAGGGAAAACCAGAAGTAGTAGATCGGTAAGGTGACGAATCCCGTGGGGAAGGCGAAGAAGGTGTCGAAGATCATGAAGGGGATCATCACCAGCGAGAGCATGATATAGGCCCGGCAGATGCGGATGACATCCCGGTTGTTGATGCTGCTGAGGTTCTTCATGAGCACCCCGATGCTGAACAGCAGCACCCCGAAGAAAATGGTGACCAGGACTATTTCGATCCAGAGGGCGGCCTGGAATATCAGGTTGAGGACGGCGAAGACGAAGAACACTGAGCTGATTGCGATGAATCCCGCCTTGTAGGGCCTGCGCCAGGGATGAGCGATAATCCAGGTGGTGAAATAGGGAATGAAGATGATCAGAAAGGCCAGGTTGGCATAAAGCAGGGCAAGGAAGATCATCAGCACCCATGCCGGCTGTTGAGGCACCAGGTAGGTGACGAAGATCCTGATAAAGTTGAGTACGAGAATCAGGGTGATGGAGGACTGAAACAGCAGGTAGTACTTCGTCCACGGCTGGTCCTTCCGGACATGATACACTGCCGCCAGGAACAGGGTAGCTGCCCCGAGTCCGAAGGCCAGGATATGGAGGGTAATGTTCACACCGATCAGCGCCATGGGAGGAGTATAGTTGCTGCAGCTGCCGGTGGTCAATAACCCTGAAGAAGAAAAGCGTCCTCTCTTTCCGCTTCCCGAGGCCTGTGGTATAATTGCCGTAATCTTTCTGCAGGAAGCAATGA
>PWKH01000005.1 GCA_003559765.1 Spirochaetaceae bacterium
GTGACCTCGCCGCTCTCCGTGACCAGCAGCATTTCTTCGTCGCCGGCCTGCCTGGTCGAGCCGGTGGCCACCTGGGAAGCGTCGCTCAGGCCGAAAAGCAGAGGAGCTCTCATGGCCCAGACCTTGGCTTCGCCGCCCTCCTGAACAAAAGTGAAATCGGTTCGTCCGCGGTCAGAGAACGGTTCGCCGGTTCTGGAAGAGATCAATGACCGGTTGAAGGTGATGTTGACGACGATTCTACCGTCCCGGGCAATCGCCATGTTGTTCAGGTTGAAGTTTATATTGATGTTTTCAAAGAGGGAGAAATCATTGCGCACCGCCCGGTCAAGGATTATATTGTCACCGGCGAAATCGCGGCTGACGCCACGCATGAAGGCGTTGATATCCTGATTCTGATAAGCCGAGGCCAGGTTCTCCAGGCTCTCAACGATCATACCCCGCATGTCCCTCTCGGTGAGGCGGACCTCCAGCCGGGTGTCGTCCACCCGGTTGCTCTGGCCGGCGGTGGTGGTGGCCTTGATGAAGACAGTGTATTCCTCTCCCATTTCCGGGCGCCAGGAGAATTCAAAGGTGCCGTCGTCCGCCATATTCGCCTGGTGCCAGTTTTCCTGATTGTCAGTTGAGACTTCTACCGCTCCCATCTGCGCTCTGCCGGCCCGGGCCCGGCCGCGGATGACCGCCCGGCCGTTATCCAGATACTCCCGGGGCAGTGTCACGGCGCCGTCAGCCTCGTCAAAACGCACATTGTTGATTTGCAGGAAACGCAGTTCCACCTCTCCCCGCGACCGCCCGAATATCCACCATCCCTGAACCGAATGCGCTCCGGCGAAAAGACCCAGCACGATAATGATAAAAAAACTCTTTTTCATTTTCATTTCCTTTTTTGTTATACTTCAGTGTTTATCATCGCGGGTCGCGACGACGGCAGGCCATGAACAGAATTATTTTTGTGCATAAAACAATCGACCTAGGATTTTTTTCTTAAAAAAACACAAAATAAAAAAAACCGGCTTAATGTAACTTTTTTTTTAAACAAGGCAAATTTTCTTTTATAAAATAAAATCGAGTGAAATCGAATGAAAAAGGAATGGGTCGAAATGGACAGGTTAAACGGGGAAGAAAGCCGAGAGACGGAAGACTGAAAGACCCCCGCCTGCTTATGGAACACCGCAGCTATCTTAAAGCGGCGCCAGGCCGCCGCACTCCAAGGATGCTCCGCATCAGTTCAAGACACCGAGCCGAAGGCTCTTTCGGAGTGCGGTGAGTCCTCACCGCTTTGGTATAGCTCATGTGAAAAACAGGCTCGTAAACCTTGTCGCGCGCCTACCGACATAAGCAGGCAGGATACGGAAGATTCAAATGTACGAACAGGTGTAAGAGTAAGTGTTATTGGTGCTTCCGCGTACTTGTACACTTGGATCCGTCCTCATTTACGCCGCTGTAGTTCAGTCACCTGACGAACATTTGTTTACCGGTGTTGCTCCCTCGGGGTATCCGGGGCGCGCCGCGCCGGCGATCAAGCTTATAAGAAACACATAAGCTCTACCAGAATTGGCCGCCGAGGGTGCGGAGGATGACTGTCCGGCCGTTGTCGAGGCGAACTTTCTCACTTACCTGGGAATTCTCCTCGTGGCGAATCCGGTTGCGATAGATATGGCCGGTAATGTTGATTGTGTATTGCACTCTAACAACATTGTCTTCATGGCTTATGACCCGGACATTGCTGATTTGGCATTCCACTTCGTCAAAAACCCGAAACGAGTTGTCGAGAGTCTCTTCGAGGTCAAGGATGGTGGAGCCGTCTTCCGCGCTCCAGTTTGAATCCAGCATACGGATTACGGCGGTTAAGTCCCGCCGGCTGTAATTGCGGGCGAATCGCTCATAAAAATCTTGCACTTTATTTAACCGTTCCTGGCGTTCGCGCTCAGCGGCCGCGGCCGCGGCGCGTTCCTCTTCTCGACGACGTTCTTCCTCTTCCTCTCGACGACGTCTTTCCTCTTCGCGTCGTTGCCTCGCTTCCTCCCTTTGACGAATAAATTCATTATAAACAGCAAATGAGCCTTCGAGTCCGTCAAGGTCAAAAGTGTCGTCTATCGGATTGAAATAGCCGGCATATGTCTCGAGCAGGGTTTCAACTTGAGTACAGTTGCCGATGAAAGAACGCCAGGATCTTGATCCTTCCGTGGACCGTCTGATCCAGTCGTCCTCGCGTGATAGTGCGTTTTCGAGTGCTTCTCTTTCCCCGGCTATAAGGTCGCGCAGCTCCAGTGCCTGATCACGAAGAGGGGCGGCATCCGCTTCGAAATCCGCGAGCAGCGGGTCGAGTGCTTCCCACACACTGAGTAAATTCTGCATTCCCGCGGAATTAAACCGAGTGACAGTTCCGCTTTCCTGGTCGTATTGGAAAAAACCCGGCAGATAATTCTCGAGAGCCCGGAGGGCGGTCAAGAGTCGCTCTCGAACGTGCATTGACTCCCAAGTTCGGGGAACGCCCAAACCTAAGAAATGGCCCGGCGTTCTTCGGTAGCGCTCGGGCACGGTTTCATCGATTCGGGACGCGAGGCGGCTCATGGGAGCTTTTTCCTGGATCAGCTCGGTTACCGGGGGCCTGCGTGTGTCCAGGCGGAAATTGGCGAAAGGCACGAGTTCACGGTTGATACGAAGCTCGGCCTGTCTGAGCCGGCTCCGGTGGCCGGCATCTCCTGCAGCCGAACTGGTAACAGCTCCGCGAAGGGCCGTCACTTCATTCTTCCAAGTGTTGAAGGGAGGAGGAGAAGGAGGAGGGGGGGGACGGTGTCGTCCTATTACGCCCCGCCGCAATCCCTCCATTTTACGCCATGCTCGTTTTACCGAAGAGCCCGGATAAATATGATATTGCATATTCCCGACTATTTCGGCGTTGATTAACGAGCGGTTTTCGTGGAGAAAATGGTCCAGTTCCCGGACTGCGTTAGAGAGTGTTCTTTGATACTCATGCCAAGTATCATCCACGTCGGGTCGAAGCGTTAGATAAAGGTTTTCGACATTCTTGATGCGTTCCAGAAGGCCTTCAAGAGAAGCCTGCCAGCTCAGGGGTGAAGTGCCGCTTCTTATTGCGTTTTCCTGGCGGTTGTTAAGACTGTTGATTTCTATTTCGATGCGACCAATATTGAGGGGATACAGGCTTCTCAGGGTGTCCCGATAGTTTACTTCGGCAAGCAAAACCTGCTCGCTGAGGGTGTTGACTTCGCTCACAAATTGCTCCTGAACAAAGCGTTTTCTTTTCCGTATCATCTCTCGGAGGCGACGCGCACCGTCTAGGACTGAGGCGTGAACTGCACGACGCTTGAGCAGGTTTTGTTCGTAATTAAAGAGCGTCCGTGCGGTGGCCGTGCTTTTGTTATTGTTAAAACTACGTCTCAAATCTCTGTGCCTGCTGTTGTTAGGCTGGGGGGCGTCCGCTTCGGATAGAGCATTTCTGACAGCTTCGTTAAAAAACTCCATTTCCGCCCCTCCATTACTCACTCTTTCATAGGCGCTCAAAACCGGTGCGAGAATACTGTCGGCGCTTCTTCTTACCTCGTCGGCGCTTGGAACTGCCAAAGGACCGCTGCCATAAGAACTTCCACGCCAAAAATAATATTGACGGTTAGGGCCTAATGCGGAGGATGTTTGTCTTTCTTCCTGATATGCTTCCATCTCCTCCTGTTTTTTTTCCTCCCCGGCCTTATCAACCTTCTCCCGCCAGCCCTCAATCATTCTGTCAAGATTATTTCGCCGTTCGTTCACCGCCTCGCGAAAAATATTGAGTTGGTGTTCGATCATCCGCATTTCCTGTAGAGCCGGCTGATAGCTTTCCTTCACCCACTCCAACGCATCACGTCTCTCACGGAGAACTCGCAGAAAATCACTCAAAATTTTCTCTTGTTCTGTCAAGGAACTAGTAGTGTTGTATACGCCGACAAACTGGTTGACAACTGAGGTTATACCGACAGCCAGCACTCCTGTTGCGATGCCCGCCGGTCCGAAATAAGCGCTGAAAAGAACGACAGAACCTCCCCCGACTAGACCTCTTTCATCGGGCAGGAAACCCTTTACCACTTCCCCGACGGCCTCCTGAGTGGCGTTGATAATGGCCTCGTCCACCTCGGCGATAATTCTGTCGCCGTAGGCGATTCGTTGGTCAACCTCAAGTTCCGCTCGGCGTATCTCTTGGATTCTGGCTTCGGTCGGGCCGATATGGCGAGCGAAAGGATCTGAAATCTCGATGGACGGCAGGGGGCGGCCGGGATTCTCGGCGACCAGACGCCTTACCTGCTGATCTATGACGGATGTAGATCCGTCAACGGTATTGAGGTAATTCTGCACCTCTCGGTCAAGAGCCCGCCACTTTTCGAACTCTCCGACGTTCGCCGAAAGAGCCTCGCGCAGAGCGCGGGATACTGCTTTTTCCCGCTCATGAATACCATCCACATGGAAATTGATATTGTCCCTGATTTCGCGATAGGAAGAACCGGCGAAAGACACTCCCGACATCAGCGCGGCCAGCAGAAAATAAAATGAAAATTTTTTACTCATCTCAAACCTTCATGGCAATGGACAGTTATATAATTCTTACCTGATCCTGTTAAATTTCAGCGGTGGTGCGGGCGCGCGGCGGAAGTCGCGAAGCGCCTGATACCCCGAGGGAGAGACTTGTTGAATGGTTTCTGGTGTCAGGTTTCTGACACCTGAACACTGAAACCTGAAAGCACGAAGTCTCACATAAGCTCTACCAGAATCGGCCGCCTAGGGTGCTGAGGATGACTGTTCGGCCGTTATCGAGGTGAACTTTCTCAGTTACCTGGGAATTCTCTTTGTGGCGAATCCGGTTGCGATAGATATGGCCGGTAATGTTGATTGTATATTGCACTCTAATAACATTGTCTTCATGGCTGGTGACCCGGATATTGCTGATTTGGCATTCCACTTCGTCAAAAACCCGAAACGAGTTGTCGAGAGTCTCTTCGAGATCAAGGATGGTGCTGCCGTCTTCAGCGCTCCAGTTTGAATCCAGCATACTGATAACGGCGGTTAAGTCCCGCCGACTGTAATTGCTGGCGAATCGTTCATAAAAATCTTTCACTTTATTTAACCGTTCCTGGCGTTCGCGCTCGGCAACGCGCCGTTCTTCCCGGCGGCGTTCCTCCTCTTCCTCTCGACGACGTTTCTCCTCTTCCTCTCGACGCCGTCTTTCTTCCTCCGCGCGCCTTCTTTCTTCCACGCGGGCCACCGCCTTTTGTCGGGCCAATTCAAGATTCGTTTCCATATCCTCCCGCAATTGCTCAAGTTCATCAGTATACGCCCTCCAGTACGGGTCCCACCTTATGTTGATATTCAGAATCTGCTCCATTTCAGCACGCAGCAGCGAAGGGCCGCCAAAATGAGTCATTGGCGTGCCGGTCTCCTTGATGGATGCAATGTCGACGGTGAATTTCTCCAGCTTGTCTTCAATCTCTTTTATTTTCGCCGGTCGCAAGGTTTCTATTTCTTCCATTTTTTTCTTATAACCGGCAATTCTTTCAGGCAGCGCCTGGAATCGCTCCACCCATCGAATATAATAATTCGGGGAAAATACTCTGCTTCTGTACTGAAGGCCGTCGCCGTACTCTTCCACAAGTTCGGCCATTATTGTCACATACCGCCTTGAAGCGTTCCACCTTTTTTCCATTTCGGCCACAGCTTCAGCGCCGTCAGATTGATAAGCCGAAACAGTGATATAGCATTGTTCACCATCCTTCTCACGGAATTGCCAGGGGGCTATACTATTCCTGGTTCGGGAAAGAACCGGCCAGACATTATTGAAAATTCTGACAATGGAGGCCATGGCGCGGTCCCGGTTCGCGTAAGGCCGAATGCGCTGCAGATTGCTCTCCATTCCTGCCAGCACCTTTCGCAATGTGTTCCTGCGGAGTCTGGCGAGATTATCTATCTCAGCAATCTCTTCATTAAGAACATCCTGAAGTTCGACGCTGGGGAGAGAGGGGTCTTGATTCCTCATCAGATGGACCCTAGGGAACCGCGTCCCTACATCATCCAGCAGCGACGCCCTGATTCCAATTGCTCCTTCTGACATTCCCCACCTCTCCTTACCCCGAGGCGCGTCCCGTCTCCTTTCACTGAACACGATCAAGTCTTCCGGAACAAGTGACTCAAAAACATTCCGGAGATTCAAAACGCGGTTTCGGTAACTCTCAAGGATGCTCCTGTGTTCATTTGAAAGGCGGTCAAACTCGTGGAGATCCTGTCTAATTCCTTCTATATTATTTTTCAGTCTGTTGCGTGCGGAATGAAGGCTTCCCGCTTGGTAGGGATGAAGGGTTCCATCAGGGCTGAGCGTGGACCAACTAATGCCCTCCCGGCTGGCTCTGCTGATATAATCTGAGGGTGGATTGAAGAACCAGTCTGGGAAATTAAGCTCCCGCTCGACCTTTTGGCGCCAGGCCTGAAGCGCCGCGTCGCGTTCTTCACGAGCCTGGCGTATATCTTCATTGATCCGTTCCAGTTCTTCTGAAATTGATTCGGATAGGCGGTCAGCCCTCTCCTGAGCCTCCAAGACGACCTCCCGCTCTCTTTGGCTCAAAAGTTCGCGCTCACGCTTGTATTTTCGTTGAAATTTATCCCTAGTATCCTCCCTCCACTCAGTTCCGGGCAACGAACTCTCGCTTCGCCGAAGCGCCGCCGAGCGCCTGCTGTGGTAGGAGTCCCTCATGCGGTTGATTGCTTCCAGGTTATAGCCCGAAGGCGTGCTTGTCACCTGGGAAGCAACGGTTCTTAATTCGCCGATAAGAGAATCCACGGGAATCGAGACATAATTTATTCTGCTCTCCTCCGACCGTCTGTCCTCTCGCACAGCAGTTCGCGTTTCACGTCGCATTTCTCTTATATCTCTCTGGATTTCCTCGGCTTTTTCCTGAGCGTCTCGTTTTCTCAAAGAGGTCAATTGCTCTCTCAATTCCTCAACGGGCTGCAATTGGCTCTCAACTTCCTGCCGAACCGATGCCGCCGCCGCCTTGAGTTCGGCTTCAGCCCGGCGGTAATCCTGTAAATACCTTTCCACCTCTCGCTGGAACTCTCTTTCCCTTCTTTTCTGTTCTCTTTGCTGCAGAGCCAACCTCCCGCGAATCTCCACAAGTTCATCCAACAAACGTCTTTTCATCTTTTCTTCACCCGCATCCGTTCCCTGGTGGCGATAGAGGTAACCGAAGCCCATTCCGTCGGCGAACTTGGCATCGATATCCCTCCTGATGTCAGCGGGCGACTGATCGATCAGCCACTCGGCGAAAGCTCCGGGATCCGAGTTCATCCCGTAAAGGTTATTCAGCATTCCTTCAATGGCGGTATCGGTGGCGTAATCAAGGACATAGTTGCCCAGAAATATCGTCGCCTGCGCCCCGAGCATGAAAGTGCCGAATCCCGGGATATAAGCCTGCAGTAACAATTGCGAAATTTCACCGCCCAGGGTTCGCGCCGCCGAACGAAAATCTCCCTGCTGATAGGATTGAATTGTGTTCCATCCTATCTGCGCCACCTGGATAGCGCCGCTGAGAGCCCTGAGATTAGTATCAGTTCGCGAGGCGATTTCGGCTTCGATCGAAGTCCAGTCGAACTCTTCCCCCATGGCGTAGGCGTGTCTTATTTGCGGCACGCCGATTTCCATAAAAGCCTGGGCGCGAATCGCCTGTTCGGCATAATCCCACAACTTCTCTTTTATGGCGTCCTGAACCTTTTCCGTGATTTTTTCCTGTACCTTTTCTTCCAGGCTGTTCATGACCCAATTGACACGCTGTTCCGGGCTCATCGCGCCTAAATCAACCCCGTCGGTAAACTCGCTGGGAAGACTGCTGATAATATTATCAACGGCTCTGGCCACATTGCTTTGGCTGCCCTCGTCATTGTCGGCCCGCGCACCTGGCGAAAAAGCCAAAGTAAAACACAGCGCCGCGAAAACCGGAAGATTTGTTTTGTGAAACATGGTTTTACTCCTTAATTAGTTAGAGAGTTCTAGCAAGAAAGCGAAGGCTTTCTTTTTCACAAAGATCTTGTTATCAGTTGTTTCTGACTATGCGGGGAGTCTTGCCGCTGCAATGCCTATATTTGTGTGCCGGTTTCCTTGTCTCGCACCTCATTCCACGTGCTTTTCATCTTCTTCTCATTTGATAGCTGAACCTTTCTTTTGTCACAATTCCAATCCCAAATTTTGTGGAAATAGGTGCGAGACAAGGGAGGCACAAATGTTAATGTATGTTTATAACTTATTTTTCATGTTGAACTTGACAGAATCTTTGTTCTTCAGTCCCCGGATCAGAAATCCACATTCAAACCCATGGTGAAGCTGAACTCTGAGTAGTTGCGCTCCCTCATGGTGAAGTCCATGTCGTTGTAGCGCAGGTTCATGGAAATCATTGTGCGGCCGAAATTCTGCAGAGGCTTGGGCCGGTAATAGGAATTCAGGCTGACGAAATCTCTGGTCGAATTGCCGCTGCGGTCATCCTTGCTGAGCCGGCTGCGTCCGGCCCGCAGGTTCATGTTCAGATTGCAGGCGGGAACTTCCACCCCCAGCCCGGCGCTGTGTTCCCTGGTCAGATCGGTTTCCGACTCCAGCTCATTGCGCCCGACCCAGCCGCCCAGGCGAATCTGGGGGCGAAGAATGAATTCCCCGATTTCATGCTGGCTGCTGACGGTGGTGCTGTAGGTGTATTCCTTGGCGTTGCGGATGTCTTCTTTGGTTTTAAAGATTGTGTATCCCAGGTTGGTGTCGATGTCAACCGCTCCCAGGCGGTCGCGATAACCGACAGTGAGAAAATGGTTAAGGGTGTCGCGATCAACGTTCGTCGACCAGTCCTGGCGATAACGGAGATCGGCGACGGCGAACTGACGGTCGAACAGACGGCGCCAAGTGAAGGTCAGGTCCGGCCGGTGATTGTGGGTCGTTGTATCCAGTTCGCCGTCAAGGTTGTTGCGGTAATACAGATAGCCGGTGGTCATAGTGATGTCGCGGCTGATTCTGTAACGCCAGCGGGCCCGGTACCGTTCGCGGTCGGAGACGGCGTTTCCTCCCGAAGTCCAGAAATCGCTGCCGATGCGCTCGTGCTCCAGCTGCACGCGGCTGGGGCCGCCGTCCCCGACAAGCTCGATCCGATGGGCGATGTCGGTGCTGCTTTCCCGCCTTTCGGTTTCCTCCTCATCGTTCACCTCGTTCCGTGAACGTATGGAGGTGTCCGCGTAGGCCAGTTCCATGTTCAGGTTGAGGCCCTCGATAATTTCCCAGTCATACTCCAGCGCCGCGACCTGGTTCCGGTGCAGCGGGTCCGTTGGAAAGACCGGCCTCGAATCATCGCTGTAAACATAGCTCACACCGACGGACATCAGATTTTCAAACAGCGGCTGACTGACATGGAGACCGCTGATTTCACGGCGCAGCGCCGCGGTGTCCGGATCATCCAGAAAGCTGTCCCACCGCGGATAGGCGATGCCGTGAACCGCGGCGATACGGGTGCCGCCCCAGCCGAAGGGCGTTACTTCCAGGGCGCCGCCTTTGAGTGAGGTCGAAAGTGAATACTGTGAGAAGGTTTCAAAAACATCGCCCAGGGCGAGTGAAAAATAGTCATTCCCCACACTGCCGCGCAGGGTCACCAGAGAAACGTCCCTGGGATCCCTGGTCCTGTCGTCGGTTATCTTCACTCCGGCCATCAGATCAATGTCAAGCCCGTGCCATTGGCCGAACATGTTGGCGTTCAGAGTGCTGAAATGATGCCAGCCGGTATTGAGCCTGGAAATACCCCGGCCGGGGCCGGTGACCCGGTTGTAGGTCCATTCATGGTCGAGAGAAAAGCGGTATTCAATTTCCGTTCGTTCATCTTCCGCCTCCGCTTCCGGCGCCTGCCCGAAGGCGGCCGTGACACATGCTAAAAAAGAACTTGCGAAAAGAAGCAATTGTTTATTCATTATTGCGTTGACCCTTCTTTATATTTATGTTGGAAAAAGCGGACTGACCGCCGGGCCGTCCGGCGGTTCCAGAGCTCAGAAAAAACGGCTGCCGTCAGGCTGGTATTTATAACGGATCCGTATGTTGCCGCGGCCGACATTGACAATCTCAATCACCGCGTAATTGCCTTCCGAGGTGCGTACGGCATACAACCCGTGCATTATACCCTCCTCGGCATGCATATGCACCTCGAGTAAATTATAACCCCCGGACGGCGCTTCATTGATATTTTCAATAGACCCGTCCCCCAGGTACTGTCCCATGCCGCCGGGGCGGTTGTTAAACCACAAAAATATATGCCATGCATCCCAATATTCAAAGAAGATGTCAGCCTGATTCGCGTTGGTGACCTTCGTCTCGCCGGCGAAATTGAAACCTTCTTCATGTTGTAAAACTATATCTCCGGTGGAAACGACGCTCACCATTTCATCTTCCGCCTGTCTTGCCAGTTCAATGGCTCTGGCTGTCGTGACCTCGCCGCTCTCCGTGACCAGCAGCATTTCTTCGTCGCCGGCCTGCCTGGTCGAGCCGGTGGCCACCTGGGAAGCGTCGCTCAGGCCGAAAAGCAGA
>PWKH01000185.1 GCA_003559765.1 Spirochaetaceae bacterium
ATACCGAAATACCTGCTGCTGCGAACGTATATTGTGGGCAAGAATTCAATTCACGGTACTGCAGACTAGAGTGCTCCTCCAGCGAGAAACAGCAGCATGCCTGCAGCAATTGCCGAACCGAGCACTCCGGCGATGTTCGGTCCCATGGCGTTCATGAGCAGATGGTTTTCAGGATTCTCCTCCTGACCGACCTTCTGCACCACCCGGGCAGCCATCGGCACTGCGGATACGCCGGCTGCCCCGATCATCGGGTTGATCTTTCCGCCGGATGCAACGCACATAATTTTACCAAACAGAAGACCGGCGGCTGTGCCGATGGCGAAGGCCACCACGCCCAGCATGATAATCATCAAGGTGCCCACGGTGAGAAACTCCGAAGCTCCCATTTTAGAGCCGACTGCAAGTCCGAGAAAGATGGTCACAATGTTGATCAGCTCGTTCTGGGCGGTCTTGAACAGCCGGTCCACCACTCCGCATTCCCGGAACAGGTTACCGAGCATCAGCATTCCCACCAGGGGAGTTGACGCCGGCACCAGCAGTGATGCCAGCACGACGGTAATGATCGGGAACAGGATCCGAGCCCGTTTTGATACCGGTTTCACATCCTCCATGACAATCCGACGCTCCTTCTTCGTAGTGAGCGCACGGATAATCGGCGGCTGTATCACCGGCACCAGGGCCATATAGCTGTAGGCGGCAACTGCGATGGGACCCAGCAGATGGTCCGCCAGCTGGGAGGTCAGATACACCGCCGTCGGTCCGTCAGCCCCTCCGATGATGCCGATTGAGGCAGCTTCGGCAAAGGAGAAACCCAGCATCCGGGATCCGATCACCGTGAGAAAAATTCCCACCTGCGCTGCGGCTCCCAGGAGCACGGTCTGCGGCTTCGCCAGCATTGGCCCGAAATCGGTCATCGCTCCGATGCCGAGGAATATCAGCGGGGGAAACAGCCCCACCTCAATGCCGAAATAGATATAATGCAGCAGTCCTCCGTCCTGACTGATTGCAGGATAGAGGTTCACGAGGACCGCGCTGAAGCCGATGGGAACCAGCAGCAGGGGCTCGTACTTCTTCACTATCCCCAGGTACACCAGCAGACAACCAACGGCAAGCATCAGCATTTCACGCCAGGTAATCAGGGCAAACCCGGTTCCCAGCAAGAATTCTTCAAGTAACGCAAGTATTCCCATGTTTCACTCCAGGGTCATTAATGACTGCTTCGCGTTCACACTGTCCCCAGGGTTTACCGCGATCGCGGCGATCTTTCCGTCCCGCGGACTCTGAACATCCACGTCCATTTTCATCGCCTCCATCACCATTACCACCTGTCCGGCGCTTACGGAATCTCCAACTCCAACCGACATGGATTTCACCACTCCGGTCATGGGTGCGGCAATCTGATCTCCCCCGCCGGAGGATCCCCTGGCAGCAGCATCCCGCTTCGCTCCCCCGGATTTCTTTTTCGCACCTCCGCTGGAGCTTTCCACTACTACCGTATAGGTTTTTCCGTTCCAGCTGATTTCTATCTGATCATCCTGTTTTTCGGCGGTTACCACATACTTTCTGCCGTCACAGGTAAACTCGTAGGTTTGGCTCATCTTCTTCTCCTCCATGATTCCAGAGCTTTCCGTTCCTTCCACCGCTTTGCGCTGTAGTCATCCCCTTCCGACTGCCATACCGAGGCCAGACAGGCATCCCCGTCATCCATGAGGGCCAGTACAGCTGCAGCGATAACTGCCTCCGGCAGTTCATCATCAGTATCAGCGGAATCCTTTACTGCTCCCGACGCGGAGGCCGGTTTCGGCTCACCGATGCGGTTCAGTATCATCATCAGCGCCAGCAGCACGCAGAGAAAGACAAACACCATTCCGATGCCGATCACCGCCGAGGTCAGGGTGTAGCTCAATGTTATGATACTCATAGGCTCCTCACAACGGGATGTTTCCGTGTTTCTTCCACGGCAGGGTATCATGCTTCCTGATCAGCATCTCCACTGAACGGACCAGCTCACGCCGCACATTGGCAAAACCGACTACCTCGTCGATCAGGCCGTATCCGGCGGCAATAAAGGGATTCATCACACCCTTCTGGTATTCCTCAATCTTCTCGGCCCGTTTTTTCTCAGGATCCTCTGCTTCGTTTATCTCCTGCCGGAAGATAATGTTTGCCGCACCTTCAGCACCCATCACCGCAATTTCTGCTGTGGGAAGCGCAAGAACCCGGTCATACCCAAGGGCCTTTGAAGACATGGCAATGTATGCGCCGCCGTAGGCCTTTCTTACAATCAGGGATATTTTCGGCACCGTTGCCTCTGCAATAGCGTAGAGAATTTTTGCTCCGTGGCGGATGACGCCGCCGTGCTCCTGGCCTACTCCCGGGAGGTATCCCGGAACGTCCACCAGAGAAATCAGGGGAATGTTGAAGCTATCGCAGAACCGGATGAACCGGGCTACTTTGTCGGATGAATCAATATCCAGCGTGCCTGCGTTGAAAAACGGCTGACTGCCGAATACGCCTACGGTACGTCCGCCCAGTCTTGCCAGACCGATTATCTGGTTCTGGGCATAGTCGCTCTGGATTTCAATGAAGCTTCCCTCATCGCACACCATTTCCGCCACATCCCGCATATCATAGGGGCGTTTGCCGTCTGCAGGCAGCAAATCCGACAGTTCTTCAGTGCTCCGGTCCACCGGATCGTCTGTCTCCACCCAGGGCGGATCCTCCATGTTGTTCATAGGAAGATAGGAGAGAAATTTCGGAAGAAATTCCAGACACTCCTGTTCCGAGGAAAACTTGAAGTGAGCATTGCCGCTGGTGCCGGTATGCACCGCGGCCCCGCCGAGCCCTTCATGGTCGATCTGCTCGCCGGTTACCGCTTTGATAACCTCAGGCCCGGTGATATACATGTTGCTGACCCCGTCGACCATGAACACAAAATCGGTAATTGCCGGGGAATACACCGCCCCGCCTGCGCAGGGTCCGAGAATCACCGAAATCTGGGGAATAACCCCGGAAGCCCGGGTGTTGTTGTGAAAGATCTTCCCGTACCCTTCCAGTGAATGAATCCCTTCCTGGATTCTGGCACCCCCGGAATCGTTAATCTGGATGAAGGGAACTCCGGTTTTCAGCGCCAGGCGCTGGGCGTCGGCGATTCGCTCTGCATGCATCTCGCCGAGACTTCCGCCGAGAACGGTGAAGTCCTGAGCAAACAGGCAGACCTGCCGTCCGTCAATTTTCCCGGTCCCGGTGACGACTCCGTCACCGAGAAACCGTTTTGACTCCATTCCGAAGTCCGTTGACCGGGACACGGCATAGGGCTGCTGTTCAATAAAGGAACCTTCGTCCAGCAGCAGATCAAGCCGTTCCCGGGCAGCCAGTTTCCCCTTTGCATGCTGCGCTTCCCGGCGTTTTGCTCCGCCGCCGTCGCGCATCTGTTTGTACATCTTTTCATGGCGCTGTACTGATTCCTTGTGGTTCACGTTATTTTTCCTCCATGATCTCTTTTCCGAAGAGCTCTTCATCACTTGGTTCGGTTGAAGGAATCGGGTACGAAACCCAGGTGTAGTTCAGCAGTTCTCTCCAGGTAATGTTTGAGGAAGAGGTGTTGCCTCCCCAGGTGCCGCAGCCGAGGCTCATGGTCATAGGCATGCCGTTAGTCCAGGCGCCGCTGTTTGCCAGGCACTGGGGCTGGCGCACCATGATTCTGGAAACCCGGACGTTCTCTGCCAGTTTCGCAATTCGCCCTTCGTCAGTCGAATGGATTCCGCAGGAATGGCCTGCTCCGGAATACGTCGTGATCCGATTAACCAGATCCACCGCCTCATCATATTCCTTCCACCGGTAGACAGCGGCTACGACGGACAGTTTTTCCCCGGAAAAGGGATACTCCGCCCCGACTCCGCTCTCCTCCACCAGGAAGAAGCTCTTTCCTTCTGGAAGATCAATCCCGGCAATGTCTGCAATCTTTCCGGCTTCCTGAGCTACAATTTCCCGGTTCAGGACCTTGCCGTCGGGCCACAGCGCCTTCTGGAGTTTCGCCTTCTCTTCCGCACTGCACATATAGCCGCCGGCTTTATCAAGTTCTTCGAGGAACTTGTCATAAATGCTGTCAGCTACTGCCAGAGAGTTCTCGGTGGAGCAGCTGGTGGCATGATCGAAGGTTTTGGAGCGCATTACCATATCTGCAGCATCAGCCAGGTCTACAGTTTCATCAACAATAACGACTGCATTCCCTGCTCCGACTCCCTGACAGGGTTTGCCGCTGCTGTAGGCAGCCTGCACCATTCCCGGTCCGCCGGTTGCAAGAATCAGATCGCTCTGTTTGAGCAGTTCACCGCTGATTTCAACGGAAACCTCTTCCACAGCTATCACCAGATCCTCCGGCATGCCCTGTTTTGCCAGGACGCTGCGGATCTGCTCAACGGCCATTTTGTTGGTGCCCTTGGCTCGGGGATGCGGCGCTAAAATAATTGCATTGCGTGTCTTGACTGCATGAATCGCCTTGCAGAACGGGGTTGCCTCACAGTTGGTCACCGGGGCCAGAGCTCCGATTACTCCGACGGGCTTTGCCAGTTTCATAATCCCGTTGACTTCATCCTTCTCGACTGCTCCCACGGTCTTCTTGCCGACGGTGTCCCGGTAGGCGCCCCGGACTTTCGTACGCATTTTGCCGAACTTGCTGTCGACCCGGCCCATGCCGGTCTCCTCAACTGCAAATTCTGCTATCTTTCTGGCAAAATCTTCCCGCGCCCCTGACCAGGCGATCCGGGCGCACAGATCATCAATGGTTTTCTGATCTGCAAACTCAATCTGGCTCTGGGCTTTTCGGGCTCGTTCTACTAAAGCAGCCACATAGGCCTGTGCTGAATTCTGTTCCATATCTTCCACCTCTGTTTAACATAATTTGAAAGAGGACCTGACCCGTAACAGGGCAGGTCCTTCGTCATGAAATACCTCGGTTCTTATGCATCCGGATTCGGCAGCATAATATCACGGATGACTCCGCAGGTTTCTTCATAGCCGCTGATGAAGGACCGCAGGGTTCTTGAAGTAGCTCCGTAGAAATCAAATTCCTTCGGCTCCATCCCGTCGGGCTCGTAGGCTCTGCGGAAATCCTTGAACTTTTTCTGAAGTTCCTGGAGGATAACCGGATCAACGGGGTTGTCCATCCGATCCACCACCTCAACATCGGAAGCGTTGAACCGTTTCTGCCATCCGTAGGGAATAGTCATGCTTACATCCCCGCCGATGAACTCCGCCCACTGAAAGTGGTTCCGGTAGGCAGCAGCCAGCAGTCTGGTGGAGTACCCCCGTTCATTGAATATTTCATATGCCCGTTTGAAGGCGGCGACTCCGGCCCATTCCAGGTATCCGGGATCGGTGGTAATTTTTTCCTTGTTGTAGACAACCTTCAGCCAGTCATCCAGCCGTCCCACCATGATGGTGCATATAGGCGACATGGTACTGGTGTCATGGCCGGCATCCCTGCGGCGTTTGAGTCCGCGTTCCACCGCCTCGGCCACCTGTACTGCCTGGGGTACGGTAAAGGAAACCGTAGCGTTGATGCTGACTCCCTGTGCAGTGGATTCCTCCACAGCCTTTACTCCGGCTTCGGTAACCGGCATTTTTACCTGCATATTCGGCGCAAGGGAATTGAAGTAAACTGCCTGATCAGTCATGGCCTTCCAGTTCCGGTAATATTTTGCATTGGTCTGAATTGAAATCCGGCCTTTCAGCCCGTTTTCCCGCTCAAATACCGGCAGCAGCAGCTCCCCTGCCTTGACCGCCATCTCTTCATTGAGCTTCCAGGTGATGTCCTCATCGGTAGCTTCAGGCATTTCCTGCACAAGCTCTCTGATCCGACCTTCCCAGAGGTGCAGTTCCTTCTTCAGCACATTGCCGACAATCACCGGGTTGGTGGTTGCACCGACTGCTCCGTGGGCGATTGCATATTCCAGTTCCTCAATCGAGCAGGAATCATTCCAAAAATCTGTTTTTGTAGTCATCGCTGTCTGATGCAGCGGACTCTTATAATCACCTTTTGCCATATTACATAACCTCCGCGAAAAGTATTATATTCAGAATATCATACAAAGATAATATCGGCAACAGGAAACATGATTTTTTTCCGCATCTCTGCTGTCCCCGATTAATCCATTATCCGCAAACCATATGCTTTCTCGCTGATGATAAGTATAGGAAAATCACCCATATTATCCAACCCCTTGGATACGTCGCCACAGCAGAGAATCCAGGGGAGGATAATTTCATCGGCTGAAATTTCTGCTGACGAGCGAACTCCCGCGCCGGTGCACCTTTTTTCTCTGCAGAAACACCAAAGCGATCCCCAGACCGCCGAGCAGTATGCCGAGCACCCGGACCATCGGCGCGGGCACGAGCGCAGTGAATGCCGCTGTCAGGATAAACGCGCGGAGCAGCGGAGACAGCGGACTGAACAGCCAGCCGGTACTCCCTGCTGCAATAAACAACGCCCCAGCCGCGGCTGCCAGAAAAGAGAAGACCCCCTGATACCAGGTCCCCTGCATCAGCAGTGCGCTGTCATACAGAAACAGAAAGGGAACGCAGAATGCAATCAGCCCGAACAGGGAGGCCTTGGCGGCTGCCCGCATGGGCGGCACCCCGGCAATGTCAGCCGCCGCATATGCGGAGATGGCAACCGGCGGGGTGATCATGGAGAGCACGCTGAAATACAGCACGAACAGATGGGCAGAAAGCGGCGGATACCCGAGCCGCACCAGCACCGGCGCCGCCAGGGTCGCAGTAATAATATAGGCCACCGTGGTGGGGGTGCCCATCCCCATGACAATGCAGGTGATCATAATCAGCACCAGCGTCAGCACCAAGCTCGATTCAGAAATACCCAGAAGCAAGCCCGAAAGGGCAAGGCCGAACCCGGTGATCATCACCACCCCGATCACCAGTCCCGCTGCTGCACAGGCAGTGGCGATCATGCAGATCCGCTTTGCCGCAGTCACGCACAGCATCGGAATCCCTCTGATGAATGTTCCTCTTCCGGGAGCAGCAAGCGAGACTGCAGCGGCTGCTGCAACTCCGAAGAGAGCCGCCCGGAACGGGGTGTACCCCGACAGCAGCACCGCAACCAGCACACCGATCGGCAGCAGGTGATAGAGTCTCGGCACCACACTCCTGAAAGAGGGGATATCCCCCCGGGGCAAGCCGGTCAGGCCGTTTTTCGCTGCAATAAAATCCAGGACCAGCACAATGGTGAGAAAATAGATAATCGAAGGCAGCACCGCCGCTGTTACCACCGTGAGATACGGGACCCCCAGAATGTCCGCCATGACAAAGGCGGCCGCACCCATGACCGGCGGCATCAGCTGCCCTCCGGTTGAAGCGGCGGCCTCTACCCCGGCGGCGGTATCAGCCTTATATCCGATGCGCTTCATCATCGGGATGGTGAGCGTTCCCGTAGCATAGACGTTCGCCGCCGCGCTGCCTGATATCATGCCGAAAAGCCCCGAGGTAATTACCGCAATTTTTGCAGGCCCTCCCCGGGACCTTCCCGCAGCAATGGTTCCCAGGTCCATGATCAGTTTTCCCGCACCGCCTGCATCCAGCAGGGTCCCGAAGATGACGAACATCGCAATATAGGTTGCCGACACCCCGAGGGGAAAGGAGAACATTCCTTCAAGACTGAAGACCTGATAGTCAAAAATTTCCCGGAGGGTGATCCCGCGGTGGGCAAGCCTGCCGGGCATAAACGGGCCGGCGAGGGCGTATCCAAGGAAGGCACCTACCAGCAGAACAATCGCCTTGCCGATCATTTTGACCGCTGCAGTCAGCACCAGCAGCAGAACCGCAGCTCCTGCGGCGATATCAAGGGAGGACAGAGGCGAGACGAGCACCTGTCGCTGGGAGATTCTGCCGGTCTCCAAAGCCAGGTAGATGAATGCCGCCGCAGCCGCGGCTGCGGCCAGCACTCCGGCAGCACGGGCCGGAGCCTTTTCTGCAGCCTGCGCCGCGAGCAGAAACCCGATCACCAGGACAAATCCCAGGTGCACCGTCCTCTGCAGATGGGCAGGGAAGGAGCCTGCTGCAGCGGTGTACAGATGAAACAGCACGAAGACCGCTGAAAGCACTGCGACGAGCCCCTTCAGGATACTTGCGGGGATTACGGATGCACCCTTCATCAGCGCTCCTCAAAGAACCGCTGAGCCCCGGTATGCAGCGGACCGCCTCGAATGTCTGATCCCTGCTCAATTGAGAAGTCCCGGTAGGTTGTCCCGACATTCCTGATCCGGTCCGGCTGCGCCTCGATCGCCTTCAGCATCCGGTAGACGAACTCATCGCTGAGGCTGTCATTCACAAAGAGGATGACCGGCTCGCTCATAGTTACGGTATCTTCGGTCACAAAATACCACTCGTTTTCAGGAATCACCACCTTGCCGTAGCGGTAGGTTTCTGCCAGGGTGTCTACTACATCCTCCCGTATCGGCAGCAGCCTCAGGTCCCGGCTTACCGAGAGTTCCTGAATTGCCGCAACTACCGGACCGATATAAGCATCGGCATGTCCGTCAGTTATCAGGGAGCTTGCCTCAGAGTAGGACACATAGGCGACCTGCCCGCCCCAGGACTCAATATCTTCAAATGTGATGCCGTATTCAGCGAACATCCGTTCAGCGGCCCCTGCTGGAGAGCTTCCCCGGGTGGAAGTCACCAGTCTGACCGGGATTTCCTCCTGCTTCAGCTGTTCAATTGATTCCAGTGCAAATCCGCTTCTCACGAGGAACTGGCTCATGTAGATATCTGCGAAATAGAGCGCACCGGAGATATTCGTCAGTTCCCCGGTCTCCTCAAAGGGACCCGTCCCCTTGCGTGCTTCATGGTACAGATTGTCCTGGGTGAGGCCGATCTCCGCCCTTCCCTGGGAGACGACTGAAGGATTGGCCACGGCTCCCCCGGTGGTCACATTGACGTTTGCCTGGGGAAATTCCCGGGAGATAAGATCTGCAACCGTTCCTCCGAGCATATACCATCCGCCTCCGGAGGGGCCTGAAGCGATGGTGACAAACCGGGGAATTCCCTCCCCGCCATCAGCTTCCTCCCTGTTTCCCTGTGCGGAGACCGAGGCAATGACCGTAAGCATGATACTTATCAGCAATATTGTTCGTTTCATAGCAAAACTCCTTTGACTCTTGAATGCATTTATACTATAGTATCCCTATAGTTTTAGTCAAGAATAAAACGAACTTTTTTGGAGCCTCCTATGTACAAACCGTCCGGATCATGGACAGCAGTCCCGACACCCTTCAACGAATCGGGCACCGTGGATTTCGCCGCATTTGCACGTATTATAGATTTTCATATTGAGCACGGCACATCGGCCCTGCTGATCTGCGGATCCGCAGGCGAGGTCACCCTGCTTACGGCCGAGGAACGCAGGGATATTCTCCGCAGAACAGCAGCGTACGCCGCCGAGAAAATCCCGGCTTTTTTCGGAGCGGCCTTTGCATCAACCTGGGAAACGGTTGAATTCGCCAGGTTTGCCCAGCAGGAAGGGGCAGACGGGATCGTGCTCACCGTACCATCCTACACCCTCATCCCCCAGACAGCCGCTCTGGAATACCTTGATGAGGTGATGGCTTCAGTCACCCTGCCGACGGCAGTCTACAATAACCCAGCAAGGAACGGGGTGATGCTGAGACCGGAGACGATTGAAACCCTTGCCCGCCGGCATGAGCACTTTATTGCAGACAAGGAGGCAGTCCCCTCCCATGAACAGATAGCGGAGGTGAAACGGAGGCTCGGAGACAGACTGGCGGTATTAGTCTGCGATCATCCCCAGTACTCCCTCATCCCTTCGGCCCTTGCCCTCGGCGCCCAAGGGGCGGCAAACATCAGCGGCAATGTTATCCCTGAAGTCATGGCGGAGATGGCTGCTCCATGGAAATCAATGGAACAGGTGCACAGAACTCGTGAACTGTATCTGCAGTATATGCCGCTGTTCAGGGAGGTGTATCAGCTGTCTAACCCTATTGCCTTGAAGGCGGCCATGAACCTGATCGGGCTTCCGGCGGGAAAGCCGCGAAAGCCCTATCCGGAGCTGCACCCGGAAGCGCAGCGCCGGCTCAAAGAGGTAATGATGCAGCTGGGAGTGCTGTGACTGTCAGATCATGAAGTCCATATTCCTGGTCTTGCGATGGTGGATGGCCACCAGATCCCCCAGGGTGAGTTCTGCCAGGGTCTCTTTTACCTTTTCTGAAAGGATGCGCCAGATTTCATTTGCAGCGCAGACGCTCTCCCTGCCGCACTCGACAGGATCTTCGGTGCAGTCCACCAGGGAAAGCCCCCCTTCGAGGCACTCCACCACCTCCAGGATGGTGATCTCTTCAGGGATGCGGGTGAGGAAGTATCCTCCCCGGGCCCCCCGTTCCGACTGCACAATGCCCGCTACCCGGAGCTGGGAGGCGATGTGACCGAGATATTTTTCCGAAATGCCTTCCTGGGCGGACACCTGGCTGAGCTGCAGGGGGGTTTCCCGTTTGTTCAT
>PWKH01000095.1 GCA_003559765.1 Spirochaetaceae bacterium
GTGTTTAGATGATTATAACGTATTTATTTCCGTTAAGGGAAGCAAATTTGCCTCCCTTAACGGATTTTTTTTCTTCTAATTTATTCCTTGATCATGGGTTACTCTTGTGGGACAGGCTCTAGATAGCATTATGGAAGTTGCCCGTTCTACAAAATTTACACTTAATGCTGAAGAAGAAAAGCAGTCTTAGAAAAAGAAAAATCCAGCAGCCGGATCAGTTTCCCAATATTATTGCCGCGTTCTGGCGGGGAGTTGCCACCCTCACTACAATCGGTTACGGAGATGTATATCCCGTAACCGTCCTGGGAAAACTCCTCAGTGCTGTAATCGCTATGCTGGGCATCGGCATCATAGCCCTTCCTGCCGGCATTGTCAGTTCGGGGTTTATTGAGGAAATTGAGGATAACCGCAGGCAGTGGGAGGACAAGCAGGCACTCACCTTCTGTCCCCACTGCGGCAGACGCCTCCCGCATCAGGAATGAGAAAGCGGTGTGCAACAGACAATAACAAGATTCCAGGTCTCAGTTTTTTTTCGATACCTGCATGCAGCTGCATTATCAGCAAATAATCGATCAATACATGCACCACTGTGTAATCATCACTCTGTTCACCGGTAAAAATGAATCGACAGCCGGTATGAGCCGGGTTACAATGGGGAACAACTTACTGCAAAGGATCGGGTATGGATATTAGACGGGTGTTTGGAGAGAGCTTGAAGCGGGCCAGAAATAAGGCCGGACTGAGCCAGGAGAATCTTGCAGAAATCGTCGGGGTTGAATGGAAACATATCAGCAGGCTTGAATGCGGCGAGCGGTTTATCTCAGCAGAAACCCTTGAAGAGATAATTGATGCCCTGCAGGTTGAGCCAGCACAGCTGTTCGGACAGCCGGAGGCGGAGGAGCTGCTGCAGATCATCTGCTTCATCGAATGTTCCCAGGATGCAATACATACCACCACCCAGCTCATACCGGCAGCACCGCAGCAGCATACTGCCCAGTCTGCACAGTCGCTAAATTAATCTCTGCTGTGTCCCGTATTGATTGCCGGGCGATGTCATCATATGATGGGGTATGATCAAAGACCAGACAAAAGCAAAAATCATCGCTACCATCGGCCCTGTCTCACGGGATGAGCAGACAATCAGGAACATGTTCCATGCGGGGGTACGGGTATTCCGGCTGAACTTCAGCCACGGGAAGACTGAGGACCATCGCTGCAGCACGTCACTGATCCGGAAGATATCTGAAGAACTCGATATTCCCGCTGCAGTATTCCAGGATCTGCAGGGGCCGAAAATCAGAATCGGCACATTGGATGTGCCCCAGCTGCAGGTGAACTCCGGCGACAAGCTGACGATCACCACTGAACAGATCATCGGGACGCAGGGGCGTATCAGCATTGACTATCCCTATCTCCACGATGAGGTCTACCCTGACTGCAGAATCCTCATTGACGACGGACTCATTGCCCTGGAGGTGCAGGAAATATCGGGACGGGATATTCTGACCACCGTCCGGGACGGCGGTCTCATCAAGCCGCGCAAGGGAGTAAATCTTCCCGGCATTCCCCTGCACCAGCTTGCCTCCTTTACCGATAAGGATAAGGCTGACCTTGATCTGGCCTTTGCTCTTAACCTCGAATATGTTGCCCTCTCCTTTGTCAGAAGCGCTCAGGATGTGCAGGACCTCAAGCAGTACATGCTCGATACCTACGGCCGGGAAATACCGGTCATTGCAAAAATCGAGAAGCCCGAAGCAGTTCATGACATTCAGGGTATCATTGAAGCCTCCAGCGCGGTCATGATTGCCCGGGGAGACCTCGGGGTAGAGACTTCCCCCGAGGAAGTTCCGGTCATCCAGAAATCGATTATCCGGTCCTGCAACCTGGCAGGAATTCCGGTGATTACGGCAACCCAGATGCTTGAGTCCATGATATCAAATCCGCGGCCGACCCGTGCAGAAGCGGCGGATGTCGCCAATGCAGTGCTGGACGGATCAAGCGCCCTTATGCTTTCCGGAGAAACTGCCGCCGGAGTGAACCCGCTGCAGGCAGTGCAGATCATGAAGCGGATCATCAGGCATACTGAATCGAGCATTGAATACCAGCGGCTGGTGCTCGACCAGCGGTTAAACCGTGAAGATATCGAGCAGAACCGGAAGAAAAGCATCACAGAGGCAGTAGGACTGGCGACCAGGGAGCTTGCCCTGGCTATTCGCTCCAACTGCATCGCCTGCTTTACCCACTCCGGAAGCACCGCCCGGCTGATTTCAAAATTCCGACCAGGTGTTCCGATCATCGGCTTCAGCCCCATTGCAGAGACAGTCCGCAGACTTGCCCTTTCCTGGGGAGTGTATCCGGTGCTCATTGGGGAGCTGTCCACCGTTGACGAGCTGCTCTCCTACGCGCCGGAGCACCTGCAGAAACTGGGGCTTATTGACCAAGGGGATAGGGTAGTGGTAACTGCCGGGGTGCCCGTAGGAAGCCCAGGAAAAACCAATATGATCAAGGTGGTCGAAGCAGCTGATGAGAAGGTATGAAATATCATGGGGATATTCCTAGGACAACCGTATGAAAGCACCTTAACTCTATGAATACTATAAGCATAGTGTGAAAAA
>PWKH01000066.1 GCA_003559765.1 Spirochaetaceae bacterium
CGGAAGCAGGGACTGAAACACCTGCATCAGAAGGGATCCCGCAGGGACGCGGCACAGGTGCTGGCCAACGGGTCAGCCGCTGCCGCGGCATTGCTCTGCTACGGCATATTCGCAACGGAAGTGCTTGCTCTGCTTGCCGCCGCAGCTCTCACATCAGCAGCTGCGGACACCTGGGCAGGCGAGCTCGGGATGCTCAGCAGGAAACAGCCCGTCTCAATTCTTACCTGGAGGCCTGTTGAACGGGGGCTCTCCGGAGGAATCACCGGCTTCGGAGTTCTCTGCTCCCTTGCCGGGGCCGGGGGAACAAGCCTGTTCTTCTTTCTCAACCGCATCGGTACAGAAGGAGCGGTAACTGCCTCTGCGGTGCAGCTCACCGGCATAGCAGTACTTGCGGGGGTGTGCTCGGCTCTGACAGACAGCTTCCTCGGCGCTGCCCTCCAGGCTCATTATATCGACGATGACGGTCAGATTACTGAGCGAAGCACCTCACCGCAGGGAGAGCCGCTGCAGCTTTTTCGGGGGATTTCCTGGATAAGCAACGATATGGTCAACTTTCTCAGCATTCTTGCAGGGATGGGCTATGCTCTGGTTCTGTATCTGCTGCTGTGATCAGATCACCAGGATACGGAGCCCGAGGAAGAACAGCCCCTGGACGATCACAATTGCTGTCGGAATCCATGAGGGATTGCGGAGATCCATCAGTTTGTAGACTCCGGCGAAGATGAAGGCTATCACTCCCCATGCTGCATAGTTCTGCAGTGGTATGACTCCTCCCTCCCAGTTCCAGTAGTCCAGGGCCATGGCCACCGGCTCCATAATGTAGTCGAACAGCACGGCGATCAGGGCGGTGATCGTCATGATCGAAAAAAGGCGTTCGGTGACCTGTTCTGCCAGCTTTACCGACCCCAGAATAATCACCGTCCAGTTGATCCCGATCAGCAGGGGCACCCCGAGCACCTCAAAGCCCAGGGTGTCACCGTAGAGATAGGAGCCGAAGACCAGGCCGGTTTTTACCCCCAGGATTTCCAGAAAGAGGGTTGCTGCAAAGGTGATCACGGCCCAGAGCAGCAGCCGGGTGTGCCGAAGCATGAAAAAGGGAGCAAGCCCGATTACTGCCGTGCCGAGGATCGTGTAGGGGGTCAGTGCAAGCATCAGCTCAAAGGCCGCCTCAATCCCGTGGCCGATGAGACCGACCAGATAGAACACTGGAAGAAGCCTGATTACCCATCGCTCAAACTGCTTCATTGATTCCGGATACTCCGTCATCAGGCACCTCCCAGGGAATTGCTGAGGACTTTCAGCAGGATCCTCGGCTGAGCCGGCTTCACCTTCCGCCGATAGACCACCAGCGGATCCTGTGCGATTGTCTCGGCGGTCCAGCGGTACATGTCGGCTGCAGTTTTGATGGGAATCCGGTACCTTCGAGGGATGAATCGATAGCCCTTCTCCGCTTCCTGCTGCCACTGGCGGTAGCGGTCTGTCTCCTGACGGATGAAGGAGCTGAATGCTTCCCGGTCGGCCTCGGCGGTCTCCCGGTTCAGGTCCTTCAGAGATGTGCCGGTGAGAGGCAGATAGCGCCTGCCGAGTCGGTTGTCCTCGTCGATGTCCCGGATAAAGTTTATGTACTGCATTGCCCGGCCGAGCAGCGCCGCAGACTGACGGGATTCCTCAGGCAGTCCCATGATCCCGGCCATGAACAGTCCGATCACCTCTGCTGAGCCGTAGATGTATTCCAGGGTCTCCTCCAGGGTGTCGTAGGTCTGCTTGGTGAGGTCCATCTCCATGGACGCTAAAAACGCCTCGGTCCATGCCGGATCAAATCCCTGTTTCTGCTCCAGCTGGACAAAGGGATCGATGATATGATCCCCCGCTGGGATCTGACGGTCTCTGGCCTGCCGATAGAGCCGGCAGAACTCATAGAACCCCCGGGGATTCTGCGGCAGGGCATCGACGAAATTGTCCGCGACCCTGACGAACCCGTAGAGGACGAACACCTCATCCCGAACATGCCGGGGGAAGAACCTGGCTGAGTTGTAGTAGGTTCTGCTTCCTGCCTGAAAAATCAGCTCATGCTGCTTATGTACCATAGACTTTGCGAATCTCCCCTGCGGTAATTTCGGATGCGATCAGCACCATGGGAACCCCAACTCCGGGATGAACATACTGACCGGTGAAAAAGAGGTTCTCCAATCGCCTGCTTCGGTTTGCCGGACGGAAGACAGCAGTCTGTCTCAGTGTATGGGAGAGTCCCAGGGCGGTTCCCTTGAAGGCATGGTAATCCCCGATGAAGTCCCGCTGGCTGTACACCCGCCTGACTGCGGCATCCCGGGTCAGATCCTCGCCGGTGATTGTATGCACGTGGGAGAGGACATGGTCAAGATATGACTCCCTTGCTTCGTCATCATCCTCGAGCCCCGGAGCTGTCGGCACCAGGAGAAACACGTTCTCACTGTTCTCCGGAGCGGAGGACGGGTCGGTCTTTGAGATGCAGCTGAGGTAGAAGCAGGGATCCTTCGGCCATGACGGGGACTTGAAAATTGTGTCGAAATGTTCGCTCCAGTTCTCCTTAAAGTAGAGATTATGGTGCTCAAGTCCCTTGAGCTTTC
>PWKH01000144.1 GCA_003559765.1 Spirochaetaceae bacterium
CTGCTGCCGGTCAACCTCGCCTCGGTGATCTACAACCGCGGGCTGGAGATAGCTGCGGCGGCAGTAACCGGCGAGGGGATGATCCATCTGCTCTCCCGGGACCGGGAAATTACCCGATGGGAGGATTTGGAAGATAAAACGGTCCACGTCTCCGCCAGAGGTGCAACCCCGGACTATCTGACCCGGTTTATTCTGGAGGAGCAGGGGCTTGCCGGAGCTGTGGATCTTGACTACTCGGTAACCAGTGCTCCCCAGCTTGCTCAGATGCTCATCGCAGGCCAGGTCTCCTCCATCGTTGTTCCCGAGCCCTTCGCCACCATGGCGGACATGCAGGGGGGCGATGAAATCCGCCGGGTTCTGGACTACCAGCAGGCATGGAAGGATATTTTTGATACCGATACGGTCTACCCCATGACGCTGCTGGTAATCAGCAATGAACTGATCGAACAGTATCCCGAACATGCCGAAGCGGTTATGGCGGAAGTCAGGGGTTCCATCGACTGGACCCGGGAGCATCCCCGGGAGGCTGCTCTGGTAATCGAGGAGTTCGGAATTCTTGCAGCTGCCATGGCTGAACCGGCCATTCCCAGCAGTGCGCTGACCTTTCTGCCTATGGATGATTCCCGGCAGGCTGTTGAGGATTTTCTGCAGGTGCTTATGGGATTTGATCCCTCCTCGGTAGGAGGAGCGCTGCCGGATGACCGGTTTTACTTTATCCGCTAGATCCCGCAGATTTGCGGTGGTGCTGCTCTCTTCTGCGGCGCTCATCGCGCTCTGGGGGATTGCTTCGCTCTTCGTAAGCGACATTATCCTGCCGTCGCCGCGGCGGGTGATCGGCGAGTTTGCCGCCTTTCTTTCGAGGCCTCAGTTCTATCTCGCCCTGCAGGCGACGGTGAGGCGGGGAATTGAGGGATTTCTCCTTTCGCTGCTGATTGGAGGTGTCCTGGGTATTGCAGCCGGGGGCATCCCCGCTGTTGAGGCCCTTTTCCGGCCGCTTTTGTCGGTGGTGAAGGCAACCCCGGTCATGTCGATCATTCTGCTGGCCTTTATCTGGTTCCGGTCCGGGACTGTCCCGGTGTTTGCCGGGTTTCTTATGGCCTTTCCAGTGGTCACCCAGAATGTGATGATCGGAGTGCGGGAGGTGCCGAACCAGCTGCTGGAGATGGCCAGGATCTACCGGTTCAGTTTCCGGCAGCGGTTCTTCCATATCATCCTGCCGTCAATTACCCCGTTTCTGCTCTCCGGTGCACGCTCCGCGCTCGGGCTGACCTGGAAGGTGGTGGTCGCCGCTGAAGTGCTGACGGTACCCCGCCACGGCATCGGATCGAGCATGCAGTTTGCCCAGATCAACCTTGATACGACCCAGGTCCTTGCCTGGACCCTGGCGGCAATTCTGCTCAGTGCGGCCAGTGAGCTGCTCTTTGATCTGCTCGCCGGGCTGCTGCAGCCCTACAAGCGCAGAAGGAGGCTCCATGCACATTCAGGGGCTGTATAAGCACTTTTTCTCCTCCGGCAGCAGAGTTGAGGTCTTTCGGGACTTTTCCATGCAGCTGCCCGATCAGGAGATTACCGCTGTTCTGGGACCTTCGGGCTGCGGCAAGACCACTCTGCTGAATATCCTGGCAGGATTCGTTGTTCCTGACAGCGGGAGCATCGAAGGAATGCCCGGGACGATCAGTTATCTGTTTCAGGAGCCCCGGCTGCTTCCCTGGAGAACCGTGGAGCGGAATATCAGCATCGTACTGGAGCATCACATTGCCGATGCGGCCCGGCGCCGGGAATCGGTGGATCATTATCTTGCTCTGGTGGGACTGCAGGAATTCGCTCAGGCCTATCCCCATGAGCTCTCCGGCGGGATGCGGCAGCGGGCTTCCATTGCCAGGGCCTTTGCCTGCCCCTCCCGGATGCTGCTGATGGACGAGCCCTTCCAGGCCTTGGATCTGGATCTCAAAATCTCTCTGGTTGAGGCCTTCACTTCCCTGTGGGAGGAGGATCCGAAGACCGCGGTTTTCGTCACCCATGATATCCAGGAGGCCCTGCTGGTGGCAGACTCCGTAGCAGTCTTTTCCAAGGCTCCCGCCCGGGAGCTGACGCGCATTCCCGTGCCCGGCAGGAGAAAGCAGCGGTCCCTGACGGATTCTGCCCTGACTGCAGCAGAGCAGGAGATCGTCTCAGTTCTCCTGGGACGCTGAGGGGAACAGCCTTCCTTCCTCCATCTTCGGAAGTCCCAGGGGATAGTCCTTCAGCTTTTGGGGGATGTAGCCGTACATATCGTCATGAAAGTCCCACAGCACAGCAGGGATCCCCAGGGAGTCCGCGGCTTCGGTAACAGCATCCATCCGGCTGTACTTAGAGGAGATGATCGTGAAAAAATCCGCCTGATCTCCCACGGCCCTTTGGAATTCCCGGCTGCTTACCGGCGGCAGGTGATCGCTGAGAAACAGCATGAACCTCCTGCTGTCTAACTGCAGGCCCACCGGACGCTCGGTATGGCGCTGCATGATTTCAAGCAGGCGGTGGTTCAGGGTGATGAAGAAGATGCTCCGGGGGTATGCAAAGAGCTCATCGCACGCTGCGAGAAAGTCGGTTACATCCTCCTCGCTCCACTGGTAGCTCTTGAGCTCAATCAGCCAGTATACATCCGGATGTTTGTTGGCAAGAGACGCCAGTTCGCTCAGGTGCACGATCCGCTCTTCGGAGAATTCCTCTCCGATCCAGGCTCCCAGATCACGGGTTTTCAGCTCTTCATAGGTCAGCTGGGAAATGAACTTCATCTCTCCGGTATAGCGGATCAGCACCGGATCATGGATCACCACAAATTCTCCGTCTCGGGTTCGCTGCACATCAAGCTCAATCCCGGTAAACCTCGGCTGCTTCAGGGCGTAGGTGAAGGCCGCCATGGTGTTCTCCGGGGCATGCTCCAGGGAACCCCGGTGGGCGAGGCGCATATCCCACTGAAACTCTTCCAGAGCATCGGAGGCATGCTCCCTCCGGGATACGCCGAACCCGAGGGATATCCGGGTCGTTCCCTCCCAGGGCTTCGAGAGGGAGGCGGTAATGCCCCAGTGACCGCCGGTGCGCAGATTGAGCGAAGCGGCGATCCCTTCGGTGGAGAGCTCCAGGGCAGCTCCTCCGTAATGGAAGGAGGCTCCGAGATAAGCGGCCGGAACCTGTTCAAACACATGATAGGAGGCTCCTCCGGTGAGACTGCCGTGTCTCCATCCCCAGGAGAGAAAGGGTCCTGCAAGCTTCTCCATCCCCGGGGTTCTCCAGCCGGCAGAAAGCAGAGAGATCGGGGTGCTGCTCCGGTAGGCGTCATAGTAGCCGATCTGGTTTGTCCGGCCGAATGAGATAAAGGCCGGGATGAACAGAGGCACCCCTGAATATACCGAGCGGTCCTGATTGCCTGCATGGATCACCAGGGGGAAGTCCCCGGAGAAGGCGGAGATGCCCGGATCCGTAATCCGGGGGGCATCGGAACTGAGTGCTCCAGTGACATGAAGATACCGCTCCTGGAACATCAGGGGAAGGTCATGGGCTGAAAGACCGCCGGCTGATGCAGCCAGCATCAGGAGGAGCGCCGCCTTGAGAAGCTTCATAGTGGAGAATGTATCACAGCAGGGCAGTTTTTACCAGGAAAACCGGATCAGCCCGATGATCGGGATGCTGATAATCCCCAGGATGATGAAGGGCAGTTCGAATTTCCACAGTGTTCTGCTGTCGGTGACGGAAGTAATCTGCTGCTCCAAGTGCAGCCATCCGGCATATGCGTCGACTGAACTTTTAAAGAGAAATGACAGCAGGAAGTACAGAACAGATCCATGGCGAATTCCCTGGAAAATCAGCAGGGAGGTGATGAGGTGGATGATGGTCGCCGCCGCCCGTTCCACAGCGGGAATCGGCAATCCAAACAGGGTGTTCACTGACGGCTCCCAGTGACGGGCTTCTTCCTCAGAGATGTTCCCGGGGCGGAGATACCGACGGATATCCCAGATGAGCAGATGCAGTCCCAGCACTCCGGCTTCGGTGCTGCCGAAACTGATCCCGAAGGCAAGGGCTTCCTGCCAGCTAGCGGTTCTCAGGGAGCGAGTCTGCAGTACCAGCAGCGCTATAAATCCGCACTCAAACACCCCGGTGAGCAGACCGATGTAGCTCCAGGAAGCCGGCCCGGCCCATCTGCTCGGCAGAGCCCGGCTGAGTCGGGAAAGAATTCTTTGGTTCATCGGAAGCGCCCAGGCGAACTTCAGCATAACCGACGCCAGCCAGGCGAAGGCGCCCCAGGCAATGACCGAGGAGGAAATCCCCAGACGGATGATCCATCCCAGGGGAAGGAGGGCGATAAGCAGCATGAGCGGCGCCGTCAGCAGGGGAAGAAGCGACGGGGTGATCTGCTTGTCAGGTCTCCGTTCAGTATCCGGCATACCAGTTATCCGGCAGTCTTGTTCTCAAACCTGGCTGCTAGTACCTTGATGAGCAGCAGCTGAAAGGCAGCAGCGGCCGATGCATATCCGAGAGCCGCCGGAAGGGACTCCTCCAGGGCGAGAAACATCCGGGTGAGCCAGAAGGTCGGGGCCGGGGCCATAAGCCAGGACCAGGGATCATCCAGCAGATATGCCGCCAGCGGGAAGAGCAGCAGCATCCCCGATGCCTTTGACAGGGTCAGACCGATCACCTTGTTCTGGGAAAAAGCGCTGATGAACAGGGCGATCACCGGAGCAAGGAGCGACGAGATGATCACCGCCGGCACGGCAGCGGCCAGCGGCACTGAGACCAGCCCGCTGAACTGCAGCAGGAGCAGGGAGATGCAGAAACTGTAGATCACCGGCAGGATGATCTTTGCCTGAAGATAGCCGCTTTTCGATATCGGAGTGACGGCAACTGCCTGGAGCACCTGATCATCCAGTTCATCCAGAAGGATAAAGGAGATTACCATCCCCGTCATCAGCGGCATCAGCAGCATCGCCAGGGCCATGATCAGGGAGTGATGGGGAAGCAGATTGAGATCGAAGGCTTCTTCGGCCAGAGGAAGGCCGAAGCGCAGCACTGCGAACAGGAGGAACGGAGTGACCAGGGTTACCTGGAGCATGGGATCCCTGAGGGTGTTTCTTGAGTCGGCGAGGCAGAACACTGCCAGGTGCCTAAGCAACATATCCGCCTCCTGCGTTGCGTACGATATGACGTTCAACAGCCCGTTCAGCAATGCGCCATGAGACCAGAACTGCCCCAGCCAGGTAGATGATGGAGTAGGCCAGTTCTCCCGGTGTGATGGTGAACACGGTGCCTTTCAGCAGCAGGACTACCGCCTGGGTCGGAAATATCCAGGATACTGCCCATCCGAATTCCAGAATAAAGTCGACCACCGGCACGCACAGCACCATCAGTACGCCTCCGGCTGTGATGAAATACTCGTTCAGGGATCCGGTCTGCACGGCAAAGGGAATGCTCAGGAGGGTGCACCAGACTGAGGCAAGGACCACCGCCGGGATGAATACCGCCCAGTTCAAGGCAGTGCCGTACCCGGCAAGGGCTATGAAGACGGAGGTGACCAATGACAGCAGGGACAGGGAGAGACATTTCGCCGCCAGGTATTCGCCGACTGATGCGGGGGTGCAGAACACAGCGGCCAGGGTGTTCTGCCTGCGCTCCAGGAGTATCATGCCTCCAATGAAAAAGAATCCCAGGACCGTTGGATCGGTGAAGAGAATGCACACCAGCACCCAGCCGGAGACCGATTCGGGAAGGGTGCGCAGCAGCAGCACGTAGCACAGGCAGACTACAGCGTAGACGGTGTACATGCCGTGGCGCAGCTCAAAGCTGATATCCTGACGGAGCAGGCGGATGAATCGCTGAATGCTCATGCCAGGGTCCTCCCGGTAACTGAGAGAAACACGTCCTCCAGGGTGGCTTCCTGCGTGTGGATGGTCTCAATTTCATGCATGGTAAGCAGATTCAGAAAGGAGGGATCTGCTGAGAGCTCCTTCAGGGGAAATTCCCGGCGGCGGAGGATCCCCCCTTCCCGGTATTCCACATGAACAGTCTGTTTTCCCCGCTGGATTTTTAATGTCCGGGGGGTGTCAATCAGGGGTATGCGTCCGTCCAGGATAAAGGCGACCCGGTCGCAGAGCGCGTCGGCGGTGAGCATGCTGTGGGTGGTGAGAAATATTGTTTTCCCCTGCTCCTTGAGTTCCCGGATGATTTCTCTGACGGTGTGGGCGTTCACTGGATCGAGACCGGTGGTCGGCTCGTCGAGAAAGAGCAGTTTCGGATCATGAATCAGGGCTCGGCAGAAATTGAGCCGGGTTTTCATCCCCTTAGAATATGCCGCCGTCACCATATGGGCGTCCTCCTTGAGCCCGAGGCGCTCAAGGAGCATCATCGGGTCCAGGGTCTTTTTTCGGTAGAGGGAGGCGAAGAACTGCAGGTTCTCCAGGGCGGTGAATTTCGAAAAGAGATTGGGCAGCTCGAACCCAACTCCCACTTCCTCGTAGAAATTCCGGCTGATTGACGAAATTTCCTTCCCCATGACCTGTGCGCTTCCTCGGTATCCCTGAAGCAGTCCGATGACGATGTTCTGGGTGGTGCTTTTTCCGGCACCGCTGGGCCCCAGAAATCCAAAGATCTCCCCCTCCCGGACAGCAAAACTGATGCCGCGGACCGCAGAATCAGCGGCTTTCGGGTATCGGTATTCCAGGTCTGTTACGTGTATCACGGTGTTTTCCCCTTTTCAGTGGTCAGTCCGTCGGCCAGCAGTTCTGCAAGCAGTTCCATAATTGCAGGGAACTGCTGCTCCCCGATTTCTTTCTGATGCAGCGTCAGGAGAAACAAGGCGCGCAGCACTCCGGTGATGAGCTCCGGAGGGCGGTCAATCAGCAGACCCTGCTGCTGAAGCAGTTCAATGAATGATCTGGTATCCGCTTCGTCCTGTTTCCGGTGCCGGTTGAGCTCCTCCTTGGTCAGTTTCTGCATCAAGGCGGCATAGGTATCTTCCTGAAAGAGCTGCTGGAGCAGTTCGTTTTCCGAGACAAAGCGGAGCCCTTCACTGATGATCGTGCGGATCCCTTCCCGGGCAGTTTCTGCTTCCTGATACTGCCGTGAGAGCAGTTCTTCGCGGAACTGCTCCTCCTGCTCCATGATTTCAAAAAACAGCTGCTCCTTAGAGCTGAAAAAGGCGTAGAAGGTGCCTTTAGCGATCCCTGCCTTACTCGTGATGTCCTGGACGCTGGTCCGCTTCAGGCCGTAGCGGGCAAAGAGCTCCCTCCCGGCGCTTACAAGCGACTCCCTCACTAGATTGCGGTCGGCAAATACTTTCGGCATGATATTCTCCTGACCATATGACTATAAAGTATAAAAGGTCATATTGTCAATAAAAACATATGCCCTATCCAGTTCCCGCCGGACAGGCGGGAACTGGGGTGCTCAGTCAATCTACAGCAGCTTGCCTGCAGCGTCGGCTACAGCCCTGGGCAGACTCTGGAGGTAGTAATTTTTCAGGAACTGCTCCTCCATATTCCGGCGAATGTCCCGGTTGGACATCCAGGCGATGATGTCCTGGTACAGCCGGCGGTCATATGCTGCAGTTGCGATACTCCCGTCAATACCTTCGCCGAGAGCCCTGCTGTAGACCATTTGGTAGGTGGAGGAGCCGTCACTGGGTCTGACAAACTGAATGACATCAAACAGCCAGAAGGTGTGGCCGTTGAGCCCCTGTATTCTTGCCAGTTCGGAAGGGTGCGTATACCTGCTGATATCAATCTGCGCTTGGGTTCCGTACCTGGCCGGGGATATCCCTGGGGTGAAATCGTGCTGCACGTTGAGATGCTCATGGCGGTTCAGCTGAGCTGAAAGCTGCCACACATCGGTTCCCGATGCAGCAGGATTGACGAGCAGTCTGCGGCTGGAGGACATATCTCCGAGCTGCAAGTTCTCCTGCATCCCGGAGTGCAGAATAGCCGATATGGAAAATCCGCCGGTAGTGCTGTCTTCGAAGGTAAAGATGTCTTCTGCTGTCACCGTATTGGTTTCAAGATCAATGAGGACAAAGCGGATGGTGGAATTGGCAGATGCCTCCAGCGAAACGGTCTCAATCTCCCAGTTTGCTTGAACACTGGGGTGCAGCGGCCGTTTTTCTCTGTGTATTCCTATGTTTGTTTTCGTAACAGGAGCAACATGGAGCATCATGTTTGCCCCGTGTCCTCTGGCAAAATCCTCAGCCCCATGGGTATCTTCGATGGGAGCGGAAAACCGGGCGGGTACCGTGACGATTTCCACGAGATCAAGCTGTCCCAGAACCGATTCGAGTACCGGGACGATTTGATTGCTGTTGAGAACGTGATGAGTATCCGCAGCGGTAAATACAAACAGCCTCGTCATGGCAAGCTCCCGGGCACGTTCCATGGTTCTGTCTATATCAGCTTTGGTCTCCAGCTGTTTTGCCTGCTGAAAATGGGCCAGAGCTTCCCGGGCAGTTTCCCGTGTTCCCCGGCTCATCAGGGATCGGCCGGCCTGCACATGCATGGCAGCCGCTTGATCCCGCGTTGCAAGACCCCGCTCCAGCACGCCTTCGGGATCGGGACTCAATTCAGTTCTTCCCGCGGTATCAACCATCCGATGCAGAGCTATCAGCTGATTGTAGTGGGGAATTGCATCCCCAACTTCCCAGGGAGAGTCAGATGCTTCCCGCCGGGAGATTTCAGTTTCCAGCCTGGATACAGCACGGTTCCACGCTTCTGAAAGCACCTGCCGGGCATCCTGGAGACCCGGCTCCTCCTCCAGGGCCTGCAGGGCCATCTGGATTGCCCGGGCGTCATCTCCTCTGCTGTATGCCTCCCGGGCAGCTTCGACCGGGGAGGTGGTTGCACACGAAGTGAGTCCTCCAATGAGAACGGAAACAGCCAGCATTCCCAGCAGGATCCATCTGCAGGATCTTCGAACTGGAACTCTACCAAAGTGGATCATAGGTCGCTCCTTTGCTTGTAATGGGTATATACTACACCGATTCTGTAAACGGCGAAATATCTGATGCATATCTTTTTATAAAAACCCGTCGGTTGCTCCATCAGGATGATCATGGTACAAGTAGGACAGAGGTAAGTGAGATGGAAGAAATGCTGAGCTTCGGAGGACTGCCTATTCTCAGCTGGGCTGATGACCTAGAAGCGGGTGCCCTGAAACAGGCAGTGAATCTTTCCCGTCTTCCCTTTGCGGTGAGGCACGTCGCGCTGATGGCTGATGTGCATCAGGGATTCGGGATGCCCATCGGAGGAGTGCTCGCCGCCGAGGAGATGGTCATTCCCAATGCCGTCGGTGTCGACATCGGCTGCGGGGTAACTGCGGTCAGGACCGATGCTGAAGGGATGCGGAAAGCGGATATCAAGCGGGTGATCAAGCGGGCTGCCGAGATGATTCCCACGGGATTCAAGCATCATAAGATTCCCAGACCCTGGACCGGCTTTGCCGACGTCCCTGATATCCCCCTGCTCAAGCAGGGGCTCTCCTCAGCACAATGTCAGATCGGCACTCTGGGAGGAGGCAACCATTTCTGCAGTGTTGAGCAGGGCAGCGACGGGCATATCTGGCTGATGGTCCACTCAGGAAGCAGAAACTATGGATACAAGGCCGCGGATTCCTATAACAAAGCGGCGAGGCAGCTCAATGATGCAGAGGGTTTTGTGCCCCGGGAATACAACCTTGCCCCGCTGCCGGTGCACAGCGATCTTGGGCGGGAATATCTTGCGGTGATGAACTACTGCCTCCGGTTTGCCCGGGCGAATCGGAGCTGCATCTTTGATGCGTTTTTTCAGGCGTTCTGCGAAGCTGCCGGACCCCGTCAGATACTGGATCATATTGACATTCATCATAACTATGCCGCAGAAGAGGTGCATTTTGGAAAAACAGTGTACGTGCACCGCAAGGGGGCGACCAGGGCAAGCCAGGGAGAAATCTGCGTGATACCCGGATCCATGGGCACTCCCTCCTACATTGCTGAAGGGTTAGGGAATCCCGACAGCTTCTTGTCCTGCTCCCACGGGGCAGGCCGGGTGATCAGCAGGAAACAAGCAAACAAGCAGTTCACGAAGAAAGCGGCTGACAAAGCCATGGGCGATATCGTGTTTCAGGGATGGCATGGGGATTTGTCGGAAGCTCCGATGGCTTACAAGGATATTGAGCGAGTGATCGAGCTCCAGCATGATCTGGTCAAACCGCTGGTGAAGCTTCATCCGCTGGGGGTAATGAAGGGCTGACTACCCGCTGGCGCTCTGCAGACATACGATCAATGGGTATAAATCGGGCGCATCCTTTGATGCGCCCGGCGTGTAGTGTTTCTGTCACTGCTTCTTGCTGCGCAGCGCTTCCATCTCGCCTCTCCAGCCTTTGAGCTGCTCGATGGTCACCTCCCCGTCGGGAACCGACCGGCAGCCGTCGAGCATCGGC
>PWKH01000163.1 GCA_003559765.1 Spirochaetaceae bacterium
ACCGTTTTAAATTCCCGATAAAAACCTTCTGCAATTCAGGAACATACTTACCCATGGAACATAATATACGGGGAAATGGTGAAAAAGTGTATATGTTTTTCCAGAGTTTTTACTCTTTCACTGAGAAAGTGCATGAATATTTCTTCAATAAATGAATAATTCATTAACTTCGTACAATTATCGGAGTTTTTCCCTTCGCAGCTTGACAGCTTTCACTATATACAGCAGAATATCTGCATATATATTAACTGGAAATCGTGAGGTACTCCTCCTTACAAGTCTCCTCTTCGGCCGTCGGCCCCAGGCCGGCGGCCCTTCTGAAGCGGTTTACTTTGACATTTGCTCATGCCTGGCGGTATATTAAAAACGTATGCAGCTGCGCATACAGAGAGAGGATCTACTATGCCCGACAAAGAGCGCAATTCCCACGAAGCAAACATGTTTGATAAAAAATCCGACAGCAATGATAAAAAGCGAAAGGATGAGCCGGGTATCCATTTAAACGATATCTTCAGCAAGGAAAACCGGAAAAAATATCATTTTTCCTTCTGGTACTTCATCATTGTGCTGCTTGCTCTGTTTGTCATCAACAATATGCTCGCCCAGCCTCAGGTGAAGCAGCCGGTTGACTACAACGTCTTCAAGGAGAAAATCAGAGACGGGGAGATCCGCCGCGTCGAGATCGGAGAGCAGGAACTGGTCGGGTATATCAAGACCAGGGAGCAGATGGCTGAAGAAAGAGATGACACCCTGCCTGCTCAGGAAGCGCCGGTGCCGAGTTATACCACCTACCGGGTGGATGACCCCGGCTTCATTCCCCTGCTGGATGAGCACGGGGTTGAGTATTATGCCGTTCCGGCCCAGGAGCCGGGATTCTTTGCGGTGATGCTCAGCTGGTTCTTCCCGCTGATCCTGCTGGTGCTCTTCTGGCGGTATATGTTCAACCGGATGAACAAATCAGGCCAGGGGGTGATGGCCTTCGGGCAGAACAAGGCGAAGATCGTTGCCGAAGGCGATACCGGGGTACGCTTTGATGATGTCGCCGGAGTGGATGAGAGCAAATACGAGCTTGAGGAAGTGGTGGACTTTCTCAAACGTCCGGAGCGCTACAGCGAAGTGGGAGGAAAAATCCCCAAGGGGGTTCTTCTGGTCGGGCCCCCGGGAACGGGGAAGACCCTTCTTGCCCGGGCGGTTGCCGGTGAAGCGGGGGTTCCCTTTTTCCGGATGAGCGGAGCGGACTTCGTGGAGATGTTCGTCGGGGTCGGGGCCGCCCGGGTCCGGGACCTCTATCGCCAGGCGCGGGAGAAAGCCCCCTGCATCATCTTCATCGACGAGCTCGACGCCATCGGCAAGACCCGCCAGTCAGGCATGGGCGGGGGAAACGACGAGCGGGAGCAGACCCTGAACCAGCTGCTGGTGGAGATGGACGGATTCGACGCCAGGTCCGGGGTGATCATCATTGCGGCGACCAACCGGCCGGAAATCCTTGATCCCGCCCTGCTGCGGCCCGGCAGGTTCGACCGGCAGGTGCTTATTCCCAAGCCCGATCTTACCGGACGGGAGCAGATTCTCAAAATCCATTCGAAAAACATCAAGACCGATTCCAGCGTCGATCTGCGGAAGGTCGCCCAGGCTACCGCAGGTCTTGCCGGAGCAGACCTGGCGAATATCGTCAATGAGGCGGCCCTGCTTGCCGTCCGGGAAAGCCGCAAGGCGGTGATCCAGGAGGATTTTTCCGAGGCGATCGAGAAGACCTTTGCGGGCCTGAAGCGCAAAAACCGGGTAATGAACCCCCGGGAACGCGAAAAGATCGCCTACCACGAAACCGGACACGCCCTGGCGGCCTATTTCACCAAGGGATCAGACCCGGTCACGAAAATCTCCATTGTGCCCCGGGGTATGGGAGCGCTGGGCTACACCCTGCAGCTGCCGACGGAGGACCGCTTTCTCATGTCCCAGACGGAACTGCTGAACTTGATCGATGTGCTCTTAGGCGGACGGGCTGCGGAGGAACTGGTCTTCGGGGAAATCTCCACCGGGGCCTCCAACGACATCAGCCGATCCAGCGATATGGTCAGACGAATGATCACCGAGTTCGGCATGAGCGACAAGTACCGAAATATATCGCTCCCCTCCGGGGGTTCCTCAGGAGGAGAGTATGATAACTTCCCCGGTTTCGGCAGGGGACTTCGGGAATACTCTGAAGCCACTCAGCAATATATTGATGACGAGACAGCCCGAATCGTGAACAATGAGTACCAGAAAGTGCTCAGTATCCTGACTGAGCACAAACCCGTTCTTGAGAAAATTGCCCAATTGCTCCTTGAAAAAGAAGTGATTGAGGGCAAGGAATTTATAAAGCTTGTTGAGGCGGAAAAAAAGGAGCAGGTCCCTGATGATTCCCGCGCCGATTGAAAGTGACAAAATGATCTCCCAGCTCGAGAAAATCGAGCGGGACGGAACCACCGTGTTCCTCCTGGAGGACGGAACCGTCCGAGGCACATTGATCCACGGGACCCGGATGATCAATCAGATGCGCTGCAACCATCAGACAGGGATCCTGGAGACCCTGGCCCTCGGCCACGGATATCTTGCCTGCGGGCTGATGACCTCCATGATCAAGGGAGATGACCGCATCTCCCTGCATATTGAATGCGGCGGTCCCATGGGAGGCCTTGCCGCAGAGGCAAGCGCCCACGGCGATATCCGGGGATATCTGAAGCACAACCCGATACCGCTGGAGAAGCCTCCGGAAAGCTTCGATCTCTCTCCCCACATGGGCCCGGGATTTCTCACGGTGACCAAGTACATCCAGGATGCCAAACAGCCCTTCAGCGGCCAGATCATGCTGGAGCACGGATCAGTAGCCAAGGACCTGGCGGAATATTTCTTCCAGTCTGAACAGACCAGGACCCTCTTTTTTCTGAGCGTGCAGTTCGACAAGCAGGGAGAAGCCGTCGGTTCAGGGGGCATGTTCATCCAGGCGCTCCCCGGAGCGGATGAGGATGCCCTGGAGCGGGTAAGCGGACAGGCCATGTCCGTCCCGTCCCTCGGGGATTATTTCTCCAGGGGAGGCAGGCGTCATGCCCTCATTGAATCAACCTTTTCCCGTGCTCAGATCCTGGCAGACCGTCCGGCCCAGTTCTTCTGCCACTGCACCAAGGACTACTACAGCAAATATCTTGCATCACTGCAGGAGGAGACCAGGGCGGATATCCGGGAAAACGGTCCCTTCCCGCTTCAAATCAGCTGCTTCAACTGCTCGTCAGTCTATGAGTTTACCAAGGAAGAATTAGAGAATCTGTTATAAGGAAGAAGAATGAATCACCTGCTGACCTATTTTGCCCAGACCCAGGGCAACCTGGCGGATCTCTCCGCCCGGGAAGCCGAACAGTGCGGAGCCCTCCATATTACCGAAAAAACCGGGGGAGTCTCCTTCAGGGGCTCTCTTGAGACGGGCTACCGCTTCTGTCTCTGGTCCCGCACCGCCTCCCGGCTGCTGCTGCAGCTCAACCGCACCGATACGGCGGAAGGCACCAGCGATATTTTTGCAATGGCCGCCGACGTCCCCTGGGAGGAGCACCTCCATCCCCATTCCACCATTGCCGTGCGCTGCACCAGCAAGAACGCCTCCTGGGTGAACAACACCCATGCGGTGGGGCTGGTGGTGAAGGATGCCGTGGCTGACCGGATGCGCGAGCTTACCGGGAGCAGGCCTGATGTTGATGCAAAGAACCCGGATATCGGAATCCATCTCCATATTGAAGGAACCGAGGCCTCGGTCTCCCTTGATCTCTCCGGCGGGAGCCTCCATAAACGGGGCTACCGCCGCCATACCGGGGAGGCCTCCCTGAAGGAGCATCTTGCTGCCGCAATTCTGATGCGCTCCGGCTGGGAGGGCTCAACCGGCCCCCTGCTTGATCCATTCTGCGGGTCCGCTGCCATTCCCATCGAGGCTGCCATGATCGCCACAAAAAGCGCCCCGGGGCTCTACCACCGCGACAGCTACGGCTTTCTCTCCTGGGCGGGCCACGATCCGGTGCTCTGGCGCTCCCTGCTGAAGGAGGCCGAGGAGATCCGGCAGAAATACAGCAGGAACATCCCCCTGATCGCAGCCTGGGACAACAATCCCAACGCCCTTGATGCGGCAAGGAAGAATATCGACGATGCGGGACTCAAGGGGAAGATCATGGTGCAGTTCAAGGATGCGGTGCGCATCCGGGAGCAGGACCTGGAGGCGTTTCACACCCCCGGGATGATCGTCACCGACATGCCCTACGGAGTGCGCTCCGGACGGGACCTTGATCTGAATCAGCTGTATGAGCAGTTCGGAAAAGTGCTGACGAGACATTTCCCCGGATGGCGGGTTTCGGTGTTCACCCAGGACCCGGAGCTGCTGGGAAGCCTTCGGCTGAAGCCTACCCGCACCAATACCCTCCATAACGGCTCCATTGAGTGCATTCTGGGGCGGTTCGAGATCTTCGACGAAGCGGACCGCAGGAGGCTTACCGAAAAGCAGGAGAGCAGAGACTCCCGGGAGCTGACCCCGGGAGCGCAGATGTTCGCCAACCGGCTGATGAAGAACTGGCGGAACATCAGGAAGTATCTCAAGGAGCACGGAATCACCAGCTACCGCCTCTACGATGCGGACATGCCGGAATACTCCGCTGCCATCGACATCTACGAGGGAACCTGGGCCCATCTCCAGGAATACGCCCCTCCCAAAACCATTGATCCCCAGGATGCCGAACGGCGTCTTGAAGAAATGATCGACGGGGTACAGAAGGTCACCGGCATTGACCGGCGAAGCATCTTCGTGAAGACCCGAAAGCGGGGCAAGCATCAGTACGGCAAGCATGACGCCAGAAAGTCCCGGGTGATCATCTATGAGGACAATTTAAGCTTCTACGTCAATCTCACCGACTACCTGGATACTGGAATTTTCCTTGATCACCGGATCATCCGCAAACGGATCCGGGAGATGTGCGGAGGGAAGCAGTTCCTCAACCTGTTCGGCTATACCGGCACAGCCACCGTGTATGCCGCCGCAGGCGGGGCAAAAGGCACGGTCACCGTTGATATGTCGAACACCTATCTGGAGTGGGCCCAGGACAACATGCTGCTCAACAGTCTTAAGTCCCCGAATCACCGTTTCGTCAAGAATGATGTGTTCACCTGGCTGAAGGCCTCAAGCGAGACCTTCGACGTGATATTCCTCGATCCTCCGACCTTCTCCAATTCCAAGGATGTTCCGGGGACCCTGGACGCCCAGCGCGACCACTCCGCCCTGATCACGCTGGCCATGAAGCGTCTCTCCCCCGAGGGGACGCTGATCTTCTCCACCAACTACCGGAAGTTCAGTCTCGACGAGGAGATCAGTAAGTACTTCAAGGTGACCGACATTACCGAGGAGAGCATCCCGAAGGACTACCGCAACCGGAAGATCCACCAGTGCTGCCTCATCGAAAAGAAGCAGGTGCGCACCGTCCGGATTCCCCGCAGATAGCAGGAAGGTCCCCGTTATACGGGGACCGGTATTTTCCTTCAGATATCCTCGCCGTCCTCCCCGTCATCGATGTCGGCAAAGATGGCATCAAGCATGCGGTCGACCCGCCGGAGGAACCGGTTCTTCCCGGGCTCCCGGGGTTCAGTTTCCTGCAGCACAGTCTCTTCCCCCTCCTGCTCACGGCGGGAGGGATGTCTTCCCCAGGCGAACATCGGCTTGCGGCAGACCGACCAGCGGACAAATTCCGCCAGGATGATCACCAGAAGCAGCAGCAGCACCGGAATACCGATCCACGCTGCCCGGAAGTCTCCGGTGTCATCCTCCACCCCGTAGACCGTCCTGATATCAGTTTCGGTTTCCCGGGGCTCAGATACCGCGGGCTCTGCCGCTGCGGCGGGAGGCTCAACCTCAGCTGCAGCGGGGGCCTCAGGTCCGGGGAGTGAAGCGAGCACCGGCGGCTTCGGGACATCGGGAACCGCAGGCGCTTCAGGTTCATCAGCTGATGCCGTCTCCTGCAAAGGCTCCTCGGTGATTTCAGGCGGCCACGGCGGCAGCTGCACTGCAGGCGTCTGAGGCGCTGCTTCGGTCTTCCCTGCCCCGTATCCGCCGGGAAAGGGCTGCTGCTTCTCCTCGGCTTCCGGAAGGGAGACGGTGGCGCATCCTGCAAGCAGAAGCACCGATATGCTCATCACTATGATCATGCTTCTCATGTGTTTCATCTCTCAAAACTCCTTCACATCGCACTCGCTGAGGAAGCAGGCAAGGCCTGTCCCCCGGTGGGTTTCGCGAACCGATCTGATGATATCTTCGACCACCGGAACGTCCTCCTCGGGGAGAAACAGCAGGAGATAGAAGTTCTCCTCCGGCCACACCGGGTCCCCGTAGCAGGGACCGCTGAGGCCGTTTCCGTGGACCGGCATGATGCTGGTGCGGTGCCGCCCCACCTTTTTTTCCGCAAATCCCTCAAGGATATCCTCCTCGAGGGAGAGATTTCCGATAATTTCCAAACGTTTCAGCATTCCTTCCCTCCTAGACCATCACGGGGCTGTCCCCGCTGCTTTGCTGCTTTTTCAGCCTGCGCTTCTCCTTGGGCAGGTGAATGGTCATGAAGATCGTCGGGGTGACAATCAGCGTCATCAGGGTGCTCACCACCATTCCGCCGATGATCGTCTGCCCGATGGGCTGCACCATCTCCATGCCCTCCCCGGGGAAGAATCCCAGAGGCACCATGCTGAGGATGGTGGTGAGGCTGGTCATCAGGATCGGACGCATCCTGCTTTTTGCGGCGACCAGACAGGCCCTGCGCAGGGGCACGCCCCGGCGCATCTGCAGGTTGGTGTAGTCCACCAGCACGATTCCGTTGTTCACCACGATGCCTGCCAGCACCACCAGTCCCACCGCCGAGTAGAGGCTGAAGGGCTGTCCGGTAAGGACATGGACCCCCACCACTCCGATGACCAGCAGCGGTATGGAGAAGAAGATGATGAACGGATCCCGGAGGGACTCAAAGAGGCTCGCCATGACTGCAAAGACCATGAATATCGCCACGATGATGATGATCAGCATCACCTGGCCGTAGGCCTGGATGTCCATCGCCTCTCCGCCGTAGGAGAGCTCCACGTTATCGGGAAGCACCAGCTGATCGCTCAATGCCCGCTCAACAGCGCTCTGAGCTTCGGTAACCGCAACTCCCTCAGCAAGGCCGGCGGTGACGCTGATCATCCGCCGCTGATCTTCCCGGCGGATAGACTGGGGTCCTGTGGTGAGGTCCACCGATGCCACCGCCTTCAGGGGGATGACGTCCCCGCTCATCAGCGGGACCGGAAGGTTCCTCAGCTCCGACAGGGAGTCGACGGCGTACCCGGCATACTTCAGTTCAATGGTGATGTCCTCTCCGTTGGTACTGAGCACCCCGCCGGTCAGACCGGACATATACTTGCGCACTTCATGGTTCACCTGCTGGGCGCTCACTGAGTAGGTGTCAAGCTGCTGCTCCTCCAGGCGGATATCGTAGACCGGACCGCCCTGTTCCTGGGAGGAGATCGGGTCCACCACCTGGGGTACATCCCGGCTGAGGATGTCCCGCACCTGCAGGGCCGTCTCCTCGGCGGCCTCAAGGCTGTCCGAGAGCAGTTCCACGCGGATGGGAGAGCCGGTGCCCATCTGTCTCCCCGCGGTGAATTCAAATTCCGCGTCGGGAAACTGATGGATATACGGGCGAAGGATGCGCTGTATCTCGCCGGCGGTTTCCACCTGCTCGCCCAACGGCGGCAGGAAGACCTGGAGCTCACCGGTATTGCTGCTGCCGCCTCCGAAGCCCATGCCCATCATGCCGCCGCCGACGGTGACCACAATGTTCTCATATCCTTCGATCTCCTGCTCCACCACCTGCTTCATCTGCTCGAGGATCTCCTCGGTCCGCCCGGAGGCGGTTCCCGGGGGCATGGTCAGCGACAGGGAGACTGAATCGTCGGTGACCGTCTCGGGCTGCAGGTTAAGTCCCATGGCGGCAAACTGCATGAAGGATACAATCAGCAGCACCGCTGTCAGGGTCAGCACCAGTGCCTTGTTCCGCAAGGCCACCGCCAGCAGTTTAACATAGGCCGATTCAACCGCCCGGAAGACTGCTTCGGACATGCCGTCAAGCCGCTTGAGCACCCGGTTCTTCAGAGGGTACTGGGTCCGGGTATGGATCGGGATGAACCTGCTCGTCAGCGCCGGAACCACCGCCGCCGCGGTGATCAGGGAGATCAGCAGGGCCATGACCACAGTGAACACCAGATCCTCAAAGAGCTGTCCCATGATTCCCAGATCATCCTTCCAGATCATCAGCGGAATGAACACGCAGATCGTGGTCAGGGTGGATGCGGTGATGGCGGTGATCATCTCCCGGGTGCCGAGGATGGAGGAGCTGCGCAGCTTCGTTCCCCGCTCCCGGTAGCTGTAGATGTTCTCCAGGATGACGATGGAGTTGTCCACGGTCATCCCCAGCGCCAGAATGAGCCCGGTGAGGGTGATCAGGTTCAGGGTAAGCCCCATGAAGTACATCCCCGCCAGGGTCACCAGAAGCGATATGGGGATGGCCAGTCCTACGATGATGGTGCTTCGGATGTTCCTGAGAAAGAGAAAGAGCACGAGCATCGCCAGCAGCATTCCCTGTATCGCCGCGCGGTAGACCTGGTCCAACGTCCCCTGAATCAGGGTGGTGGTATCGTAGAGCACGCTCACCTCGGCGTTCCCCGGCAGTATTTCATTGATTTCGGCTATCTGCTGCTGCACCGCCTGGGATACCTGCATCGGGTTTGAACCGCTCTCATTGGACAGGTTGAGAAACAGCGCCTCGTTTCCGTTAATCCGGGTGATGGTGGAGCTCTCCTCCACCGCGAAGGAGACCTCGGCAATCTCTCCCAGCCGAACGGGATAGGTGATGCCGTTATCCTCGACGCGCCGCACCACCAGCTCCTCAATTTCCCGGAGGTCCTTGAGGGAGCGCTCGGCGGTGAGGTTGTAGACCATTCCCCCGGCTTCAAGACTGCCGTAGTCCACGGTGTAGTCGGCATCCCGCAGATGTGAGGCGATGGAGTCCAGGGTGATGCCTAAGGACATCATCCGGTCCATGTCCACCTGCACTTCAACGATCTGCTCCTCCCCTCCCATGATTTCCACCATGGCGACATGCTGCACCCGCTCGAGGTTCGGCTGGATGGTGTCCTCCGACAGGGTGCGGAGTTCATGGAGGGAGTATCCCTCCCCCTGCACCTGGAGCTGCATGACGGGGATCATGGAGATGTCGAAGCGGAAAATGGTGGGGCTGTCCGCCTCCGAGGGCAGCTGCCATGCGGAGCGGTCCACCGCATCCCGGATGCTGCTGACCGCATCATCGAGATCCGTTCCGTAATGGAAGCTCAGCTGGATGAGACTCGAGCCCTGAGATGATATGGATATCATATCGTCAAGGCCGCTGAGTCCCGAGAGCTGCCGTTCCAGCACCTCCGTAACTGAATTCTCCACCACCGACGGGCTCGCATTGGGATACGAGGTCATTACCACTACGGTCGGGAAATCCACCGAGGGAAAGAGGTCTACCGCAAGGCCCGGGATAAGAAACAGCGCCAGACCGATGAACAGCAGCGTGATCATGATTATCGTAACAGGGCGGCGTACCGCCGTTTCAGAAATCTTCATAGACTGTACTCCAGTTAGTCGATCACCCGCACTTCCGTGCCTTCGGTGAGTCCTGAATGGCCGGCGGTCACCACCAGCTCTCCTGCCTCGACCCCCGACAGGATCTCGACAAAGCCGCCGGTCTCAAGACCGGTTTCTATGATCCTCCGGCTCACCGTTCCGTCCCCGTTGATCACGAAGACCGTCCGATCCCCCTGATAGAGGACAGCTGAGGTTTCGGGAACTGCGGTCACCGACTCAAGGCTCTGCAGCACCACCGACACCCGGGCGAACATCCCCGGAATGAGGTCCTGCTGATCCAGAGGCTCAAAGGTGACCCCGATCATCCGGGTAGCGGGAATAATGCGGTAGTCCCGCTCATGAAACCGGGCATCCACCACCCGGTTCGGGAAGGCTTCAAACCGCAGGTAGGCTTTACTGCGCTCGCCGATCTGCTCCAGGAAATATTCCGGTATCCGGGTGTGGAGCTTCAGATTGTCCAGATCGCTGATCTGGGCAAGGTACTGCTGGGGAGATATCCGGTCATGTTCCTGGGCAGTGACTTCGGTGATTGTTCCGCTGATGGAGGATTTCACATGATGGAGGGCGTACTCCTGACCGGGGACTGATGGATCAATCGTAAAGATGATATCCCCCTGCTCCACCCGAT
>PWKH01000009.1 GCA_003559765.1 Spirochaetaceae bacterium
CAGCGACGGCGAGGTTGAGTCTGTTCAGGTGCGGACCCAGTATTTCGAAGCCGGCCTGGTGCGGCTGACCTCGGGGAACTTGAGCGAGGGGGATGTCATCATCCGGCAGCCCCGAAGCCCTGCCGGATCCTCCGGCGGATTCTCCTTCCCCGGTATGCGGAGGTAGGCAGCCTATGGAACCGGCAGTCATTGCCCTGGAGTCGATCAGGAAGTACTACTACATGGGGGATTTCGTGATCAAGGCGGTGGACGACGTAACCATGCGCATTGCCCGGGGGGAGTATACCGCCGTTATGGGGCCGTCGGGCTCCGGAAAGTCGACGGTGATGCATCTGATCGGCTGCCTGGACTCGCCCTCCGAGGGCACCATTTATATCGAGGGGGAGGACACCTCCGAACTGGATGAGGAGGATCTTGCCTACCTGAGGAATGCGAAGATCGGGTTCGTCTTCCAGCAGTTCAATCTCCTGATGAAGCTCAATGCTCTGGACAACGTCATGACTCCCCTGATGTACGCAGGCTATCCCCTGCGGGAGCGCCGGGCGCTGGCCGAGCACACTCTGGAGCTTGTCGGCCTCAGGGACCGGATGAAGCACCGGCCCAACGAACTGTCGGGGGGCCAGAAGCAGCGGATCGCCATCGCCCGGGCGCTGGTCAACGATCCGTCGATAATCCTGGCGGATGAGCCCACCGGTGCTCTGGATACGGTCACCGGAGAGCAGATCATGGATCTGTTCGAGGACATCAACAGCAGGGGGAAGACCGTGATCATGGTGACCCATGATCCTGAAGTATCCTCCCGCTGCAGACGTACCATCCATCTTCGGGACGGAAAAATCGTGGAGGATTCCTAGGGATGTTCACAGAATTCATCAAACTGGCCCTCCAGTCCATGGTCACCAGCAAGCTGCGCACCCTCCTGTCGCTGCTGGGCATCGTCATCGGGGTGGCCTCGGTGATCACCATCGTCAACCTCGGGGAGAGCGCGTCGAAGAGCATCCAGGCAGATATCGCCGCGGCAGGGGTTGAAACCATATCGGTGTCCCCCCGGACTCGGGACCGGGAGGTGCGGCGGACCTTCGATCTGGAGATGGCTGATCGGATCCGCTCCGAAATTCCCGGGGTTTACCGGATCATCCCCACTCACCAGTTCAATACCACCGTCCGGTTTCAGAACCGCACCTACGACGGTACTGTCATGGGGGTGAGTGACGAGTATGCAGAGACCATGGATTATCAGGCGGCGGAGGGGGCTTTCTTCTCCGACATGGACAATGAGGAATTCCGTCAGGTAGCGGTGCTCGGCTCGCTGGCTGCGGAGGACCTGTTTCCCGACGGCGGCGGAGTAGGGGAATACATCCGGATCATGCGCGGCGGCACCGCCCGCACCTTCCGGGTGGCGGGCATCATGGAGGAGAAATCCTCCAGCTTCAACATTCAGTTCAACCAGAATGTCTACATTCCCTACAATACCTACGCCAACCGGGTGACCAGCATCGATTTTGTCAGAAGCTATCTCATCAGGACCGAGGAGGGGGCGGATGTCCTCGCCGTGGCCGATGAGATTGATGAGTTTCTGGAACGGGTGGTCGGCTCCGGACATTATTATATTTTCACTCCCTCGACCATCGCCGACATGGCCTCCAGCATCACCAACACCCTCTCCATGGTCCTGGCAAGCATTGCAGCTATCTCCCTCCTGGTGGGGGGCATCGGCATCATGAACATCATGCTGGTGTCGGTGGCCGAACGGACCACGGAAATCGGCATCCGCAAGGCCATCGGGGCATCTCCGAGACGGATTCTCACTCAGTTTCTCATCGAGGCGGTGACATTAACCCTGGTTGGGGGTATCCTGGGAATAGCCGCAGGGATCGGACTGAGTTCAGCAGCGGTGCGGTTTTTTGACTGGAGCTTCTATCCCATGGTGAACATCTACTTCCTGGCCGCGGGCTTCTCCATGGCGGTGGGGGGGTTCTTCGGACTCTATCCGGCAGTGAAGGCGGCGAAACTTGACCCGATCGAGGCACTGAATTATGAGTAGGAAAATCAGGGAACTTGTATCACTATCGCATCTGACCCGGGAGAACAAATTTGCCCTGATGGGGCTGGTGCTGGTGTTTGTGATGATCGCAGGACTCACCACCTACATCTTCATCACCAACAACCGCCGGGAGCAGGTGATCATGAAGTACCAGGCTGAACAGGTGTTCTCCAACTTCCTGCTGCAGCTGGGGCAGAACCCCGCTGCGGTTGAGAACATCTTTGAGGACAGCCCGCTTTTAGGCATCGGGATTTATGATCAGAACGGCAACCTGATGACCAACCAGTTCACCATGGGGGAAGTCCCTCCCAGGATCGATCTCACCCGGGAGGGGACCCTTTCCGACGGGAGCATGAACTACAATGAACAGGATCAGTCGATCTCCTTCATCCGGCGGGCCCAGATGGCCTTCACCATACCCTTCATCGGCTTCGCCCAGGGGCTGCTGGATGAGGGCACCCGGATCCGCATTCCCGAGGCGCTGTACATCAGGATGGAGGGGGAGATGTACCGGGAGCAGTTTCTTGCGTCGGTGGTATGGTACACCATCGCTTTGTGCCTCGTGGTTATGACCATCGTGGGCATCTGGAACCTCTATATGCGGAACTTCAACTACCGGGTACGTCTTGCCGAGCAGGAGCAGCTCGCCCGGCTCGGGGAGGCCGCCAGGACCCTCACCCATGAGATCAAGAATCCCCTCAGCGCCATTGCTCTCCAGAACGCCTACCTGCGCAAGACCCTGCCGGCGGAGCACCATGACGAGCTTCGGGTGATCGAAGATGAAATCGGCAGGCTGAATCATCTGACCGGACGGATCAGCGAGTTTCTGCGCAATCCCCAGGGGGAGCCGGAGCAGATCAAGGTGCTTCCCTTCCTCAGAGAGCTCATCGGACGGTTCGACCAGGCAATCGAGTTTGATGCCTCCGGTCATTCCTCCTGCTACGTGGTGATCGACCGGGAGCGGTTCCGCTCGGTGATGGAGAACCTGATCAAGAATGCCCTGGAGAGCCGCAGCGACGGCGCAGATCCCAAGGGGTCCCTCCGGATTGTGGCAGGCAGCAGACATGTCACCATGACCGTAGCAGACCGGGGCGAGGGCATTCCCTTTGGAGAAGAGAAGAAGCTCTTTGATCCCTTCTACACCACCAAGATCCACGGGTCGGGAATCGGGCTTGCCATTTCCCTGCGGTTCATAGAGGCCGCCGACGGAACCCTGCGGCTCCACTCCCGTGACGGGGGAGGGACCCTGGCGGTGGTGAAACTTCCGGGAGGTACAGGATGAACGTATTAATTGTAGACGACGAGAAGAACATCAGGGACCTGGTGAAGAAATTTCTGAAGCTTGAGGACATTCAGGCCGAGGGCGCCGAGAACGGCCTGTCGGCCCAGCGGGTGCTGCGGGAGTATCACTTTGATGCGGTGATCCTGGATCTCAAAATGCCCGGCATGGACGGGCTCACCCTGCTTGCCTGGATGCGCCAGGAGGGATTCCGCATGCCCGTCATCATGATATCAGCGCATGGGGATATCAGTGACGCTGTGCAGGCCATGAAGGAGGGCGCCCAGGACTACATCGTGAAGCCCTTCGATCCCGAGGAACTGTCCATGAAGCTCAAGCAGCTCATCGAATCCCAGCATATGCGGAACCTGGTGGAGTCCCGCCGCAGGTATGACGAAGCCGACGACCTCGGTGAGCTCATCGGGGAATCCCCGGGGATGATGAAGATCAAGGATGTGATCACCAGGATCGCTCCGACCCAGGCAATGGTGCTGATCACCGGGGAAAGCGGAACCGGCAAGGAGGTGGTTGCCCGGAAGATCCATACCCATTCGCCCCAGAAGGAGGGCCCCTTTATTCCCATCAACATCGGAGGGGTGCCCGAACAGCTGCTGGAAAGCGAGCTCTTCGGCTATGAGAAGGGGGCCTTCACCGGAGCTGCGGCAAGAAAATCGGGGATGTTCGAACTGGCCACCGGGGGGACGCTGTTTCTCGATGAGATCGGCGATATGCCTTTGAACATCCAGGTGAAGATTCTCCGGGTGCTTCAGGACAAGCGGGTCGCCCGCCTCGGAGGCACTACGGCCATGCCGATTGAGGCGAGGATCATTGCCGCCACCAACAGAAACCTGGAGGAGGAAGTCCGCCGCGGGCGGTTCCGGGAGGACCTGTTCTATCGGCTGAATGTGGTGCATCTCGAGATACCGCCGCTTCGGGAGCGGCGGGAGGACATTCCCCTGCTGGCCGGAGGCATCATTCACCGGCTGAACCGGTCCATGGGCATGAAGACCGAAGGGATATCACCCCAGGGGATTGAGCGGCTGAGAATCTACAGCTTTCCCGGAAACGTCCGGGAGCTGGAGAACGTCCTGGAACGGGCCATGATTTTCAGCGACCGCAGAATCCTGGAGCCCGATGATTTCGAACTTCGGGGAGTCACCTTCAGCGACACCGATCAGAAATCCGCCCGGGAGACAGGCCGCTCTCTCCTTGATGAAGGAGACGGCTGGTCCCTGAAGGATGTCGAACGGGAGACCATCCTCAGGGCGCTGCACCGCTGGGAGGGAAACCGGACCCGGGCTGCGGAGGAGCTGGGCATCTCCCGGAGGACGCTGATCAACAAGATCATGGAATACGGGATTCAGTAGAAATCATATTGACAGCCCTGCTGCTCCCGGGGGAGAATCGCCGGTATGGACAGAGACAGCTTGTACATCAGCCTGCTGAGGCAGGAGGTTTCTCCGGCGGTGGGCTGCACCGAACCTGCTGCCGTTGCCCTTGCCTGCGCCGTGTGCCGGCAGGTCCTCGGTCTCCCGGATGATACCGATACCGGATTTGACCGGATTGAACTGGTGCTCAGCAGAAACATCATTAAGAACGCCATGGGTGTAGGCATCCCCGGCACCGGCATGGCGGGCATTCCCATTGCAGCCGCTCTGGGGTATTTCGGCGGTGACCCGGATGCGGGTCTTGAAGTGCTGGCTCAGTGCTCCGAGAAGGCAAAGAACCGGGCAAAGACGCTGGCGGAATCCGGGGCGGTGGGGATCACTCGGTTTGCCGGGGCGGAGCCGCTCTCCATTGAGGCGAAGATTACTGCGGGGGGGCATACTGCCCGGACGGTGATTGAACACACCCATGACCGGGTGACCCGGATCGAGAAGGACGGCGAGGTGCTGACGGACGAGCCTGCAGGTGTCCAGACAGGGCCGGAGCCGGAGATGCGCACCGCCTCCCAGGCGGATATTTTTGATTTTGCCGCAGAAGTTGATCTGAAGCAGGTGGAATTCCTCCTCGAAGGCGCCAGGATGAATAAGCAGGCCGCAATGGAGGGACTTTCCGGCGAGCACGGTCTGAAGGTGGGGCAATCCGTTCAGCGCAGCGTGGAGCTGCGGATCATGGCGGATTCCATGATCAGTTATGCGGTGGAACTGGCTTCCGCGGCCGCAGATGCCCGGATGGCAGGATGCACTCTGCCGGTGATGACCAATTCCGGCAGCGGGAACCAGGGCATCACCGTATCCCTGCCGGTGCTGGCGGCGGCAGAGAAAAGCGGAGCAGATGAGACGCAGCTCCACCGGGCACTGGTGCTCAGCAATCTGACTGCGGTCCATGCACGCCATGGCCTCGGCAGGCTTTCAGCCCTCTGCGGAGCCCTGACTGCGGGAATCGGAGCTTCGGCGGGGATTGTCCTGCTCCTGGGCGGCAGCCGGGCCCATGTGTTTGCTGCGGTGCAGTATATGATCGCCGATCTCACCGGCATGATCTGTGACGGAGCTAAGGACGGATGCGCCCTCAAAATCGCCACGGTGGTGGAAGCGTCCTTCCGCTCGGCGGTGCTGGCCCTGGATTCTGTGGAATCCTGCGGGGCCACGGGGATCAACGAAGCGGATGTTGAGCGCAGCATTGCCAACCTGGTGCGCATCGGGAAGGCCGGCATGGAGGAGACTGACAACATCATTCTGGACATCATGGTCTCGAAGGGGAGGAAGCACTCTGGAAGCTGAAATTCGGATAACGATTGAAAAGACCGCCTCCGGCGGCATAGGCCTGGGAAGATATCTGGGAGAGGTTGTCTTTGTTCCTCAGGCCCTTCCCGGAGAGGAGGTCAGCGCCCGCATGGTGCGGCAGAAGAAGGATTTTTCCTTCGCCGAAATTACCAAAATCCATGTTCCCTCACCGGACCGCCGGGATCCTCCCTGCAAATACTACGGGATCTGCGGCGGCTGCGACTTCCAGCATGCATCGTATGAAGCGCAGCTGCGGCTGAAGGAGCAGATTATCCTGGATGCCCTGAAGCGCACTGCAGGTATTGTCCGGGAGTCGGTCCCGGTCGCTCCCAGTCCGCCCTGGAGGACCCGTCGGCGGGTGACCTTCAAGGAAGCTTCTGACGGAAGACTGGGGTTTTTCCGCCGGGGCACCCATGAGGCTGTGGCCCTGGAGCGCTGTCCGGTCATTGCTGAACCCCTGGAGGAGTTCATGATCGCTCCTCCCCGGGGATTTGACAGCCGAACTCCCGTATTCTCCTCCGATACCGGAGTGATCCGGGGCAATGAGACCGGCCAGGTCACCCTGGAGAACAGCTTCTCAGAGAGCCATACCTATCAGCTGGAGGGAAATGTGTTCTTTCAGGCCAACACCGCAGCCCTGACTCCTCTGCTCGACCTGGTCAGCAGCAGGGAAGGGGGCCTGGCGGTAGACCTCTACAGCGGCATCGGCACCTTTGCCGCCTTTCTGGAGGACCGGTTCCGCCGGGTGGCTGCAGTGGAGTCTGACCGGCGATGTCTTGCCCATGCCCGGGTAAATCTCCGGAAAACTTCCTTTCATCCGGTAAAGACGGAAAGCTGGAGCCGGCCGTTTCCGGAAGAACCAGTCAGCCTGTTAGTAACGGACCCGCCCCGGACTGGACTCAGCTCCGCTTCACTCAAGCAGATTGTGTCGTGGAAGCCTGAGTGCATCATTTCCGTATCCTGCAGTCCGGTCACCTTCGCCAGGGATCTGGGATTGCTTATGAAGAGCGGGTATCACGTGAAGGAGATCATCGGGGCGGATCTCTATCCCCAGACATCCCACGTGGAATGCGCGGCAGTGCTGGAGTTAACCGAAGAATCCCTCAGCTTCGGCTGACACCGCCTGGTTTCTTCCCCGCTGTTTTGCCTGATTGAGCGCACGGGCGGCGAGGGTGAACAGCCCTCCGATATTCTGCTCATGCACAAGCAGGGAGGAGGAAGCCGCTCCGATGCTCAGCCCGACGGAGATGTCCCGGCTGCCTGTGCTGATCCCCCGGGACTCAAGCCCGTGGATGATCCGGTCGGCCAGGGGCATCGCCTGGGAGAGGGTGAATTCCGGAAGCAGGATTACAAACTCATCCCCGCCGAGGCGCCCGAGCAGCTGAGTTTTTTTCAGCAGGGATTTGCAGTACGCCCCCAGTTCGACAAGCACTTGATCGCCCGTATCCTGGCCGTAGGTGTCGTTGATGATTTTAAATTTGTCCACATCCATCATCAGAATCGACAGCACCGTGCTCTCCCGATAGAGCCGTTCTCCCTGCTCTATCATCTTGCCCCGGTTCAGCAGTCCGGTAAGGGGATCGAAGTTTTTCAGGGTGCGCACCTGCTGGTGGAGCTGGATCTGCTCGGTGATGTCCCGGAACGTCAGGATGATCCCCCGCTTTTCATTGCGGGCATTTCGCATGTAAGACAGCTGCAGGTCAAAGGTGCTGCCGCTTACTTCAACCTGAGTTCTCCGCTTCTCTTGATCCAGCTGCTCGCATGCCTGAACGCATGCTTCAGGAAGCAGCTCCTGCATATTTCTGCCGATGCAGCTGCTGGCAGCTGTGAAGGTCTGCACTGCGGCGGGATTCATATCGATGATCCGGTGGTTCATATCAAGGACGATGACGCCGTCCTGCATGTACTCCACCACCTTTTCCCTGGCGGCAGGAAGCAGATTGAGAAATTCGAAGGTGTGCAGGTCCCAGAGGATAATCAGGCCCGTCAGGCTGAACACTGCCGTCGTATAGTTGTACTCGGGAATCCGGGGAAGAATGGCAGTGTAGTAGATATTCATCAGCAGCGGGAGGGAGAAGGCAAAGATCATCAGGGCAGTCTGCATGCGGTACAGCTTCTGCCTGCGTGCGGCGCTTTGGGCAAGGATAACCAGGGAAACAACAATTACCAGGTAGTTGTAGGGAGTGTGCAGGTAGGAGAACCAGGGGCCGAAGTGATGGATCAGGGAATTTCTGGTCTCCAGGACAGTCGGCTCCATCCATAACAGGTTCGGCATCGGCACGAACCACACAAGGATGTTGGTAATCACCGGGACAATCAGCAGCAGGCCAAGCCGCTGATAGGACAGCTCCTTTTCCGTATAGGAGCAGACGAAATGTATGAAGGAAACCGGCAGCAGGGTAATAGCAGTGAGCTGTCCCCGGACGGCAAAGAGCATCAGCTTTGGATCTGAGACTGTGTATTCCAGCAGGGTGAAGCAGGTCCACACAAGGGAAAGCGCCATCAGCAGGCGGAAGGAGCGTGCGGCGGCGGTCGGTCGAAGCCTCAGGGCTGCATAGATGATGAGAATTACATACAAAGCTGCCGACAGTGCGAACAGCCATATACCGCTGATTGCCATGTGCAATCATGCAGTGAAGTATGCCGTATTGTCAAGTAGAAGCATGCAGCTGCTGTTCAGAGTCAGTCGAGTCTCTGCAGATTATTAGATGGCAGCTCAGAGATGAGGCTCCTCCTTCATGAGCGTCTCCATAAAGGCATAGGGATCCTCCCTGGAGCCGTCCAGGGGCTTGAGCAGATCAATCATTACCGCCGGATCTTCTCCGGCAAATGCATAAAACCGGTCATAGATATCGTCCTCGCTGTGGTAATAGCTGCTGATACTGATATACGCATTGTTCAGTCCGATTTCAGCAATCCCCGCATACTGTCCGGTGAGATACCGCTGTTCGTAGCTTCCGGCGAAATCCTCCTGAAACTCCGTGATGATCAGCTGTTTCTCCCTGCGCTTAGCTTCATCATCCAGGGGGCCGGCGTAGAGCTGCTCAAGCTGCCGTTTCAGCCGGTTCATGTCTTCGATGAACTGTCTGCGGTCTGCCCTTCGGTCGAAGATCTCCCGGTACTGGGGAGAGTCCTCTCCGTAGCGCTTTTTCACAAACAGCTCGGCTCCGCGGTTTCCAATGAAGGTGGCAATTTCTTCGTTGAACCGCGCCTGGTCCCGGACCCAGATAGTAGCATGGGTCTGCTCATGGATGATGAGATCGGCGAGACGGTAGGTGCTGTAGCCCTTCATAAAGGAGTACAGCGGATCCCGGAAGTAGCCGAGGGTGCTGAAGGCGGTCACGGGACTGATCCAGGTGTCATACCCCTGCTCCTTCAGGTTCTTCGCTTCCCGGCGGGCGTCCTCGGGATTGTAGAACCCCTTATAGGGCACGTCCCCGACGATGGGAAAGCTCCAGATATGCTGAGTGAAGGACAGCTCCTCGGCTGCGCTCACCACCGCAGCAAGATAGTTCCGGTCGAGTTCCACATAGGTGGTGTAGTTTTTTGTATCAGCAAGATCAAATTCATCCCTGGAAAAAGCAAGGATTTCTTCAACAAGCTGAAAAAACTCCCGGGTGTCGTGAGAGATGTCGTCGTCTGCCAGGAGACGTTCAGTCGCCCGCGCCTGTATCTGGTGGCGGACTAAGGTGGTGCCCTGCTGCAGCAGATAACAGCCGGAGGTAAGCAGTGCAGCGGCCAGTGCAGCAGCCGCAAGAATACCGGTTTTCATATGCCCAGGATACCGGGATCACGTCCCGGAGGCTAGAGAAAAAAAGAAAATTGTTGCGCATTCTTTAGTGATAAACTAGAATAAAAGTGTAACTTTTCCGTTGATTGTTCATTTAACTTAATAGAAAGGAAATAACAGCATATAGACTGTTTTATTTTCAATTGATTGTTCGAGGAGGAAGAACAGTATGAGTAAAAAGGTAATAGTGATAATGCTGGCAGCAATGATGATTGTGCCTGCTGCAGCTTTTGGTTCCACCCTGCTGGGGTTCAGAATAGGTCCGGCTATGATGTACAACACCACGCTGGACAGCGACGCATTTGAAGATTTTGAGTTTCCGGAAGATTTCAGCTTCGGTGTTGACGCCCGGCTGAACTTTACTGTGCTGGAAGG